>JAPHRO010000059.1 GCA_026195895.1 Gammaproteobacteria bacterium
GATGACGGTTAGCCTGATTGCACCGATAGCTATGGAAGAAGGTTTACGTTTCGCGATTCGCGAAGGTGGCCGTACCGTAGGTGCTGGTGTTGTAAGTAAAATAATTGAGTAATTGATATGGCTACTGCAAATCAAAAAATCCGTATTCGCCTGAAGTCGTTCGATCACCGTCTGGTTGACCGTTCGTGCTCAGAAATTCTGGAAACAGCGAAACGTACCGGCGCTCATGTGCTGGGACCAATTCCGCTGCCAACCAAGAAAGAGCGTTTCACAGTATTGATTTCACCTCATGTGAATAAAGATGCCCGTGACCAGTATGAGTTGCGTACTCATAAGCGTCTGCTTGATATCGTTGATCCTACTGACAAGACTGTGGACGCGCTAATGAAGCTGGATCTGGCTGCGGGTGTGGATGTACAAATCAAGCTGAATTAATTACAAATTTATGACTACAAAATGTAGTCGAGATTGTGATTGCATGTTAGAATACGTGATTCACTTGGCCCAGTTCATTCCTGGGCCATTTTGTAGAAACATGTGAATATATAATTGAAGCGAGAAATAAAAACTCGTTTCTTTTGCTTAAGAATAATTTCGGGATGCAGACATGACTATCGGTTTAGTCGGTAAAAAACATGGTATGACACGTATCTTCACTGAAGATGGCGTTTCTGTTCCTGTGACAGTTGTAGAAGTTGAGCCAAACCGCGTAACGCAGGTTAAATCCGTGGATACTGACGGTTATAGTGCGATTCAGGTAACAACAGGTGCTCGTAAGGCATCTCGTGTAAACAAAGCTTCTGCAGGTCACTATGCTAAAGCCGGTGTTGAGGCTGGCCGCGGTTTGTGGGAGTTTCGTCTGGAAGGTTCAGATGATGCTTCTTATGAATTGGGTTCTGAGTTGACGGTGGCGCTGTTCGAAGCTGGTCAGAAAGTAGATGTGACAGGCAGGTCAATTGGTAAGGGTTTTGCTGGTGGCGTTAAGCGTTGGGGTTTTGCAATGCAGGATGCTACTCACGGTAACTCTATCTCGCATCGTGCGCCAGGCTCTATCGGTCAGTGTCAGACACCTGGTCGTGTTTTCAAAGGCAAGAAAATGGCTGGCCACATGGGTGATAAGCGTCGCACAGTGCAAACTTTAGAGCTTGTTCGTGTAGATGCAGAACGTGGTCTGTTATTGATTAAAGGTTCTGTGCCTGGTTCCAGGGGTAGTGACGTGATTGTTCGTCCTGCTGTTAAAGCTAAGGCTAAAGGGTAAGAGGTTTAGATTCAAATGGATCTTCAATTACATAAAGCTAGCGACAAAGTATCCGTATCGGATGCTGTCTTTGGTCGCGACTTCAATGAAGGGCTGGTGCATCAGGCTGTAGTTTCTTACCTGGCCGGTGCCCGTGCTGGTACAAAAGCGCAGAAAAGTCGTTCTGATGTGCGTGGTGGCGGTGCTAAGCCATGGCGTCAAAAAGGTACAGGTCGTGCGCGTGCAGGTACTATTCGTAGTCCTATCTGGCGTAGCGGTGGTAAAACTTTTGCTGCGACTCCGCGTGATCATTCGGTAAAGCTGAATAAAAAGATGTACCGGGTAGCGATCAGCTCAATACTTTCTGAATTGATTCGTCAGGATCGTTTGTTAGTGGTTGAGGATATCGCGGTAGATGCGCCAAAAACAAAGAATATGGTTACAAAGCTGAAAGATCTCGATCTGGACAGGGCTTTGATTGTGACCGAAACAGGTGATGAGAACTTATACCTGTCTGCCCGTAATTTGCGTAATGTTGATGTGACAGACGTAGCGGGTATGACGCCAGTTGATCTGGTGGGTAACGAAAAGATTCTGATGACTGTTGGTTCGGTTCGTGCGATTGAGGAGTGGTTGGCATGAGTCAAGAACGCATCCTGCAGGTTTTACTGGCACCGCATATATCTGAGAAGAGTGCGATAGTCGGTGATGCGGCTGGGCAGCATGTATTTAAAGTGTTACCAGGTGCAACAAAAACTGAAATCAAACAGGCGGTAGAGACACTGTTTGAAGTTAAGGTGGCTCAGGTTCGAGTCATGAATGTTAAAGGCAAGACCAAACGTTTTGGTCAGCGTAATGGTAAACGTTCGGACTGGCGTAAAGCCTATGTCAAACTGGCTGAAGGTCAGGACATAGATTTCGCTAGTGCTAACTAAGGGCAGTGTAGACGATGGCAATTGTAAAAACTAAGCCTACTTCTCCAGGTCGCCGTTTTGTAGTAAAGGTGGTTAATCCTGATCTGCATAAAGGCAAGCCGCATAGCGCACTGGTAGAAAAGAAATCTAGAAACGGCGGTCGTAATAATGCGGGCCGTATCACTACCCGTCACGTGGGTGGTGGTCATAAGCAGCATTATCGTATTGTTGATTTCAAGCGTAATAAAGATGGGGTTCCGGCTGTTGTTGAACGTCTGGAATATGATCCAAATCGCACAGCATATATTGCGCTGCTGAAATATGCAGACGGTGAACGTCGTTATATTATTGCGCCTAAAGGAGTATCGGCCGGTGATGCAATTGCTTCTGGTAGCGATGCACCAATCAAGCTAGGTAATACTTTGCCACTGCGTAACATGCCTGTGGGTACTCAGATTCATTGTATTGAAATGAAGCCTGGTAAGGGTGCGCAGATCGCACGTAGTGCAGGTACTTCTGCACAGTTGGTTGCTCGTGAAGGTGCATACGCAACATTACGTTTACGTTCTGGTGAAATGCGTAAAATTCACGTTGATTGTAAGGCGACAGTCGGTGAAGTGAGTAACTCTGAACATAATCTGCGTTCTTTGGGTAAAGCAGGTGCTAAACGCTGGCGTGGTGTTCGTCCTACAGTCCGCGGTGTTGCAATGAATCCAGTAGATCATCCGCATGGCGGTGGTGAAGGTCGTACTTCTGGTGGTCGTCATCCTGTTTCTCCCTGGGGTGTGCCTACTAAAGGTAAGAAGACGCGTAGCAACAAGCGTACAGACAATATGATCGTACGCGGTCGTAACCGGAAATAATTGAGGGTAATAGCGTGCCACGTTCATTAAAAAAAGGGCCATTTGTCGATCATCATTTGATGGCGAAAGTGGAAAAAGCAGTTGAAGAAAATAATCGTCGTCCAATTAAAACCTGGTCACGTCGGTCAACTATTTTTCCTGAAATGGTTGGTTTAACAATCGCGGTCCATAATGGCCGTCAGCATGTGCCGGTTCTGGTTAACGAGAACATGGTTGGTCACAAGTTGGGTGAGTTTGCCCTGACGCGGACCTACAAAGGTCATGCTGCTGATAGAAAATCGAAATAGGGTACTAACTGATGGAAGTAGCAGCTAAACATACATTTGCTCGCATTTCGCCTCAGAAGTGCCGACTGGTTGTAGATCAGATTCGTGGTCTACCAGTAGAAGAAGCATTGCAAACATTAATGTTCAGCAATAAAAAAGGCGCACACCTTGTACGTAAAGTGCTGGAGTCTGCCATTGCTAATGCTGAGCATAACGAAGGTGCTGATATTGATGAATTAAAAGTATCACGCACATTTGTTGATGAGGGCCCGACTATGAAGCGCATTCAAGCCCGCGCTAAAGGTCGTGCAAATCGTATATTAAAGCGTAGCAGTCATATTACTGTTATGGTTGCGGATCGTTAAGAGAGAGCGGC
>JAPHRO010000058.1 GCA_026195895.1 Gammaproteobacteria bacterium
GACGCTCTACCAACTGAGCTAACCACCCGCCGTTTGAAGCGGGCGCTAGTTTACTGCATCTTTTAATGCTTTACCAGGCTTAAATGCAGGAACATTTGCTGCTGCGATCTGGATTTCGGCACCAGTCTGTGGATTACGACCAGTACGAGCAGCTCGTTGACGTACCAGGTAAGTACCAAAACCAACGATTGTAACCTGATCATTATTTTTCAACGCGCCGCTGATTGCTTCAATAAAACCATCTAGTGCACGGCCGGAGTCAGCTTTAGACAGACCTGAGTTTTCTGCAATAGCGTCAATAAGTTCTGATTTATTCATTAATTGTTCCCTTATAGGTGGTTTTTCAGGAAAAAAATAATCCTGAAAATTTTAGTGTAGGAAATTAAAAGCCCTTATCTTTCTGGATACACCATCCAGTCCGATGGGTAGCAAACAGCATGGATAATCTTTAATTTGTTCTTGCCGCGATTTTATACCAGCCCTGAAAGCCCTGTGTCAATGGGTTTGGCCGAATATTCACTGTATTTTTTGAGATTAATTTATGTCAAGTATGTTTTTGTATCTTTTGTCAGAAAAACAATAAAAATATTTTATTTTTTTGGGTTTGCTTTTTTATATGAAAAAATCTATTTAAATATAATTATTCTCATAAAATATTTTAATTTTATATAAAAAAGCAGCGCGATTCATCGCGCTGCTTTTTTGACGCTCATCTATGTTTAAAGCTTAGTGATGTCTCAATGGATCTAATTTCCCACCTTTTTTATTCTTTGTACCATTTGCAGTTTTCTGCTCAGGACCCGGTTCTTCATCCAGTGGAGTCGGCATATACTGCAAGGCAATTTCTAGAACATCATCTATCCAGCGTACCGGTTTTATATCCAGTTTACCAAGCACTGATTTTGGAATTTCAGCCAGATCTTTCTCGTTTTCAAGAGGAATAACTATCGTATCTATTCCGCCTCGATGAGCAGCCAGTAGTTTCTCTTTCAAACCACCAATGGGAAGCACTTCACCTCGCAGGGTAATCTCACCCGTCATGGCAACATTAGATCTCACTGGTATTCCTGTAATAGATGAAACAATAGCCGTACACATACCTATGCCTGCACTTGGACCATCTTTAGGAGTAGCACCTTCTGGAACATGAATATGAATATCCTTATTTTCATGGAAATCCGGTTTCAAACCCAATGATGCGGCACGGTTACGTACCACAGTCATAGCGGCCTGAATAGACTCCTGCATCACATCACCTAACTGCCCGGTAAATGTTTGTTTTCCCTTGCCTTCCATAACTGCAGCTTCAATACTCAGTAACTCACCACCGACTTCTGTCCAGGCAAGCCCGGTGACCTGACCTACTTGATCATTTTCTTCAGCCACACCATAACGGAAGCGTTTTACACCTAAATATTTCTCCAGATTTTTAGGCGTAACACTGACTTTTTTTCTGGATGGTTTTAATAAAACATCCTTTACAACCTTCCGACAAATTTTGGCCAATTCTCTTTCTAAACTACGCACGCCTGCTTCACGAGAATAATGCCGCACGATATCCAGGATAGCCGCATCAGAGACGCTTAGCTCATCATCCTTAAGACCATTACCTTCTATCTGCTTGGGTAACAGATAGTTTTTCGCAATATTCAATTTTTCGTCTTCGGTATAACCGGGAATGCGAATAACTTCCATACGATCAAGTAAAGGCGCCGGAATATTCATACTATTAGAAGTTGCAATAAACATAACTTCGGACAGATCGAAATCCACTTCTAGATAATGATCACCAAAAGTATGATTCTGTTCTGGATCGAGTACTTCCAACAGAGCCGATGCCGGATCACCTCGGAAGTCCTGCGCCATCTTGTCGATTTCATCCAGCAGGAACAATGGATTGCGCGTTCCCACCTTACTCAGATTCTGAATAACTTTACCTGGCATGGAACCAATATAAGTACGACGATGACCACGAATTTCAGACTCATCACGCACACCACCCAAAGCCATGCGCGTAAATTTACGATTTGTAGCGCGAGCAATAGAATGCCCGAGGGACGTTTTACCAACCCCCGGCGGACCTACCAGACATAAAATGGGGCCTTTAAGTTTTTTGACTCGCTGTTGCACAGCAAGATATTCAAGAATGCGCTCTTTTACTTTTTCCAGACCAAAATGATCTTCATCCAGAATTTTCTTGGCATCCGCTAAATTATTGCTAATCTTGGTGCGTTTTTTCCAGGGGCAGCCTACCAGAGAATCGATGTAGTTACGCACCACTGTTGCTTCTGCAGACATTGGCGACATCATTTTAAGCTTGTTGAGTTCTACCGTCGCTTTCTTTTTAGCTTCTTTACTCAGGCCAG
The DNA here is from genome assembly GCA_026195895.1 of Gammaproteobacteria bacterium. Classification (GTDB taxonomy): domain Bacteria; phylum Pseudomonadota; class Gammaproteobacteria; order SZUA-229; family SZUA-229; genus JAPHRO01. The sequence continues at coordinate 2,367 of JAPHRO010000058.1, forward strand.
CTTTTTCAATTTTATTTTGCAGGTCTTCAATTTCGTTGGGCGCATCATCCATGTCACCCAGTTCTTTCTGAATCGCTTTCATTTGCTCATTCAGATAATATTCCCGCTGACTTTTTTCCATCTGCTGTTTAACACGACCACGAATACGTTTTTCGATTTGTAACAAATCGATTTCGGCTTCTATAGTGCTGAGTAAATATTCCAGACGCGCCTGCACATCGATAATACCCAGAATTTTCTGCTTCTCTTCAATTTTCAGCGACATGTGCGCCGCAATCGTGTCAGATAAACGTGCAGGATTATCGATCCCTGCCAGCGAAGTTAGAATTTCAGGGGGAACTTTTTTATTGAGTTTTACATACTGGTCGAACACGCCCATGATAGAACGACACAGCACTTCCAGTTCACGCTCCTTATCGACACCTTCATCTTCAAGTTCGGTGAAATCAGCAGTGAAAAATTCTTCATCTTCGTAGATTGCATCCACTGATGCGCGCTTGGCACCTTCGACCAGTACTTTGATCGTGCCATCAGGAAGTTTCAACAGCTGTAATATAGTAGACAGGGTGCCAACATCATGCACATCCTTTATACCCGGATCATCTATCTCAGCACTTTTTTGGGCAACCAGTAAAATCTGCTTGTCTTTGGACATCGCAGCATCAAGTGCCTGAATAGATTTGTCACGCCCTACAAATAGTGGAATAACCATGTGCGGGTAAACCACAACATCTCTTAATGGCAACACGGGTGTTTTACCCTGATAGGCATTCTCAGCCACTTCTAATTCATTCTGTTCTTCAGACACAATCTACAACCTCGATTGATTTCGGCGCAGGCTCCTGTATCAAAGCCGACACGCTAATAATTTAAAAAATCTGCTAGTAGTCAGGTTGGGGCAAACTGGTTTAGTTCAAGCCCAATCCAGATTATAAAAAAAACCAGATACAGGCTTATTGCTCATGATACCCTCGGTCATCCTAACTAAGGTGATGCCGGGTATTTCTCCTGGAAGAAAAGCAACTCATCCTGAAAACAAAAAACCGCGCCAGTAGCGCGGTTGATGTATTTAGATGTGATTATTCACTCGAGGAAGCTGACTTTTTCTGGTCGCCTCCGTCATAGACGATATAGGGCTGGGCATCACCTTCTATCACCGCCTCATCCACAACGACACGTGTTACGTTATCCAGTGAAGGTAAATCGTACATGGTTTCGAGTAAGGTATTCTCAAGAATAGTACGCAATCCGCGGGCCCCCGTCTTTCGTTCCATAGCCTTACGTGCCACGGCGACTAGCGCATCATCGCGGAATTCGAGTTCAGCATCTTCCATCTCGAACATTTTGTGATACTGTTTGGTCAGCGCATTTTTAGGTTGCGTCAATATCGTCACTAAGGCTTCTTCATCAAGCTCTTCGAGGGTGGCTACTACAGGTAATCGGCCAACAAATTCTGGAATCAAACCGTAGCGAATCAAGTCATCTGCTTCCAGATCTTTCAACAACTCACCCGGTGATTTGGTATTGTCCTTGCCGCGTACTTCTGCACCAAAGCCTATGCCACTCTTTTCGGAACGATCACGAATGACCTGATCCAGTCCTGCAAAAGCACCGCCACAGATGAATAGAATATTAGATGTATCAACCTGCAAAAACTCTTGCTGCGGGTGTTTTCGACCACCCTGTGGTGGCACTGAAGCAACAGTACCTTCAATCAGTTTTAATAGCGCCTGCTGAACACCTTCGCCAGATACATCACGCGTAATCGATGGATTATCAGATTTACGTGAAATTTTGTCGATTTCATCGATATAGACAATACCCGTTTGAGCCTTGTCTACATCATAATCACATTTCTGTAACAGCTTCTGAATGATATTTTCAACATCTTCACCGACATAGCCTGCTTCCGTCAGCGTGGTAGCATCTGCGATAGTAAAGGGTACATTTAACAGACGGGCCAGCGTTTGCGCCAACAGGGTTTTACCTGAGCCGGTAGGACCAATCAGCATGATGTTGCTCTTTGATAGCTCTACATCATCCTTCTTATGCTTAACCTCCAGGCGTTTGTAGTGGTTGTAAACCGCTACTGCCAGGACTTTCTTTGCCTGTTCCTGGCCAATAACATATTCGTCCAGACTGGCTTTAATTTCCTGCGGCCGGGGTAGCTGGTCGACCGAAGAAGCCGCCTGTTCCTGTAATTCTTCTGAAATAATGTCATTGCACAATTCAACGCATTCGTCACAGATAAAAACAGATGGTCCGGCAATTAATTTCTTAACTTCGTGCTGGCTTTTGCCACAAAATGAGCAATACAGCAATTTACCTGAATCATCTTCGTTAATTTTGTCGTCACTCATGACGTTTCCTCATGTAAGCCCGAGGCTTTTTCCTGTCTGAAATTCACCTGTGAATCCCAGAATATATACTTTATATATCTACACAATGCCTATTTTGAGACAAAGATGCAAGGTTACAAAATACAGGGTTTAATCACCCCAGATTATGTAAATATTCTACAGTAGTAAAAGATAGCGCAAATCGAGCCGAAAAAAACCCAATCAGGCCTGTTTTTTACCCTTTAAACCAAATATGCGATCAAATACGCATCCAGGGAAACGCTTCTACCGGGCCCATTAGTCACCCACGAAACACATATAACTATTTGTATTCATTGACTTTATCGTGAAGCAAGCACTTTATCAATCATGCCGTACTCGGCGGCTTCATCGGCACTCATGAAGTTATCACGCTCCGTATCTTCACCAATCTTATCCAGCGACTGCCCTGTATGCTGTGCCAAAATGGAGTTTAGACGGTCTCTCATCAGTAAAATTTCACGCGCATGAATATCGATATCTGTCGCCTGCCCCTGAAAACCACCCAGTGGCTGATGAATCATCACACGAGAATGCGGTAAACAGTATCGCTTGCCCGCTGCACCACCAGCCAGCAATAGTGCCCCCATACTGGCAGCCTGACCTATACATAATGTAGATACATCAGGCTTAATAAACTGCATTGTGTCATAAATAGCTAATCCTGAGGTGACAACACCACCCGGAGAATTGATATATATTGAAATATCTTTATCAGGATTTTCTGATTCCAGATACAGAAGCTGGGCAACAATCAGGTTCGCCATGTGGTCTTCCACCTGCCCCACAATAAATATAACGCGCTCTTTCAACAGGCGGGAATAAATATCGTATGCACGTTCACCGCGAGAAGTTTGTTCTACTACCATCGGCACCAGATTGGCCATGGTATCTAATGCGCCATTATTATCATCGGCAGAAAAATGCATATATAAGTCTCCCCGGAGGTTTTCTGATTTCTTCAGTTACATTATTGTTTATTGGATTGTATGGGCAGATTGAATTAATACAAGTATCGAGCCATAAAAAAAGCAGATGAGCATAACTCACCTGCTTTTTATTTAACCAATATTTCGTGAATTATGCTTGTGCTGCAGGCTTCATAACATCCTGAAAATTAGTCGCCTTATCGGTTACTTTAGCCTGGTCTACCACCCAGTCGACAACCATTTCTTCCATTACCAGCGCCTCAACCCCTGACATTAACTGAGGATTTTTCTGGTAGTGATTCATGACTTCCTGTGGATCTTCATAAGTAGCTGCGATTTCTTCTATCTTGGCTTTCACGCGATCTGCATCGACCTTGATTTCAGATACCTTTACCGCTTCGCCAATCAACAACCCAAGACTAACACGGCGTTTGGCTTCACCTTCAAACAGGTCTTTAGGTAAAGTCATACCGCCCTGCAAGTTGCCCGATTCTGACATCTGTTTTTGCAAATTCTCGCATTCATCATCGATCAGTGCTTTAGGCACTAACACATCATTGGCTTTTAACATCGCATCCATGACGTTATTTTTCAAAGAAGCTCGTAATTTATTGGTTAATTCACGATTCATATTTTCACGGATATCCGCCAGCAGCTTATCCATGTTGCCATCTTCTATTCCGAAAGATTTGGCGAATTCTTCGTCTAGCTCAGGCATTTTAGGCTCGGCGACTGAAACAATTTTAGTTTCAAATGTTGCCGCTTTACCTTTCAGATTTTCAGCATGGTAATCATCGGGGAAAGACACTTCGAAACTGAACTCATCACCGGCAGATTTACCCACCAGATTCTCTTCAAAACCGGGAATCATACTACCCGAGCCAATGACCACAGGAACCGCATCCGCTTTACCGCCTTCAAATGCTTCACCATCAATAAAGCCTTCGAAACTGATTGTCACCTGATCATCATTCTGTGAAGCACGCTCGACCGTCTCGTAACTTGTACGCTGCTTGCGCAGGGTATCGATCATGGTATCGATGTCGGCATCAGTCACTTCTGCTGATTCACGCTCGATTTCTAATTTAGAAAAATCCGCTAATTCTACTTCTGGATAAATTTCAAAGGTCGCTACATATTCCAGCGGCTCACCCAAAGCCATAGTTTTTGGCTCTATGGTGGGGCTGCCCGCCGGTTTCAGTTCTTCTTTAATAACCGCATCACGGAAGGAAGTTTGCATAACATCGCCCACAACTTCCTGATGAACCTGCGCACCATATTGCTGTTTAACAACTTTCAAAGGCACCTTGCCAGGACGGAAACCATCGATTTTTACTCGTGATTTTAAAGACTGAAGGCGACTATCAACTTCCTTATCCACGGTTTCTGCTGGAACCTGAATAGTTAATTTACGTTCTAGACCTTCACCTGTTTCCACTGAAACTTGCATAACAACCTCTTCAAATACGAGTCAAAAATAATCAGGTCAAGAGAGAGATATATACCTGATTTTTATAGAAAAATGGTGCGGGTGGAGAGACTCGAACTCTCACGTCTTGCGACACCAGAACCTAAATCTGGCGTGTATACCAATTTCACCACACCCGCTTGAGGCGCGATATTATATAACAAAATTTTTCAATGTGCGGAATTTTTAACTGAGAAGAATATATGCGCTTGTTGCACAAGGGTGTAGACAACAAACTATCACAGAGCACACTTACACTGACCGAAGGGTAAAACAGACATTGAACAAGAACGGGAGATAGTATGGTGGGCCCTCAGGGACTCGAACCCTGGACCAAGAGATTAAGAGTCTCCTGCTCTACCAACTGAGCTAAAGGCCCGTGTTAACAGTTTTTATATTAGCCTGGCGTTCGGACTCCTGTCCTCTCTTCGCATCACGCTTATCCTGCCCGATATCCTGTCGGGCGTTCACGGCTCCTTGTCCACCGCTCACCCAACTGAGCTAAAGCCCCGTTCCTGCGAGTCGTCTTCACTCGCAGAAACCGTGCAAAGCACTCGACCGCACAGCGTTTAACGGTATGCGTAGACTACAAATAAAAAAAGACGCCGTAAAGCGTCTTTTTAAAATAATGGGGTGGATGAAGGGACTTGAACCCTCGACGACCGGAATCACAATCCGGGGCTCTACCAACTGAGCTACACCCACCATAGATGGCACGCCCGGCAGGACTCGAACCTGCTACCCTCGGCTTAGAAGGCCGATGCTCTATCCGGATGAGCTACGGGCGCAAATTTTTAAATCCGTCCTGCCCGGCAGGATAATAATCTGGTCGGGGTAGAGAGATTATTAAAATACGTCCTGTATTTTACCCTGCGGGTCGCGATGCAAAGCTATCGCGTTCAAAATCGCTCCCGGCGATTTTGTACTCCGGGCGTCCTGCCCTCCGCCCTCTGGGTCATGATAAAAAGCTATCATGTTCAAAATCGCTCCCGGCGATTTTGTCGAACTCTAACGTTCGCCTCTCTCTACGGTTTCTCCGACCTGACTAGCAATCTGCTAGCCTGCAATAATCTGGTCGGGGTAGAGAGATTCGAACTCCCGACATCCTGCTCCCAAAGCAGGCGCGCTACCAGACTGCGCTATACCCCGACATTTTAACTTCATTTCCCTGTAACGAGTTGCCCAATAAGCACCTGAATTTAACAGGCCCTGCTTGACTGCGCTTTACCCGGAATTTCCCGACGCCTTCGCGAAGGAAGGCGAATATTACGCGTGTCAGCTGCTCAGGTCAACTACCAGAATAAGCTAATTCTAGCTTGTAGTCGCCACGCAGACCATGCGAAAATTCACCGCCTTATTAATAGGGGTTTTCACTATGCCAGCCAAACTTATCGACGGCAAACAAATCGCTGCCGACTTACGCCAGTCAATCAAAAAACGCGTTGAACAACGTATTGAAAATGGCCTGAGTGCGCCGGGATTGGCAGTGATTCTGGTTGGTGAAGATCCCGCTTCTCAGGTCTATGTAAGAAACAAACGCCGGGGCTGCGAGGAGACGGGCATTCTATCCAGGGCCTATGACCTGCCCGCCTCAACCAGTCAGGAAGAACTCAATCAACTCATCGACACGCTGAATGCCGATGACGAAATCCATGGCATTCTGGTGCAGTTCCCCCTGCCCGCAGGCCTCGATCAGGACGCTGTTATTGAACGCATTAGCCCGAGTAAAGATATCGACGGCTTCCATCCTTATAATCTTGGACGCCTGGCACAGCGCAAACCCGCGCTACGCTCCTGCACACCTTATGGCGTAAAACTGCTACTGGACTCCGTCAATGAACCCTATAAAGGCAGAAATGCAGTGATTGTGGGTGCCTCAAATCATGTTGGACGCCCTGCCGGCATGGAACTGTTGCTCGCTGGCGCCACGGTAACCATGACTCATCGTTTCACCAGTGATCTGGAAGACCATGTGCGTCGCTCTGACATTGTGGTCGTCGCTGTTGGCAAACCTGGACTGGTCAAAGGCGAATGGATAAAACCGGGTGCTACCGTCATTGATGTGGGCATTAATCGTCTTGACGACGGCTCCCTGGTGGGCGATGTCGACTTCGAAACAGCAGCCGAACGCGCGGCCTATATTACCCCGGTACCCGGAGGTGTCGGGCCAATGACGGTGGCCGTATTGCTAAACAATACAGTAGATGCTGCCGATACTATTGATAGCAACCGCTAAGTTGCCTGCAGGCTAACGACCGCACGCTAAATTTTAGACAGCCCCAGTTTTATCAGCGACCCAGCTCTGCTTGATTGATCAGATGCTAAACTCGTTATTAATAAGTTATAGACCCCCCCTAATCTAAATCATGCATGATGCGCTCAGTGAAACCATTATTCTTCTAGCCGTCTCGGTTCTGGTTGTTGCCCTGTTTAGACGCCTGAAACTCCCGCCAGTACTGGCTTATCTGTTAGTAGGCATGCTGGTTGGTCCGCATGCACTTGCGCTGGTCGCTAACTCGGAAGCCATCCGATTTCTGGCGGAACTTGGTGTTGCCTTCCTGCTATTCAGCCTGGGGCTGGAATTTTCTCTCACCAGGCTAATCTCAAATCGCAAAGCGGTGCTGGGCCTTGGCGGCGCCCAGGTCACTACCAGCGTAATTATTGCTGGTCTCATTGCCTGGCTGCTGGGAACCTCGGTTGAAACGGCTTTTGTTATTGGCTGTGTGATTGCCCTGTCATCGACGGCGATTGTTATAAAACAACTCGGCGAACAACTGGAACTGGATTCCAGGCACGGTCAGTTGTCTATTGCAATCCTGTTATTTCAGGACGTTGCCGTTGTACCCATGCTGATCATTATCCCGGCCATAGCCGACAATGGATCCCAGTCATTTCTGATTGAGCTGGCCTACAGCTTTGCTGAAGGCATAGGCGTCACCGTTATTATGCTGGCTATTGGCCACTGGCTATTACGCCCGCTATTCCATGAAATTGCACAAGCCCATTCTGCCGAACTATTTACCCTGGCGGTACTACTGACCGCCCTGGTTTCTGCCTGGGCAACCCACATGGCCGGTCTTTCCATGGCACTGGGCGCGTTTCTGGCGGGCATGATGCTAAGTGAAACCGAGTACCGGCATCAAATAGAAACCGATATCCGGCCCTTTCGCGACGTATTACTCGGCCTGTTTTTCATAACTATCGGCATGTTATTAGACATGAACACTCTGCCAGGCATGCTCCATTGGGTGTTATTGATTACAGCAGGTATCCTGCTAGGCAAGACCCTCATTATTGCCGCAATGAGCAAACTGATATTAAGTGCCTCGACGGGTGTCTCACTACGTACCGGCCTGGTACTCGCGCAGGGCGGTGAATTCGGCTTTGCCCTGCTGGCTCTCGCCCTGGGATCCAGTGTTATCAGCCATAACATTGCTCAATTATTACTGGCCTCAGTCATTTGCAGTATGATTTTTACATCCTTTGTTATTCGGTTGAATGGCTGGCTGGTAAAAAATATGACGCGCAGTTATGCCCAGGATCGTAAAACTCAGGAGCAGGATATTGCACAAAGCACCGCCCGGCTGAATCATCATGTCATCATCTGTGGCTTCGGACGCATTGGCCAGAATATCGCTAATGTCATTCAGCAGGAAGGTTTTCCTTATTTCGCGCTCGACTACAACGTTGACCTGATTACCAATGCCAAAAAAGCCGGCTATCAGGTGATGTTTGGCGACTCAACTCATGCTGAAATTTTACAGGCCGCCGGCATAGAACGCGCATCGGTACTGGTTATATGTCATGACAATATTGGCGCTACTGAAAAAACCTTAAAGCAGGCTAAAATGCTCAATGCCAAATTACCTGTACTGGTTCGTACCCAGGACGATACCTATTACGAACAATTAGAGGCGGCAGGCGCCACAGAAATAATTCCCGAAACCCTTGAAGCAAGTTTAATGATGGCATCCCATCTGTTGTCGCTACTGGGCATGCCGATGCAAGGTATCGTTCGCCGGGTACAGGACATGCGTAATAATAAATACTCTACCTTGCGGGAATTCTTCCATGGAGATGAACCGGAAGACATTGAAAAACCCGATGAGTTTCGCAAACGTTTAACTTGCGTAACACTGACTGAAGATGCCCATGCGATAGGTAAAACACTGGAAGATCTGGATATTGAGAAAATCGGTGTCAGCATTCATGCCAATCGGCGTAACGATACCAGCTCGCCAATACCTGCAGCAGATATGCTACTTAGAGAAGGTGATGTACTGGTATTATTTGGTACACCTGAAAATCTGGAACATGCCGAAGCCCTGCTACTCAATGGCTGAATCTAATCGAATTCAACCAGTCCCTTAATAACCATGTCGGTAAAACTGACAACACCAGCAATTTTGCGGTTTTCGATAACCGGTGCGCGAGCCAGGCCAAAATGTTCGAACAATCGTGCGCAATAACGAATATCCATTTCGGGATCAACACTGATTACCGGTTTAGACATGATCTCAAAAATATTGACTCTGTTGGGTGAACGATCTTTTGCCAGTACATGTTTTGCAATATCGGACAGCAATACCATGCCATACTCATCACCATCATTTCTTTTTTCAACAATCAATGACTTGGTTTCTACATGGCGCATTTTTATCAGAGCCTCCATCACCGTCATTTTGCCATCGACCACATCGACATCAGCCTTCATCACATCTTTGACGCGAACAATTTTTCGATCACTCATAATTCGTCCTCCACTACATTAACCAGTTTCTCAACCTGATGCGCCACACCCACCGCATCTTCTACGTCAATCTGTATCGCAATACCCGTACCCATACTGGTATCGAATTCGCCCACTTCACTAATTGTTTCCAGTATATGTCGACTCAGGTGTTCCTCCACCAGGAACAGCAACGCGTCCCGCTGTGTTTCCAGCGAGAGACCAAAAAATGTTTTGCTAACTTCCAGACCCTCACCTCTGGCATTACTGATTACAGTGGCACCGGTCGCTCCCGCTGCGCGTGCGGCGTCCATTACCTTACTGGTTTCCGAATCGTTGACAAAAGCAATGATTAATTTGAAATGCATAGCTAATCCTTCATTTTTTCTTTAGGTTTCATGGCCCGATACTCAGAAATTTTTGCATAGGCCATCACCGACATAATGGGAAATAAACTGGCAAAGGCAATCAGGCCAAAACCATCGATCAACACACTTCGTCCCGGAATAGTTTCTGCAAGCCCTAAACCTAATGCCGCCACCAGGGGTACAGTTACCGTTGAGGTTGTAACACCACCGGAATCATATGCGAGGGGAATAATCATTTTAGGGGCATAGGCGGTCTGAATCACCACAAAAATATAGCCAACGATTATAAAATAATGGATCGGTAATCCGGTCACTATTCGATAACTGCCCAGTGATATTCCCACTGCCACACCAATCGCCACAGCAATACGCAATCCCCAGACGCCAATCGCCCCACCGGATACCTGGTGGGCTTTTATAGCAACCGCGATGAGTGATGGTTCTGCAATGGTGGTACTGAATCCAATAGCAAAGGCAAATATATATACCCAGTAATAATCGGACCAATGTATTGTTTGAGCAAGCTGTTCGATATTGCCATAAATGAACGCGGGATTAGTTAATTGTTCGGCCATTAATCGACCCAGCGGAAACAGGGCTTTTTCCAGCCCCAGCAAAAATAACGACAGGCCGAGTAACACATACAGAAAACCGTAAATAACGCGACGCAGATTAGGCACCGGTTTGCGGATAACCAGAAACTGGAAACCAAAAATAATACCGGCGATAGGGACTACGTCAACAATCGTTGCAAGTAGCATCTGCAAGATTTCCACCAGCAGATCAATCATATGATCATCCCGTAAACCATAACGAAAATCATTGGCGTTAACGAGGCGAAGGCAATCAGACCGAAACCATCAATCATCGGATTACGTCCACGAATAGATGAAGCCAGGCCAACACCCAGAGCAGTAACTAGCGGTACGGTGATGGTGGAGGTGGTCACGCCACCCGAATCATATGCAATACCGATAATTTCGTCGGGTGCGAAGGCCGTCATAATCACGACCATAATATAACCACCAATAATCATATATTGAATCGGCCAGCCTTTTAATATTCTTAACACACCAATCACGATAGCCAGCCCAACCGAGAAAGCAACGGTTAATCGTAAACCATTCGCATAACTATCTTTACCTTCACGGGTATCCGCGATAACCCCTGCATTGGCAGCCACTTCGCCCGCCTCTGCTGCCACCGCAATCAACGCAGGCTCCGCCACAGTAGTACCAAATCCCAGTGCAAAAGCAAAAATCAACAACCACATAACACTGCCCTTACGAGCAAATGCATTAGCCATGGATTCACCAATGGGGAACAGGCCCATTTCAAGCCCGTAGATAAAAAAGGTAAGACCTAGAACGACAAACAGTGTGCCAAGAAATATATCAGCAACATTAGGAATAGGCTGTTGTAAAACGAAAAGCTGGAAGAAACCAATAACAAGAATAATCGGTAACAAATCCCGAAGACTGCCCCCCATTGATTTGACTAGTGCCAGTAATGAGCCTTTCAAAAACTGCCTCTTTTAATTAGTTGGGTGTCTGGAGTCTACATTATTTATGCCTGGTAAATCGAGTCTAACAAATCAAATAATAACCAGAATATTTCACCGAAGGATTACTATTTCATGATTCAAAAGAATGACAGATTTCTGAAAGACAAAGTAACCCAAACGAATCATTCACAAAGTTCTGAACTAAAAAATTTCTAAACAAAAAAATATTTTTTGCAATTAGTCCTGTATTTTAGCAGTTTTATCGAATAATTCGCTGATTGGCAAACCTTCATTTTTCACTATGCTATAAATACAAAATGCAGACTGTCAGTATCCAGGGCAGCTCATGATCAAATAAAAATTTATGGATTTTCGTAGTAACCCAACCGAGATTCGCCATGCTTAACAAAAAAATCCACTTGAACCGTGCACTATACGAATTTTACCCGTTTACTTATTTTATTTTTGGCACCGCGTTTTATTTGCTCATCAATGGCCATGACGTATTACGAGTGATATCCCTGGCTGCCTGTTTTGGTGCCGGTTTTATTGCCTTGCTAATTCGATCCAGACACAGAAGTTTGTATAAAAAAGAAAAGTCCAGGCTGGACAAAAAACTCTGGCTGCCAAAACCGGTTTATGAACTCATTCCCGTGGCCTATATCTCGGCCGGATTTCTGCTAATAGTCAACACCAGCCATCTCATCGTGTTCTTCGGGGGCATAGCGCTGTTTACCATCGGCTGTTATTTCATGTTCTCGCGTGCCATGCATCGCGTTTTCCTCAGTCAGTCCTGATCAGAACCGACCGTGTTCCAGCATCAATAGCGTACAGTCTTTCACAAAAGGTATTTCATTATGCAGCAGGGCCAGCTCCAGCTTATCTGACTCTGTGCCAGGATTCAGAATAACCCGGGCAGGATTGAGATTTATAATATCGTCAATCAGCGGTTCGCTTCTCGCCGAGCCGATGTAAAGCGTCAGGGTATCCACAGGTTCAAGGATATGCGCAAGCTGATGCTTGACCACGAGACCTTCTATATTTTCCAGTTTGGGATGCACCGGCACCACGTGATAGCCGTACTCCAGCAACATCCTGATTGCCTTACAGGCATAGCGATGCGGTTTATTGCTGGCGCCGAGTACGACTGTGGTGTGATTTTGCATAAATAACTAGCTATCCAGTTGCGTCGGTTTGATGAAGTTAATCGCCTCCGGCTTCACATATTCCTGATCATAGACTAGCGTGATTTTCGTCTCACCATTGACCTGCTCTTCAGCCGTTACCTGCTTGAGATCAGGCAGGCGACTGGCCAGATAAGCCATAGAGGCGGCAATCAGCCCTTCATTATCAGCCTTGATTGCCATCACCAGCTGATCCGCTACAAATTGGGCTTTTTGCTCCATCTGCGGCGCAAAAATATTGCCCTGTCCATGGGGAATACCGGTATCCATTTTTTCGTCCATTTTGTCCAGATACGCCCGTTGATTGGCTGGCAGGTCTACGCTTCTGTCATATTCCAGTGTCGACTCGCCATTAATTACCGCAACCAGTTTTTTCATAATCAAACCAAATCTTCATACCCGTAAAAACCGGCATATTAGCATTTTTGGCGCTCCATGGCTGCTGTCCGCACTAACCAGCAGGAAACAGGTTTAGTTCCGCGACGGCCTGTTTTACATCCCTGGACCAGATGAATACACGATTGTACGGCTTAACCTTATGATAATCCTGGGGATAGAATATCTCCCGTGTTGTCATATCCACACAATAACGACTGATCCAGGCATTTTTTTCATTGCTCGATAATTTTTTGCCCTGCTGCAACTTGCTGCTGATGTCATACAAACGTACACACATGCGAAACTCATAGCCTGTCAGCATATGAGGATTCGACCAGGCGCCCAGTTTATTTTCACAGGCTGCCTCACCTACCTCACGCATCAGATTCATATCAGCATGTTTGGGCAAACTGGGAAATATTGGAAAACTGGCTGCCCAGCCACTTTTGATCATGAGTAAATTAAATGTCGCCTTGTCCAGCCGGCTCATGGTATCCCGTTCTGTTCTGGAATAATTCGGCGCCATGTAAGCCAGTAAACGACCATATTGATCAAAAGCCTGGTCGCCCACATGAATGTAGGTTGTTCTTTTCCGATTACTGTTTGGTCGGCTCAGCCTGACATCAACCAGCTGCTTGAAGTAATCGGACGCCTGTTCGCCCTGCGTGCCCTGCAAACTACCCGCGCTGCCGGTATCGAGTCTGGCATGTAAATGCTGTGCCAGATCAGCATGAATGGGCACTTTGTCCTGTGCTATCCAGTCGGCCAGTTGTTTCAGTTTATCGTCCTGTCGCGCTGGCTTTGCATTGCCGGGATAATGCACTTCCGGTGTATCAATGCTCAACATACGAATGGAAACGGAAATATAGGGCGTGTCGCCATCGGTGGCACGGAGGTATTTCTTCGAGCCTAAAGCATCCAGCTCAAAACCATTGGGATTCCAGAACAGAGCAGATTGGGTCATTGTCATAATCCTTTATGTTGTATGGGTAAACCTGACTATACCTAAACACCTTCAAGCGTGTAAAAAATTTTAGCTCATGGTTTTTCCACCACCGCCATGGTGAGTCGCGTTACACAAATGAGCCGCTGTTTCTGATCATAAATCTTAATTTCCCAGACCTGGGTAGAGCGCCCTAAATGTAAAGGCCGGGTAATTCCCGTGACAACACCTGCACGCACGCTGCGTAAATGATTGGCATTGATTTCCATGCCGACACAAAATGCCTTCTCCCGATCGACACAGAAATTGGCGGCAATACTGCCCAGCGATTCAGCAAACAGTAACGACGCGCCACCATGCAATATGCCTCGTGGCTGAATAGTGCGCTCATCGACTGGCATGGTACCTTCAAGAAAATCCTCACCCACGGCCGTGATTTGTATGCCCATGTTTTCAACAGCGGTGTGTTTGCCCCGTTCGTTGAGCCGCTCAATATCGGGTTTGTCGTGCCAGATCATTTTCGTATCACGCATTTTGTTTCCTGCTATGAATTCTCTACTGTTAATATATGTCACTCTTTTTATTGCTACTAGCTGAATATTGTTATGTCTCCAACACCCGACGCTCTTTTGTTAATCAGCAGTGGCTGCCCCCACTGCCCCGCTGTGTTACAGGCCATGAGCGAATTGATTAAATCGGGTGATATAGGTCGCCTTGAAGTTATCAATATTCAACAACATCCTGAACAGGCTGAACAATACCAGGTACGTTCCGTCCCCTGGCTACAACTCGGGCCATTTGAGCTGACCGGGTTGCGCAGCAAAACCGAACTTCAACAATGGATTCAACGCATCGGCGATCCGAAAGCCATGGGCGATTATTTTGGCGAACTGATGACTTCGGGTGAAATGAATAAAGTGCATCAACTGATAAAAAACAACCCGGCATTTTTTTCACAACTCATCGGACTGATGGCCGATGAAGCCACCAGTCTTTCAGTGCGCATAGGCGTGGGGGCCATTATTGAGGAATTTTCTGGCAGTCCGCTACTCAAACAGCACATTGATACGCTTGGCGGTTATACCCGGCACGCCAATGCACGAGTGCGAAACGACGCCTGCTATTACCTCGGCCTGAGCCAGGACAGGGCAGCTGAAAAATACATCGAGCCGCTGCTGGATGACACTGACCCAGAAGTCAGGGAAGTCGCCGAGGAAGCGCTAGCAGAACTTAATCAAGCCTAATGTTTCCATTACACGACGACAATCCCACTAAAATCATTCCCTTTGTGACCTGGGCAATCATCGCCAGTTGTGTCGCTATTTTTTTCTGGCAATTATCCCTCGGCCGCTATTCGCAGAACGCCGTATTTAGTCTCGGCATGATTCCGGCAGTCGTATTCAATTTTAAGAACCTGTCAGCGGAGCTGGCCACCGTACCCGCCTGGGCCACTGTATTCACCTCTATGTTTCTGCACGGCGGCTGGATGCATCTTATTGGCAATATGCTGTATTTATGGATCTTCGGCAACAATATCGAGGATGCAATGGGCCATCGGCGCTTCATTGTTTTTTATTTGCTCTGCGGCATCGCCGCCGCTATGGCACAGGCCATACCCGATCCACAGTCCACCACACCAATGATCGGCGCCAGCGGCGCCATCTCCGGTGTCCTGGGTGCCTATTTATTACTCTATCCCCATGCCCGTGTGCTGGTGGTGATTCCACTGGGCTTCATTTTCTGGACCACACGTATCGCTGCCGGCTGGGTGCTGGGCTTCTGGTTTGTCATCCAGGCGATCAATTCTTTGTTAACTGCCGGTCAGGAAGGGGGCGGTGTTGCCTGGGGGGCTCATATTGGCGGCTTTGTTGCGGGCATGGCATTGATTACATTATTCAAACACAAAGACGTGCCCCTGTTTGCGCCGGCACGCAGAAACTAACAACTGGAGAACCTGCACATGAAATGTCACGAAGTCGATTACAAAATTATCGGACACGATATGCAAATGGTTGAAGTGGAGCTTGATCCAAAGGAGACCGTCATCGCCGAAGCGGGCGCCATGACGTACATGGAAGAAGGCATCGAATTTGAAACCAGAATGGGCGACGGCTCTGAACCGGAACAGGGCTTTATGAGCAAATTATTCAGCGCCGGCAAACGCATGATTGGCGGTGAATCCCTGTTTATGACCCACTTTACTAATCGCGGCCAGGGTAAAAAACATGTCGCCTTTTCGTCGCCCTTTCCCGGCAGCATTATTGCTATCAACATGGCCGAGTTAAATGGCGGCCTGTTGTGTCAGAAAGACTCATTTCTGGCCGCTGCCCTTGGCACTAAAATCGATATCGCCTTCAATCGTAAACTCGGCACCGGTTTTTTTGGTGGCGAAGGTTTTATTCTGGAGCGACTGGAAGGTGACGGCATGGCCTTTGTGCATGCGGGCGGTACGGTCATCGAAAAAAAATTAACCCGCGAAACCTTACGTCTCGACACCGGCTGTCTGGTGGCATTTAGCGATGGCATCGAATACGACATTGAAATGACCAAAGGATTGAAGAGCATGTTCTTTGGCGGTGAAGGCATGTTTCTGGCAACGCTAAAAGGCACCGGTTCTGTATGGATTCAGAGCCTGCCTTTCTCCAGACTGGCGGATCGTGTACTGGAACATGCGCCTTCCCATGGCGGCAAAGATCAGGGTGAAGGTTCCGTACTGGGTGGCATCGGACGACTGATTGATTGATGGTGATTCACTCACCATTAACCCCCTGCCCGGAAAGAAAACTAATACGGTGGGATCGTCCGCGCATATTGTGTAAAATAAAGCGTTGAGCCATTAATCAGCAATTCTATGTCCCATTCCCATAAAGTCGGTTTTATCAGCCTCGGCTGCCCCAAGGCGCTGGTTGACTCTGAACAGATCATTACCCGCTTGCGCGCCGAAGGTTATGACATCAGTCCAAGCTATAACGATGCCGATCTGGTAGTGGTCAACACCTGTGGATTTATTGACGAGGCGGTGGAAGAATCGCTGCAAGCCATTGGCGAAGCGCTGAATGAAAACGGCAAGGTGATCGTGACCGGCTGTCTGGGCGCCAAGGGCGACGTGGTGATTAATAACTATCCCCAGGTGCTGGCGGTCACCGGCCCCCATGCGGCACAGGAAGTGATGGATGTTATCCATGATCATATTCCGCCAGACCATGATCCCTACACCAGCCTGGTACCACCGCAGGGCATTAAGCTCACGCCCAAACATTACGCCTATTTAAAAATTTCCGAAGGCTGTAATCACCGCTGCACATTCTGCATTATCCCTTCCCTGCGCGGTGATCTGGTCAGCCGTCCCATCGGCGAAGTGATGACCGAAGCCGAGAACCTGGTCAATGCGGGTGTCAACGAATTACTGGTGATCTCTCAGGACACCAGCGCCTATGGTGTCGATGTCAAATACCAAACTGGCTTCTGGAATGGCCGACCGGTTAAAACCAGATTCGAGGACCTGGCGCAACATCTGGGAGAACTGGGCGTATGGACACGACTGCATTATGTGTATCCCTACCCCCATGTGGACAATGTCATACCGCTGATGGCGGAAGGCAAAATCCTGCCCTATCTGGATATCCCTTTCCAGCATGCCAGCCAACGGATACTGAAGGCCATGAAACGACCCGCCAGCAGTGAAAATGTACTGCAACGCATTAAAAAATGGCGCGACATCTGCCCTGATATTACCCTGCGCAGCACCTTCATTGTCGGCTTCCCCGGTGAAACAGAAGATGACTTTAGTGAATTGCTGGATTTTATCAATGAAGCAGAACTGGATCGCGTCGGCTGTTTTACCTACTCGCCTGTGGAAGGCGCCGTTGCTAACGATATTGCCAGACAGGTGCCGGAAGATATTAAAGAAGATCGGCTGGCCCGCTTTATGCAACTGCAGGCAGAAATCAGCAGCAACAAACTGGCTAAAAAAGTCGGCCAGACCCTGCAGGTGATGGTCGATGAAACCGATGACGAAGGCATCATTGCACGCAGTGCCGCCGACGCGCCGGAAGTGGATGGTATGGTGTTTGTAAGTTCAGCCAATAATTATGAGCCCGGTACATTTATTAACGTGAAAATTACCGGTTCCACCGAACACGATCTGTTCGCCGAAGAAGTTTAAATATTTAGATATTAAGATACAGGACAAAAACAATGATCATTAAACCCAGAGTACGTGGTTTTATCTGCGCATCGACACACCCAACCGGATGCGAAGCCAATGTGCTTGAACAAATCAATAAAGTTAAAGCCGGTGGCCCTATTGAAAACGGCCCAAAGAAGGTGCTGGTGATCGGCGCTTCCACAGGCTACGGTCTTGCCTCACGCATCACCGCAGCATTCGGTTCAGATGCGGCAACCATTGGTGTATTTATGGAGAAACCGGCATCAGAAAAAAAACCGGGTACCGCAGGCTGGTACAACTCCGCTGCCTTTGAAAAAGCCGCCCACGCAGCGGGACTGTACGCTAAAAGCGTTAACGGTGATGCCTTCTCCAATGAAATGCGCGCCAAAGTCATCGAGATTATTAAAGCTGATCTGGGTGAAGTGGATTGCGTGATTTACTCACTCGCCTCCCCAGTACGTAAATTACCGGGTAGCGATGAAGTGGTCCGCTCGGTATTAAAACCTATCGGCGAGACTTACAAAGCCACCGCCATCGATACCAGCAAAGACCAGATCATCGAAACTGAAATCGAACCAGCCAATGAGGAAGAAATTGCCAATACCGTTACCGTCATGGGTGGTGAAGACTGGGAACTATGGATGAGCGCCTTAAGCGACGCTGGCGTGCTGGCTGACGGCTGCAAAACCGTTTCCTACAGTTATATCGGTACCGACATCACCTGGCCGATTTACTGGCATGGCGCGCTGGGTAAAGCAAAAGAAGATATGGATCGCGCCGCTGGAGCACTTAGAGAAAACCTGAAACCAATACATGGTTCGGCCAATGTTGCGGTACTGAAAAGCGTGGTCACCCAGGCATCGGCCGCGATACCTGTTATGCCACTGTATATCGCCATGGGCTTCAAAGTGATGAAAGAACTGGGCATTCACGAAGGTTGCATCGAACAGATTGATCGCATGTTCCGTACCCAGTTATATAAAGCCGGTGGCGCCGAATTAGATGACGCGCAACGTATCCGCATGGATGACTGGGAATTACGGGATGACGTACAGGATAAAGTTAAAGCCCTGTGGCCTGTCGTGACTACTGAAAACCTGTTCCAGATGACCGATTATCAGGGTTACAAAGACGAATTCCTGAAACTGTTTGGCTTCGGTGTTGACGGCATTGACTACGATGCGGATGTTAATCCGCTGGTTGAGTTTGATCCCGAAACAATCTAGCAATTTTTCACTATGGACCTGGGCTGTCAGTTATTTTTACACCCTACTGACCGCCCAGGTAATTGATATCATAAGTTTTTTTATTTTTTTCTATTTTAAGCACCCAAAAACCCGCTAACTCCGTCAGTTATCTTTACAGTTTTACGATTCATTCAACCGATAAGTATCAAAAATCATTTATTTTTCATTCATTTCAACAACTTATAACAATGGCATAAATAATGCATCATTGCTTGGCAGCGTTATAAAAACTTTGATACGGAATTCTTAAAGCTGCACTAATTCCAATACTAATAAAATAGTGGCCAGGTCAGAATGACTACGGCCGAGGGAATTTGTAAATGTTAAAAATACAATACAGACAAATAAAATCGACAGTGACCGGGCTTTTGCTACTAACAGCGGCGGCATCTACTAATGCCGCAATTCTCGATGTATCCAGCCTTGAAGTTGATTATGTCGAAAGCAATCTGGATTTCTCAGGTCTGATCAGCACAGGTGCATCAACATCTATAGTGCCACCCGCTATGCTGCAAATGGGCAGTTACCAGAATCCAATCATTACTTTCGGCAATTCATTTACCGGTGGCAGCTTTACCGGCAATGTATACAGTGAGGGCGTGGCCGGCACACCGCCCCCACCGAGTGCAACCGTTGATACCACAGCAGGTGTATTTACCCAGGTTGATTTAAGCAGCCTGCGCCTTGGCGGAAACCTCAATTTACTCGGCACTGATTACAGCTTCGATACGGAATTCTGGCCACTGACGACCACACCTACCTCGTCATTCTATGATGACGGTACGGGTGATTTCTCACTTAGCTGGGCTTTTACTGATTCATTCGATATCTACTATGAAAACTTCTGGGGCGTGAGCCAGACAGATACTATTACTGCAAATTTTGATTTTACTATTTCAGGTGCAGCGACTGTCGTTCCCGTTCCAGCCGCTATCTGGTTATTCGGCTCTGGACTGATTGCCCTGATTGGTTTCAGTCGAAGAAAGCAGTAACTATCTTCTTTGCTAAAAAAAAGCCACCGTCAAAACGGTGGCTTTTTTTATTGCGATGGTACAAATATTTATTTCTTTTTAGGAATATAAATATCAGTACAGGTACCTTCCGCCACTTCTGTCGCAAAATTAATGGTTTCAGATAGTGTGGGATGTGGATGGATGGTCAAGCCTACATCTCCCATTTCAGCACCCATTTCTACCGCTAAAGCCGCTTCGGCAATCAGCTCACCCGCATTTTTACCCAGAATACCGGTGCCTAACATCCGATGGGTTTTCCTGTCATAAAGCACCTTGGTCATACCGGCTTCTGCACCAACCGATAAGGCGCGACCACTGGCAGCCCAGGGAAAAACGCCTTTTTCGTATTCAATGCCTTCAGCTTTTAACTGATCTTCCGTCTGCCCACACCAGGCCACTTCAGGCTCGGTATACGCCACCGAAGGAATGGTGCGCGCATCAAAGAACCGCGGCTGGCCATCGATGACTTCTGCCGCCA
>JAPHRO010000075.1 GCA_026195895.1 Gammaproteobacteria bacterium
AGCGCCTCAACGGCCTTATTAAAATCAAATTGTTCAGACATGTATCATTCCTCTTATTTGCTATTTTATAGAAATGACACAGAATTTCTAACACTCCCTACTTAACAAATGAATGGTGGCGTTCAGGCTGTAAAGTGTAAAGACAGTGCCAATTTTGCCCAGTACCCTACAAGGAGATCATGGTATTTGGTGTCTTTTTACGCTTTTTAGCGAGCCTCGGTCAGACAATCCATACTTTTTACCTAATCATTGTTTCAGATTTTAAGGTACTGTTTTTATACCGTGGATGCATAGCGTTGGGAGCTGACTTATTGTTTCTTTACCATAGCTAGTTGTCATGGCAGTCATAAGCTATTGTATTAATAGAGAAATTGTCTGTGTTTCCGTAAATTATTATGTTTGAGGCATGGTTGTAAGTCAGAATCTCTATGTTATGTAACACTTGGTGTTACATAACACTAATCTCCATTCAGGATAAAAAAAGGCCCGCATTTGCGGGCCTAGAGTTAACCTGGAGACCTATTCGGTAGGTCCAGGTTCATCCGCTTCAGTATTTTCCTTATCATTTATGGATTCCATTAGGGCCCCGTCTCCCAGATCGTGAAGTCTTTTTATGTTTTCATTCATCTGTTTCATACATTCTTGGGCCTGCTCAAGCTTCGAGGACAACTGGTAAGCCTGTTGGTGAATAGAGCTGCGCAAGTCTAAAGTCCTTGAGGCTGCTGTTTTGATGCTGACATCCCATATCTCAGCTACTAACGACTGAATATGTTCAGCGAGCTCTTCAGGGATATTGGTCTTTTCATCACTTGCAATTGACGCTTGAGCTGTACGTAGCGATGCCATGTGTCTTGAAATGGTCGTTGATGATCCAGTGCGTAATTCCTTGCGTACTGCACGTACAGATGGAGTTTTACCTCTGGCTTCCAGGGCAGATATAGCTTTTTCTACAAGTTCTTGGGTTACACCTTTTGGAGGCATAGTTTTCTCCTTATTTACGAGACTGATTTATATTGCTCGGCCACAATCAGAAATAGAGGCCTGATCCGTATAGCGATAACAGGCGTATGTGAAACCTATTTTTTTTAGAATTTTTCTCAGTGATTGAATCGAGCTTCCTAAAAGTCCATGAAATATCTTTGTTAAACAATGGGTTATCGCGGTGTAGTTTTTTTCTTGATAAACAAGCCCAGCTATCGCATAACCCAGTTTTAATTGTCTTTTGAAAGGAATACTTCTGTTGTTGCATGTAAAACAGGCGAGCTTGAGCCCAACCTTGGGGACGCCATTATTCAAAAGCCGAAGCGACTGCTTCGGCTTTTTTCGTTTCTATAAAAGCAAACCCTAATTCTCCATAGCAAAATACATCGTTTCGCTATAGAATTACCGGGATTTTTTACCCTATTCCTGAAACGGGGGTAATGGTTTTCCATTACCCCCGTTTCGCACGTTCTGCGGAGGCGATTTTGAGTCAAAAGGCGCTACTAGCGTTAGCAGATGGAAGCCTGTTCTGGGGCGACTCTATTGGTGTTTCTGGCGAGACAGTTGGTGAGGTGGTTTTCAATACCGCGATGACCGGCTACCAGGAAATTCTTACTGATCCATCCTATGCCCGTCAGGTTGTTACCCTGACTTATCCCCATATCGGTAATGTAGGTGTCTGTTCTGGCGATGAAGAGTCGGAGCAGGTGCATGCAGCCGGTCTGGTTATTCGTGATTTATCGCTGCTGGCCAGTAACTGGCGTAGCGAAATGAGTTTGTCAGAGTATCTGGCAAAGCATCAACTGGTGGCAATTGCTGAAATTGATACCCGCCGGTTGACCCGAATCCTGCGGGAAAAGGGCGCGCAAAATGGCTGTATCGTTGCCGGTGATAATATCGATGCGCAGGCCGCCATTGAAAAAGCCCAGGCCTTTGCTGGTTTGAAAGGCATGGATCTCGCTAAAGAAGTGACCACGGATCAGCAGTATGAGTGGACACAGGGTAGCTGGAATATTGATACCAACAGTCATTGGCAGGCCGAAGCCAGCAAGCTGCCATACCATGTGGTGGCTTATGATTTTGGTATCAAACGCAATATCCTGAACATGCTGGTTGATCGCGGCTGTCGTGTAACTGTGGTACCGGCGAAAACTTCTGCTGCAGATGTATTGGCCATGGCACCCAATGGTATTTTCCTGTCCAATGGGCCGGGTGATCCAGAGCCCTGTGATTATGCTATTGCTGCCATCAGGGATATTCTGGAAACTGATATCCCGGTGTTTGGCATTTGTCTGGGCCACCAGTTACTGGCTCTGTCCTGTGGTGCGCAGACTGAAAAAATGAAATTTGGTCACCACGGTGCCAATCATCCGGTGCAGGATCTCGATAGCGAGATGGTGATGATATCCAGCCAGAATCATGGCTTTGCCGTAAGCGAAAACAGTTTGCCGGACAATTTAACCGCTACCCATCGTTCGTTGTTTGATGGTTCATTGCAGGGTATACATCGTACGGATAAACCGGCCTTCGGATTCCAGGGACATCCGGAAGCCAGCCCGGGGCCACACGATGTATCACCGGTGTTTGATCACTTTATTGAATTAATCGAACAGAAATAAATCTTTTTCCCGGGAGCTTCATCGGGGATTGTTTACAGATAAGACATACTAGACCATGCCAAAACGTACCGACATAAAAAGCATCCTGATCATCGGCGCTGGCCCGATAGTTATCGGCCAGGCCTGTGAGTTTGACTATTCTGGCGCCCAGGCCTGTAAGGCACTGCGTGAAGAAGGTTATAAGGTGATCCTGATTAATTCGAATCCGGCCACTATTATGACTGACCCGGAAATGGCGGACGTGACTTACATCGAGCCGATTCACTGGAAAACAGTGGAGCGCATTATTGAAAAAGAGCGCCCCGATGTATTGCTGCCGACCATGGGCGGGCAGACGGCGCTCAACTGTGCGCTGGATCTGGATCGCGAAGGTGTGCTGGAAAAATACAATGTCGAAATGATCGGTGCCAGGAAAGAAGCCATTGATATGGCGGAAGACCGTGAAAAATTCAAAATTGCCATGGAAGAAATTGGCCTGGACATGCCACGCGCTGCGGTAGCGCATAGTATGGAAGAAGCATACCAGGTACAGGCGATGGTCGGTTTTCCAACCATTATTCGTCCCTCATTCACTATGGGTGGATCAGGTGGTGGTATTGCCTACAACAAGGAAGAGTTCGAAGAAATCTGTAAGCGTGGTCTGGATCTGTCACCGGTCAATGAATTACTGGTTGAAGAATCAATATTAGGCTGGAAAGAATACGAAATGGAAGTGGTGCGTGACTGCAAGGATAATTGCATCATCATCTGCTCCATCGAAAACTTTGATCCCATGGGCATTCACACCGGTGACTCGATCACGGTGGCACCTGCACAGACGCTGACGGATAAAGAGTACCAGATTATGCGTGATGCCTCGCTGGCGGTGCTACGTAAAATTGGTGTCGATACCGGTGGTTCTAACGTACAGTTTTCGGTGAATCCGGTCGATGGCCGTATGACCATCATCGAGATGAATCCCCGTGTGTCACGTTCATCGGCACTGGCCTCCAAAGCTACCGGCTTCCCAATTGCCAAGGTGGCGGCGAAACTGGCGGTGGGTTATACCCTGGATGAATTGCGTAATGAGATTACTGGTGGCGCAACACCAGCCTCCTTTGAGCCGTCAATCGATTACGTGGTCACTAAAATTCCACGCTTCACCTTTGAAAAATTCCCCCAGGCCGAAAATCGCCTGACCACTCAGATGAAATCAGTGGGCGAGGTCATGGCTATTGGCCGTACCCTGCAGGAGTCGCTGCAAAAAGCGTTGCGGGGCCTTGAAATTGGCGTCGATGGCTTTACCGAAATTCTGCCAGCAGATGTGCATGAAGATGAAATTAAGTCGACCATCCGACAGGAAATTCAGCAGGCCGGTGCGGATCGCATCTGGTACCTGGCTGAAGCCTTCCGTCATGGTATGGAGTGTCAGAAAATCCAGGAGCTTACCGGCATTGATCCCTGGTTTCTGGCGCAGGTGCAGGAGCTCATTAATATTGAACAGGATTTGAGAACGCGTAAACTCGCCGATATTGATAAAGACGAGATGTTCCGGCTGAAGCGCAAGGGTTTTGCCGACAGTCGTATGGCGACACTGCTGGGTGAAACCGAGGCTGCGGTACGTGCATATCGTCAATCCCTGGGGATTCGGCCGGTGTATAAACGGGTGGATACCTGCGCCGCAGAATTTTCAACATCTACTGCCTATATGTATTCCACTTACGAAGAAGAGTGTGAAGCAGCACCTACTGATAAAGACAAAATTGTCGTGCTGGGCGGTGGTCCGAATCGTATCGGCCAGGGTATCGAGTTCGATTATTGCTGTGTGCATGCGGCGCTGGCGATGCGTGACGATGGTTATGAAACCATCATGATCAACTGTAATCCCGAAACTGTATCCACAGATTATGACACCTCTGATCGTTTGTACTTCGAGCCGCTAACACTGGAAGACGTGCTGGAAGTCATGGATCTCGAGAAACCGAAAGGTGTGATTGTGCAGTACGGCGGTCAGACACCATTAAAACTGGCGCGCGATCTGGAAGCGGCGGGTGTGCCCATCATTGGTACCTCACCCGATCGTATCGATCTGGCGGAAGATCGTGAACGTTTCCAGCAGTTGATCCAGAAACTGGGGCAGAAACAGCCGCCGAATCGACTGGCGCGTTCGGTAGAGGAAGCGGTTGGTCAGGCCGAAGAAATCGGTTACCCGTTGGTGGTGCGCCCATCTTATGTGTTGGGCGGTCGTGCCATGGAAATCGTGCATAATGAAAAAGATCTGCAGCACTATATGAAAACGGCGGTTCAGGTATCTAACGATGCACCGGTGCTGCTGGATCGCTTCCTCGACGATGCGGTAGAAGTAGATGTGGATGCGATCTGTGATGGCAACGATGTTCTCATCGGTAGCATCATGGAACATATCGAGCAGGCGGGTGTACATTCGGGTGATTCTGCGTGTTCACTGCCGCCCTATAGTTTGTCACAGGAAATTCAGGACAGGCTGCGCGAACAAACCCGTGAAATTGCCCTCGAAATGCAGGTCGTGGGTCTGATGAATATCCAGTTTGCCATTCAGGGTGATGAGATTTATATGCTGGAAGTGAATCCACGGGCCTCGCGTACTGTGCCTTTTGTTTCCAAGGCCATCGGCGTGCCCCTGGCAAAAGTTGCGGCACGTTGCATGGCGGGTATTTCGCTGAAAGAGCAGGGTGTTACCAGGGAAGTGGTGCCTGATTATTACTCGGTGAAAGAATCCGTATTCCCATTCGTGAAGTTCCCGGGTGTCGATCCTTTGCTGGGTCCGGAAATGAAATCTACTGGTGAAGTGATGGGGGTTGGCCGTACCTTCGGTGAAGCCTTTGCCAAAGCGCAGCTGGGTGCCGGGGTGAACCTGCCTGAAAAAGGTAAGGTGTTTGTTAGTGTGCGCGAGCGTGATCATCAGGATGTGATTCCGATTGGTAAACAACTGATTGAACAGGGCTTTGAATTGATTGCGACCCGTGGCACAGCAGTCAAATTACAGGAAAATAACATAGACTGCGAAGTAGTTAACAAGGTATTCGAGGGGCGGCCGCATATTGTTGATATGATCAAAAATGATGAGATTCATTTGATCATTAATACCACCGAAGGTAAAAAGTCTATCGCTGATTCCTATACCATCCGGGCAGCCGCTTTACAGCATAAGGTTAGTTATACCACAACACTGGCCGGTGCCAGAGCAACCGCTATGGCATTGAAATTTCATCACACCGAAAATGAAGTCAATCGTTTACAGGATTTGCATCGGGAGGTTTCTTCGTGAATAAAGTTCCATTGACCGTACGTGGCGCAAAAAAACTACAGGATGAGTTGCAGAAATTGAAAACTGAAGATCGTCTAAGAATCGTAGAAGCAATCGCAGTAGCGCGTGAACATGGTGATTTAAAAGAAAACGCTGAATATCATGCTGCCCGTGAGCAGCAGAGTTTTTGTGAAGGTCGTATTAAGGAAATCGAAGCCAAGCTGAGTAATGCGATGATTATTGATGTCACCACAGTGAACGCCAATGGCAAGGTAGTATTTGGCGCTACGGTTGATTTGGCGGATGAAGAAACCGGTAACGAGGTGACTTATCAGATCGTGGGCGAAGATGAGGCAGATATCAAAGCTAATATGATTTCCATTGGTTCACCCATAGCGCGTGCACTGATCGGTAAACAGGAAGGTGACGTAGCAGAAGTGCAAACACCGGGTGGTGTGCGCAGCCTGGAGATTGTAGAAGTTCGTTACGAGTAACTGTGACTTGTTGTTTTCAGAAAGAACAAATGCGGCGTAAGTCGCATTTATTTTTTAGGTAGATCTATTTTGGGTTTTTTAGGATTGCGGCGAAATAGCGTAAGTGTTTTGCCTATGGCCTGAATTTTCTCTGCTTTAGATGCATCGCAAAGCGCCTGAATCATGGCTTGTCGCGCATCACGGTCTTCACCGGCTATTTTTATTTTTACCAGTTCATGGTGATCCAGCGCGATGCCAAGTTCATTTAATACGTTTTCAGTAACCCCATTCTGGCCAACGCTGATTATAGGTTTCAGGCTATGGGTGAGGTCGCGAAGCTGTTTTAACTGGAATTTGGTAAGATGCATACTGATTGCTGACTAACTAATAATATAGCACCAAATGATATCATTTTTATCATCTGGTGTCCGTAATAGGTAGAATTGATTTTGTTTTATATGTCGATATTTATACTTTAAAACATAGGTTAGAAAATTCGCACCTTTACTGGGTCCAATATTCGAAGGTGATACTTTAACCTGATCACATAGAAGAAAATATGTGGCCTATCAATAAAATGCTGGTACAAGCTAAAAAAAGATGTTAAATGTTGACAGCAAATAAATTGATAAAGCATTCAAATAGCCCTAGAAAGAATAAACGGATGCATATTAAATAATGGTGTAATGAAACTTGTTTATTGAGTTTTGGGGCAACAAAAATATGGAATAAATAATGGAAACTCAGCGGTTGGATGATTCAGTATCGGTAAGATATTTAAAGAAAGACCAGGAAGGCGCTGAACTGGTTCAGTATCTCCGTCTTGAATCTACGGACAGGGATGATGAAATTAGCTTGTTTGATCTGTGGTTGGTGCTGGTAAATAGAAAGGTATTGCTATTTACCGTGGCCGGAGTGATTTTGTTGTTAGGCATATTGCAGGCTTTAACTATACCAAGTAAATATCAGTATCACACCGCTATTGAAATTGGTATGACCCGGAATAGCGAGGGACCGGTATATTTCGAAGACCCAGGTACTGTTTTGTCAAAAATTAACAAAAGTTATATACCCCAGGTAATGGCTGAGACGATGGCGTTGAATCCAGGATTTAATAGTCTGAATAAAATCAAAGCGAGTCTGGAAAAAAATAGCCATGTTATTTTTCTTGAAGTTAAATCGGTAGAAAAAGACGAAGAAATTTATATCGGCATGCTTAAGCAAATAGTGGCCTTGATAGAAGCTGATCACGGACGAATATCTGCTATCTGGGAGAAAGATCTTGAATTGTCAAAATCAAAAGTCGAACATGGAATAATCCGACTTCAGGATCAAGAAAAACTCTTTCATGCGCAAAACAAACGTATTGATGAAAAGGCCCAGTTATTATTACAGCGTATAAATGATGTGAGACAATCATTGGCAGAGTCTATTAAAACCCGTCAATCGGCTGCTAAGAAAGTCAATACAGAAGGGAAGGCACTGGCCTTGCTCATGATGGATAATGATTTAAGATCCAGCCGAGAGCAATTGGCAGGACTGGAAGAAAAGCATAGTCTGGGTATTCAGAATAGTCGGGAAATCCTGGCAAACCAAATCGCCGAAAATCAACGTAAACAGCTAGAAGCAAAGTATGAATTATCTCGAATTGAAATTGAGAGAAAAAATTTATTGCACACCCGGGCTTTATCCAGGCCAATAAAGCATAATGACCCTGTAGGACCAAGCAAAAAACTTATCGTCATCGGGGCTTTATTTGCCGGTATATTTATGGCTGTCTTTGCAGTGTTTATAGCGGAATTTCTTAGCAAAGCCAGGGATTATGCCAACAAGCAGGCTTGATAGCCAGATAACTAACCATGCCCAGAAGTAAATCCAGCGGTGGCTGGCTCAAAGAACATTTCGATGATGAATATGTAAAGCTTTCCCAGAAGGAAGGTTATCGTTCCCGTGCGGTTTATAAATTAAAAGAAATCGATGAAAAAGATAATCTGCTGAAACCGGGAATTACGGTAATTGATCTGGGCGCGGCACCGGGTAGCTGGTGTGAATATCTGGTGAGAAAACTGAAAGGCCAGGGTCGAATTATTGCGCTGGATATTTTGCCCATGGATCCCATGGCAGGTGTTGAAATTATCCAGGGTGATTTTCTTGAAGATGCGGTATTCGAGCAATTGCTCAATACGTTGGGGGATTCGAAACCGGAGCTTGTAATTTCCGATATGGCCCCCAATATGAGTGGACAACAGGCGATTGATATTCCACGCGCCATGTATATGGCGGAATTAGCGCTCGATTTAAGTACTCAGGTGTTGAAACCTGGCGGCGGTCTGCTGGTCAAACTGTTCCAGGGTGAGGGGTTTGATGAGTATATCAAGTCGGTCAAGCAACAGTTTAATCGGGTGGTAATGCGAAAACCCAGGGCATCTCGTGATCGGAGTCGCGAGATCTATATGCTGGCAACGGGCTTTAAAGCGGCCTAAAAGGCGGATAAGCTGGTTTTTCCATTGTCCCTGTAGTAACTTCTTTTAAATGTTATTTATAAAACCGAGGTGTTGTCTTGAACGACCTTGTTAAAAATTTAATTCTGTGGGGTGTGATCGCGGTCATACTTCTTTCTGTGTTCAGCAATTTTTCTCAAAGAACGGCCAGTAGCACGGATATTTCCTATTCTGAATTCATTACCCAGGTCAAAGAAGGCATGGTGGATGAAGTTAATATCGCGGGTCGTGAAATTACCGGCCAGACGCGTAGCCAGCAGTCTTTCAAGACCTATAGTCCAGAGACAGATAATCGTTCCATGATCGGTGATCTACTGGAAAGCAATGTGAAAATTGTGGCCAAAGCGCCTGAGCAGCCCTCCATGTTAATGAATATTTTCATTTCCTGGTTCCCCTTCCTGCTGCTGATTGGTATCTGGATTTTCTTCATGCGTCAGATGCAGGGCGGCGGTGGTGGTCGTGGTGCCATGTCGTTTGGTAAAAGTAAAGCGCGCATGATGGGTGAAGACCAGATCAAGGTGACCTTTGCTGACGTGGCCGGTGTGGAAGAAGCTAAAGAAGAAGTCGGTGAGCTAGTAGAATTTCTACGCGATCCAGGTAAATTTCAGAAACTGGGTGGCCAGATACCACGTGGTGTGCTGATGGTTGGTTCCCCCGGTACCGGTAAAACCCTGTTGGCGAAAGCCATCGCCGGTGAAGCCAAGGTACCTTTCTTTACCATTTCCGGTTCGGACTTTGTGGAAATGTTTGTCGGTGTCGGTGCCTCCCGTGTGCGCGACATGTTCGAACAGGGTAAAAAGCATGCGCCCTGTATTATTTTCATTGACGAGATTGATGCGGTTGGACGTCACCGTGGCGCCGGTCTGGGTGGTGGACATGATGAGCGTGAACAGACCTTGAATCAGTTACTGGTTGAAATGGACGGTTTTGAGGGTAATGAAGGGGTTATTGTTATTGCCGCGACTAACCGCCCTGACGTGCTGGACCCTGCATTGCTGCGTCCCGGTCGTTTCGACCGACAGGTGGTGGTGCCGCTGCCGGATGTGCGTGGCCGTGAACAGATACTTAAAGTACATATGCGTAAAGTGCCTGCAGCAGAAGATGTTAAACCATCGTTGATTGCCCGTGGCACACCTGGATTCTCTGGTGCGGATCTGGCTAATCTGGTCAACGAGGCGGCTTTGTTTGCTGCCAGGGAAAACCGTAAAGAAGTGGAAATGAGTCACTTCGAGCGGGCCAAGGATAAAATCATGATGGGCGCTGAGCGCAAATCCATGGTTATGTCGGATGAGGAGAAAAAACTCACGGCCTTTCATGAGGCTGGACACGCCATTGTCGGTCGTCTGGTGCCGGATCATGATCCGGTTTACAAGGTGAGTATTATTCCCCGTGGTCGCGCCCTCGGTGTCACCATGTTCCTGCCAGAAGATGATCGCTACAGTTATAGTAAGCGTCGTCTGGAAAGTCAGATCTCCAGCCTGTTTGGAGGTCGTATCGCGGAAGAACTGATCTTTGGACTGGATAACGTCACCACTGGCGCCTCCAATGATATTGAGCGCGCAACGGATATTGCACGCAATATGGTGACCAAGTGGGGTTTGTCAGAAAGACTGGGGCCGCTGACTTATAGCGAAGATGAAGGCGAAGTATTCCTCGGGCGTTCGGTAACGCAGCATAAAAATATGGCTGATGATACGGCGCGTGTGATCGATGAAGAGATTCGTGACTTTATTGATCGGAATTATGAGCGGGCGGAAAACATTCTGAAGGAAAATCTGGACATTCTGCATTCCATGTCTGAGGCCTTAATCAAGTATGAAACTATCGACGCGGATCAGATTGCTCAGTTGATGGCGCGCGAAACGGTTTCGCCGCCCAAAGACTGGGATGATGACGATGACTCGAAAGCCTCGGCAGGCAAAGCCAGGGCTAAAAAAGAAGACAAGAGTGATGGTCCTATCGGAGGTCCGGCGAGTTTGCACTAATAGATTCGTGCCTGAATATCAAACAAGCCCTGCCCGTAAAGGTGGGGCTTTATTTTATGCGTTACATGTCGAAAGCAACGTGGTGTTGAAAGTGGAATAAATGCGCAGCGTATGAGCAATCGAATTGTCCAGTTATTGAATCAGCAACGCCCAATTGTTATGGGTATACTAAATACAACACCCGATTCATTTTCAGATGGTGGCGATTACTTATCTGCCAGTAATGCGCTAGATCACGCGCAGCAGATGATTGCTGAAGGTGCGGATATAATCGATATTGGTGGCGAATCGACCCGGCCGGGAGCGCAACCGGTTGCGCTGGAAGATGAAATTAATCGTGTTGTCCCGGTCATCAGTGAAATTCGAAACAATTCAGAGATCGCAATTTCCATTGATACCAGCAAGCCTGAGGTGATGCGCGCAGCGGTTGCGGCGGGTGCTGATCTGGTCAATGATGTCAATGCCTTAAGGGCGGAATCGGCAGTAGAAACATGTGCTGAACTCGCTGTGCCGGTATGTTTGATGCATATGCAGGGTGAGCCTCGCACCATGCAGCACAGCCCGCAATATGAAAATGTGGTTGAGGATGTTGCCGATTATTTGCAGCAACGGATGCAGGCCTGCGTGCAGGCCGGGATAAAAAAAGAGCGCATTATTGTTGATCCGGGGTTTGGCTTTGGTAAAACATTGGCGCACAATCTGTCGCTATTAAAACATCTGGATGCGTTACAGGCGTTGGGTTTGCCGCTATTAATCGGGATTTCCAGGAAATCCATGATCGGCGCCATTCTGGATGCCGAGGTTGATCAGCGGCTACATGGCAGTGTGGCGGCAGCGGTACTGGCTTTTACCAGAGGCGCAAAAATATTCAGAGTGCATGATGTAAAGCCGACTGTTGATGCGCTTAAGGTGTGTGATGCCATGAGCAACGCGCAATGATGGCTTATACTTAAGGGCGTCCCTGTTAATTCATGAGTAAGCATCTTGAGTCCAGTCTTCGTCAGCTCTGCGCTGCCAGCCTTTGTAATAGTCCTGCTAATACGCGCGCTTTACGCCTTGATCTGACGAATTATGAATCTTAATTTGCATATCCAGAATGAATAGCGGTGTCCTTAACTGATTTTTAAATTTTGTGTCAGAGAGATTAATCTACCTGACGGGAACAAAAACAAACGGTAACGTAATGGCAAGAAAATATTTTGGTACGGATGGTATTCGTGGTCGTGTCGGTGCGGGGCAGATGACCGCGCCCACGGTATTAAAGCTGGGCTGGGCAGTTGGAAAAGTACTGGCCAGCCATGGTAATAACCTGGTGGTTATTGGTAAGGATACGCGCATATCGGGCTACATGTTTGAGGCTGCGCTGGAAGCGGGATTATCTGCCGCCGGCGTTAATGTGCGTATTCTTGGGCCCATGCCAACTCCCGGTATCGCCTACCTGACACGAACTTTACGTGCCTCTGCCGGTATCGTCATTAGCGCATCGCATAATCCTTTTTATGATAACGGGCTGAAATTTTTCTCCGGTGAAGGTACCAAGCTGCCCGATGCGCTGGAAGCGGAAATTGAAGAAATCTTTGAATCGGAAATGGATACGGTTGATTCGGCCATGCTGGGTAAAGCAGAACGGGTTAATGATGCCCAGGGGCGATATATCGAAGCCTGTAAAGCGACAATTCCGATCGGTACTAAATTCACCGGTCTTAAAGTGGTGCTGGATTGTGCCAATGGGGCGACCTATCACATCGCGCCGAATGTGTTCGCCGAGCTGGGCGCCGAAGTAATTAGCATCGGCGATAAGCCGAACGGCCTGAATATCAATGAGAATTGCGGTTCCACGCATCCTGGTAATCTCGCTGCCGCTGTGCTGCAAAACAGTGCAGATATTGGTATTGCCTTTGATGGTGATGGTGACCGGGTGATGATGGTTGATAGTAAAGGTCGGATTATCGATGGTGACGAAATACTCTATATTATTGCGAAGTCTCGCCTGGATATGGGGCTGCCGATCAAGGGGATCGCCGGCACTCTAATGAGTAATATAGGGCTGGAGCTGGCGATCAGGGATCTCGGCCTGGATTTTGAGCGTACCGATGTGGGTGATCGCTATGTGCTGGAATGTCTAAAATCCAACGACTGGTGCCTGGGTGGTGAAAACTCGGGTCATATTATCTGTCTTGATAGAACCACCACGGGTGATGGCATTGTGTCTGCATTGCAGGTAATGGCCTATCTGGCCGAGTCGGGTAAGACGCTGATAGAAGCGCTGGACGGCATGATCAAGATGCCGCAAATTCTGATTAATGTACCCCTGCCAGTAAAAACCAATCCTATAGGTGAACCCAGGGTTCAGGCTGCGGTAAGCGATGTGGAAGCACAGTTGAATGGGCGCGGACGAGTGTTGCTCAGGCCTTCGGGAACCGAACCGCTGATTCGAGTCATGGTGGAAGGTGAAAATGAAAAAGAGGTCGCTTCCTTTGCCCAGCAAATAGCCGATGCCGTTTCCGAATCCGTTGCACACGCGAATTAACCTGTTCTAGCGCGCTTATCGCACCGGGGGTTCTTGCATAAGCCCCGGTCTGCCATTAAACTGTGCCCCCTTTGAAAATACTAACATCGGAGTGAGGGCATATGCGTCAGCCAATGGTCGCCGGCAACTGGAAAATGAATGGTTCCAGTGATTCAGTTAAAGAATTGATCGCGGGTATCAAAGCAGGTATGGATTCGGTTAGCAAAGCCGAAGTTGTAGTCTGCCCTCCTGCGGTATATATCCCTCGTGTAGCGGGTGCAGCAGCAGATTCTGAAATTAAGGTAGGTTCGCAGAATATCTGTGATGAAGACAAAGGGGCCTTCACCGGCGAGATTTCAGGCGAGATGTTAAAAGATGTGGGCTGTGAATACGCCATCATTGGTCATTCAGAGCGTCGTGCCCTTTATGGCGAAAGTGACGAACTGGTTGCCAAACGTTTTGCTGCGGCTCGTCGCAATGGTATTAAGCCTATTTTTTGTATTGGTGAAACGCTGGAAGAGCGCGAATCGGGTACAACCAATGATGTGTGCGCGCGCCAGATAGACGCCGTTATTGCACTGGAAGGTGTCGAAGCACTGGCCGATGGTGTGATTGCCTATGAGCCGGTCTGGGCTATTGGCACGGGTAAAACAGCGACCCCTGAGCAGGCGCAGGAAGTTCACGCCTTTATTCGTGGGAAAATTGCTGCATTGAATGCGGATGTTGCTGATGGTTTGCGTATTCTGTACGGCGGTAGCATGAATGCAGGCAATGCTAAGGAGTTGATCGGTCAGCCCGATATTGATGGCGGCCTGATTGGTGGTGCTTCGCTGAAAGCCGAAGATTTTCTGGCAATTTGCACGGCTGCTAATTAAATAATTAAACGTAAGGTTACAAAGTGGAATCAATTTTTCTAGTTGTACATGTATTGCTATCACTGGCCATTATTGCTCTGGTTCTGTTGCAGCGCGGTAAGGGTGCTGAGGCAGGGGCTGCATTAGGTGGCGGTGGTGCTTCAGGCTCAGTATTTGGTGCTCGTGGCGCAGCAAATTTTTTGAGTCGTACGACGGGTATCCTGGCCACTACATTTTTTATTAGTAGTCTGGCACTGGCGTATATGGCATCTAATCAGGAGTCACCAGGTAGCGTGACGGAATCAGTGGTTCCTGGTTCAGTGATTGAGCAAGCGGTGGAATCACCAGCAACGGGTCTTGATGTGCCCGTTATCGAAGATGTGCCTGCTGCAGATGTTCCTGTGCTTGAAGAAGCGCAGACAACTTCAGACGTGCCTGCTACGGAATAATCTCTGCATTGATCGCGACTTAAAGCTTGTTCCTGTCATCAGCTTGTACGGGAGTGATCTTTAGGTCGCAGTTCGTTGCTAGATAGAAAAAATAAAGAATAAAAGCCGATGTGGTAGGTGAGTGGCGGGCAAGGAGCCGCGAACGCCCGCTCAGGACATCGGGCCGGAAGAACGTTATACGAAATGAGGACAGGAGTCCGAGTGCCAGGCACGAAAAAAATAAACTAAAAAAGCCGATGTGGTGGAATTGGTAGACACGCCATCTTGAGGGGGTGGTGGGGAAACCCGTGCCGGTTCGACTCCGGCCATCGGCACCATTTTAAAAGCCAGAAAATTGAGTTCTGGCTTTTGTATTTTTATGACTGCATAAAAATCAGAATAAAAAATAATCCTGCATATATGATCTTTATCAACAGTCTCTAATATACCTCGATTACACTTGTAATTACTTTGCTGTCGTTTACTATTAGGCGGCCTAATAAACCAGACTTATATGCTGATTCAGATATTAAGTGCTGACATGAAGGCGATTTTTGACTAAAGTCATTCGCTAATATAAATAACAAGAGCTAACCACATCGCCCCTGGTTAATAGCCCGGGATAATAAGAGATAATTAGTTAATGCTCGAAAATTACTTACCTGTACTTATCTTCATGTGCATGGGCCTGATTGTTGGTCTGGTCATGATCGTTCTCGGTGGCTTTATTCTGGCGCCACGCAAGCCTGACGCTGAAAAAAATTCTCCATACGAATGTGGTTTCGAAGCATTCGAAGATGCACGCCTCAAATTCGATATTCGTTATTACCTGGTCGCTATTCTGTTCATTATTTTTGATCTGGAAATTGCGTTCCTGTTCCCCTGGGCCATTGTGCTGGATGACATCGGTCTGTTTGGTATTGTCGCCATGGGCATATTCCTCGGCATCCTGGTCATTGGCTTTATCTATGAGTGGAAAAAAGGAGCTCTGGAATGGGAATAGAAGGTGTATTTGAAAAAGGTTTTGTGACCACGGGAATGGACGGGCTGATTAACTGGGCTCGCACCGGTTCCATGTGGCCAATGACTTTTGGTCTGGCATGCTGTGCGGTTGAAATGATGCAGGCTGGCGCATCGCGTTATGATCTAGACCGTTTTGGTGTGGTATTTCGCGGCAGTCCGCGACAATCGGATGTGATGATAGTTGCTGGCACCTTAACTAATAAAATGGCGCCTGCATTGCGTAAAGTTTATGAACAAATGGCAGAACCCCGTTGGGTAATTTCGATGGGTTCATGCGCCAATGGTGGTGGTTATTATCACTATTCCTATTCTGTTGTTCGAGGTTGCGATCGCATTGTACCGGTCGATATTTACATACCCGGATGTCCGCCAACAGCAGAAGCTTTGTTATACGGCATTATCCAGTTACAGAATAAAATTAAACGCACCAGTACCATAGCACGCTAGGTACGGTTGAGTGGGGCTAATGAGTAAAGCACAACAGTTATCAGACAGGCTGGCACAGATTTTTGGTGGTCAGTTGCAATCAAATATCGTCGATGTTGGCGAAGTGACCATCGAAGTTGCTGCGCAGGATTACCACGATGTTTGCCTGAAGCTGCGTGATGACGAATCATTGGGTTTCGAAATGCTGATTGATTTGTGCGGTGTCGATTACTCTGAATATGGTCAGGCAGAGTGGACCACGGAAAAAAGCTCCAGCACCGGTTTTAGTCGGGGTGTTGAGGTGGCTTCCCATGGCTATTTGCGCTTTGGGGATGACATTCCGGAAAAAAATACCAGCCGTTCCCGTTTTGCTTCAGTGGCCCATCTGTTGTCGGTTAAAAATAATCACCGTTTGCGCGTGCGGGTTTTTGCAGACGATGAAGCCATGCCAATGGTGCCATCGGTTGTCGATATCTGGCGTGTGGCCGACTGGTTCGAGCGAGAAGCCTTTGACCTGTTTGGTATCCACTATGAAGGCCATCCAGATTTGCGTCGTATCCTGACCGACTATGGTTTTGTCGGCCATCCGTTCCGTAAAGATTTTCCGCTATCCGGCAATGTTGAAATGCGTTTTGATCCCGAACAGAACCGGGTAATTTACGAGCCGGTCAGCATCGAACCCCGGGTACTGGTGCCCCGCGTTATTCGCGAAGACAATCGCTATTTAGAACCTGAAGAAAATACAGAAGAGGGTGCGGCTGATGCCTGAGATTCGTAATTACACCCTTAACTTTGGTCCGCAGCATCCAGCCGCGCATGGTGTACTGCGCCTGATTCTGGAAATGGACGGTGAAGTTATTCAGCGCGCCGATCCGCATATTGGCTTGCTGCATCGCGCCACAGAAAAGCTGGCAGAATCCAAGCCTTACAATCAAAGTATCGGTTACATGGATCGTCTCGATTATGTGTCCATGATGTGTAACGAGCACGGCTACCTGCTGGCGCTGGAAAAATTACTTGGCATCGAAGTGCCGGAACGGGCGCAATATATTCGCGTCATGTTCGATGAAATTACCCGTCTGCTGAATCATCTGTTATGGATCGGTGCGCACGGCCTGGACGTCGGTGCGATGACCATGTTCCTCTATGCCTTCCGTGAACGTGAAGATTTAATGGACTGTTATGAAGCTGTTTCCGGTGCGCGCCTGCATGCGACTTATTATCGTCCTGGCGGTGTGGCCCGTGATTTACCCGATACCATGCCGCAGTACCAGCCATCCAGGTGGCATAGTAAAAAAGAGGTCGCTAAATTAAATGAAAATCGCAGCGGTTCCTTGCTGGATTTCATTGAAGACTTCACCAGGCGTTTTCCAACCTATGTTGACGAATATGAAACCCTGTTAACCGATAACCGCATCTGGAAACAGCGTCTGGTGGATATCGGTATCGTGTCGCCAGAGCGAGCACTACAGCTTGGTTTTACCGGTCCTATGTTGCGCGGTTCAGGTATTGAATGGGATTTACGTAAGAAACAGCCTTACGAAGTCTATGACAGGATGGATTTTGATATTCCGGTGGGCACCAACGGCGATTCCTATGATCGCTATCTGGTACGGATGGAAGAAATGCGTCAGTCCAATCGTATTATTAAACAATGCGTCGACTGGTTACGTAAAAACGAAGGTCCAATTTTGACCGAAGATCATAAAGTCTGTCCGCCGAAACGTGAAGAAATGAAAGCGGATATGGAGTCGTTAATTCACCACTTTAAATTATTTACCGAAGGCTTCTGTTTGCCCGAAGGTGAGTCTTATGGTGCGGTCGAACATCCCAAAGGTGAATTCGGAGTTTACCTGATTTCCGACGGCGCCAATAAACCCTACCGATTGAAAATACGCGCGCCGGGCTTTGCGCACCTTTCCTCAATTGATGAAATGACTCGTGGGCACATGTTATCGGATGTCGTTGCCGTTATCGGTACCCAGGATATCGTGTTCGGCGAGATAGATAGGTAATGGTTGATAAAAGTATGACTGATACAAATACAATCCTGTCTGCACATACCATCGAAGAAATCGATGCCTGGTTAAAACGTTTTCCAGAAGATAAGAAAAAATCTGCGGTATTGGCAGCTTTACGTGCGGCACAACATCAGAATAAAGGTTATCTGACAACTGAGCTAATGGATGCAGTGGCGGACTATCTCGATTTATCAAAAATCGAAGTCTATGAAGTGGCCAGTTTTTATTCCATGTTCGAATTAAATCCAGTGGCGCGGCATAACGTCGCGGTATGCACCAATGTGTGTTGCATGCTGATGGGTTCCGATACGATTGTGAACCACCTGGAAAATAAACTGGGTATCAAGCTGGGTGAAAGTACCGCTGATGGTCGCATTTATTTAAAGATGGAAGAAGAATGTCTTGCAGCATGTGCCGGCGGCCCAATGATGCAGGTTAATCATAAGTATTACACTGATCTCACGCCTGACAAGGTGGATGAGATTATTGATGGTCTGGAGTAAGCATGGCGAACGAAGTCTGCTACGCAACATTACAATTTGACGACCAACAATGGTCTTATGAAAATTACCTGAAAGTCGGTGGTTATGCGGCATGGAATAAAATTCTTGACGAAAAAATTCCACCGGAAGACGTGATTGAAATGGTCAAGGCGTCTGGTCTGCGTGGTCGTGGTGGTGCCGGATTTCCCACCGGTTTAAAGTGGAGCTTTATGCCGCGTACGGCACCGGGCCAGAAATATATTGTTTGTAACTCAGATGAATCTGAGCCCGGCACCTGCAAAGACCGAGACATTTTAAGATTCAATCCCCATGCATTAGTCGAAGGTATGGCCATTGCCGGTTATTGCATTGGTGCTACCGTGGGTTACAACTATATGCGTGGCGAATTTATGGATGAGCCTTACCTGCGTTTCGAACAGGCAGTAAAAGAAGCCTATGAAAAAGGTTATCTGGGTAAAAACATTAAGAGCACCGGTGTGGATTTTGATCTGTATCCATCACTGGGTGCAGGCGCCTATATCTGCGGTGAAGAAACCGCCTTGCTGGAATCTCTGGAAGGCAAAAAAGGTCAGCCACGATTCAAGCCGCCATTTCCGGCCAATGTAGGTCTATACGGTAAACCCACGACTATTAACAATACCGAGTCATTGGCATCGGTACCCAGCATAGTGCGCAACGGTGGCGAATGGTTTAAAAATTTCGGCGTGGAAAATTCCGGTGGTGTGAAATGTTTTTCAGTTTCCGGTCATGTGAATAATCCGGGCAACTTCGAAGTTAATATGGGCATGCCATTTAAAGACCTGCTGGAACTGGCCGGTGGCGTTAAAGATGGTCGCAAACTGAAAGCGGTTATTCCCGGTGGCTCATCTGTGCCCGTGGTTCCTGCGGACATCATGATGCAGGCCAACATGGATTATGACTCCATCACTAAAGCCGGTTCCATGTTAGGTTCAGGTGCCGTTATTGTAATGGACGAAACCACGGATATGGTAAAAGTCCTGCAGCGGTTGTCGCGTTTTTATTTTTCAGAGTCCTGCGGCCAATGTACGCCGTGTCGTGAAGGCACCGGCTGGTTATATCGCATGTTGACCCGAATTGTTGAGGGTAAAGGCATGCCAGAAGATCTGGATAAGCTGGACGATGTGGCGGCCAAAATTGAAGGTCGTACTATTTGTGCATTGGGTGATGCGGCAGCAATGCCAGTGAGAAGTTTTGTTAAACACTTCCGCGAAGAATTTGAATATTACATCGAACATAAACGCAGTATGGTTGGCGCATAAAAATGTCAGAAGATTTGGTCAAATTCACAGTTAATGGTCAGGAGCTGGAAGCGCCCAAGGGCTCCATGTTGATCCAGGCAACCGATGCCGCTGGCATCAGTATTCCGCGTTTCTGTTATCACAAAAAATTATCTGTGGCGGCGAACTGTCGCATGTGTCTGGTTGAAGTTGAAAAAGCGCCCAAGCCCATGCCCGCCTGTGCGACGCCCATTATGGACGGTATGGTGGTGCATACTAAATCGCCAAAAGCGATTGCAGCCCAAAAATCGGTTATGGAATTCCTGTTAATTAACCATCCACTGGATTGCCCAATATGTGATCAGGGTGGTGAATGTGAATTGCAGGATATCTCCATGGGATTTGGTGGTGATATCTCACAATACACGGATGAAAAGCGCGTTGTATTTGATAAAGATATCGGACCATTAATTTCTACCGAGCTAACGCGCTGTATTCAATGCACGCGCTGTATCCGTTTCGGTGAAGAAATCGCCGGTATGCGTGAACTGGGCGCCACTGATCGTGGTGATCGTATGGTCATTGGCACGTATATCGAAAAGAGTGTTGATTCAGAAATGTCCGGCAACGTGATTGATATCTGTCCGGTTGGTGCATTAACAGCCAAACCTTCGCGATTCAGCGCCAGGGCCTGGGAGCTCATCGAGCATCCCTCAATCGCGCCCCATGATTCAGTAGGTTCAAATATTTTTGTTCACACCCAGCGTGGCAAAGTCACCCGAGTGGTACCCAGGGATAACGAAGCGATTAACGAAGTCTGGATATCCGATCGTGATCGATTCAGTTATCAGGGCATTTATGCGCCAGATCGCATGACCCAGCCGATGATAAAACAGGATGGTGAATGGATTGCGGCAACCTGGGATGATGCATTACAAAAAGCAGTCGAAGGTATTAATGCGCAGGGGAGAGATCAGGCGGCGGCATGGATTTCACCCAATGCCACGCTGGAAGAACATTATTTAATGCAAAAATTGCTGCGCGGTATGGGCAGTGGCAATGTTGATCACCGTTTACGTCAAACGGATTTTTCCGATCAGGATGCAGCACCCGTCATGCCATGGCTGGGTCAACGTATTGAAGATCTTGAAAATGTGAATGCCGCCCTGCTTGTTGGTTCCAATGTACGCAAGGCGCAGCCATTAATCGCGCATCGGTTACGTAAAGCGGTCATCAATCACGATGCAAAAGTCAGTTTTGTTAATCCCCGTGAATTTGACTGGCATTTCCCGGTATTTGCCGAATGTGCTTCCAGTGCGAGCGGCATGCTGGAAGATCTGGCGGCGATTGCTAAAGCCGCAGGTACGGATGCAGCAAGTGTTGCTACTATTGTTAATGCAGCAACGGTGACAGAAACGCATCAGCAAATTGCAGACAGTTTAAAACAGTCGGACAAGGCGATCGTGTTGATTGGTGACATGGCGCAGCAGCATCCGCAGTTGGCCGTTATTCGGAAACTGGCTGATGCAATAGCTAAGGCAACGAATTCTGTGCTGGGGTACATCCCGGAAGCCAATAGTGCGGCTGGCTGGTTGGCGGGTACAGTGCCACATCGAGGGCCTGCCGGATCGGCAGCGGCTGTTAAGGGTTTGAACGTTGCAGAAATGCAGGCTAATCCTGCTAAAGCTTTAATTACATTTAATATCGAACCTGAATTTGATGTGGCGAATCCGGCGCAGGCGCTGGACACTGCCAGGCAGGTCGGCTTTGTGGTAGCCATCAGCAGTTATCTTTCAGCAAACATGAAAGACTATGCCGATGTGATTTTGCCATTGGCCATGTTCACCGAAACTTCTGGCACTTATGTTAATGCGGAAGGTTTCTGGCAAAGCTTTAACGGTGTGTCTACAGCAGAAGGTAATTCCCGTCCGGGCTGGAAAATTTTACGGGTACTGGGCAATCTGTTTGATCTTGAGGGTTTTGATTATATTTCCTCGCAGGACGTGAAAGACGAACTGAAACAGCAGTGTCAGGATATCCAGTTAAATAATTCGGTCGAGTGTACTGCCGTCGTCAGTATTGAAAAATCCGCGGCGAGTCTACAGCGCGTGGGCGATGTACCGCTGTATGCAATTGATACACTGGTGCGCCGTTCTGCGCCTTTACAGAAAACCAGAGACGCGATGCATGATTGCGTACGCATTAATAGTAAACAGGCTGAGTTATCAGGT
This sequence comes from Gammaproteobacteria bacterium, assembly GCA_026195895.1. Classification (GTDB taxonomy): domain Bacteria; phylum Pseudomonadota; class Gammaproteobacteria; order SZUA-229; family SZUA-229; genus JAPHRO01. The sequence continues at coordinate 22,058 of JAPHRO010000075.1, forward strand.
GTCGTCGATTCAGATAAGGTGAAAGTAAACCAGAATAACGGACATGCATATCTGTCGCTGGTGATCGATGACGGTATTCCTGATGGTTGTGTATGGATATCGGCGGGAGTCCAGGCGACCTCATCTCTGGGTGAGAACTTTGGCCCGATAGAGCTGGAGAAAGTGTAATGATTGATCTAGCAATATCATTCTGGGAATGGCTGCCACAGTGGATTCAGATCCTGGCTGAAAATATTCTCTATATTGTCATTATCATGGTGCCGTTGATGTTATCGGTAGCCTATGTAACCTATGCCGAACGTAAAATTATCGGTTATATGCAGGTGCGTATTGGCCCAAATCGTGTCGGGCCTCGTGGCTGGTTGCAACCGATAGCCGATGCTGTGAAGCTGATGTTCAAGGAAATTATTATTCCGACCAGCTCCAATCGCTATCTGTTTTTACTGGCGCCGATGTTGACCATGGCGCCCGCGCTGGCTGCCTGGGCAGTTATTCCATTTGCTGATGGTGTGCAACTGGCCGATGTCAATGCAGGTTTACTCTACATTATTGCGATGACGTCCATGGGTGTTTACGGCGTCATCATCGCCGGCTGGGCGTCCAACTCCAAATACGCCATGATGGGCGCACTGCGCTCGGCAGCACAGGTGGTGGCTTATGAGATTGCCATGGGCTTTGCGCTGGTGGGTGTATTAATGGCCGGCGGCAGTTTGAATCTGGGTGACATTATTGATAAACAGGCCGGTGGTTTCTTTAACTGGTTCTGGTTACCGCTGTTACCACTGGTTGCAGTGTATTTTATTTCCGGTGTAGCCGAAACCAACCGTGCGCCATTCGATGTCGCAGAAGGCGAGTCGGAAATCGTTGCCGGGTTCCACGTTGATTATTCCGGTATGGCCTTCGCGGTGTTCTTCCTGGCCGAGTATGCCAATATTATTATGATCGCGGCGCTGACCTCGTTACTGTTCTTCGGTGGCTGGATGTCGCCATTTGCGAGCTGGGCGGACGTGCCATTACTGGGAGACGGTTTTCACTGGTTCCTGCTGAAGACCATGTTCTTTATTTACATGTTCCTGTGGATACGCGCGACTTATCCTCGCTATCGTTATGATCAGATCATGCGTCTGGGCTGGAAAGTATTTATCCCAGTGACTATCGTCTGGATTTTTGTTGAGGCGGTCATGGCAGTCATGCAAATCGGACCATGGGCGGTGTAATCATGAG
>JAPHRO010000048.1 GCA_026195895.1 Gammaproteobacteria bacterium
CTGGGTCAGTTCAAATGGACTCGACTCACCGGGCACACCTTCAAATACAAGCTGATGGAGCTCATTGAGCACATCATTGAATGCCCAGCCAAGCAAGGGCTTGCTGGGTTTTATCATGTTAGAAATCCCGCTGACTGGACCCTGATTTTCATCGTCCCTCCAGTTAAACAAGATTGGAGTTGACGAACTCCCAATTGACAAGATTGTTTAAAAAGACATCGAGGTAGTTGCCTCGCCCGTTTTGATAATCAAGATAATATGCATGCTCCCATACATCTATCGTCAATAAAGGCTTCAGGCCATGAGCTATGGGTGTATCAGCATTTGAAGTTTTCATAATCTCTAACTTGTTGTTTTTTATAATCAGCCATGCCCAGCCACTACCGAACTGAGTAAGCCCGGCGTTCTTCAACTGTTCGATGAAATTATCATATCCACCGAAATCAGCATTGATCTTCTCTGCGATGTCGCCTGTGGGAAGTCCTCCACCGCCAGGTTTCATAGATTGCCAGTAAAATGTGTGGTTCCAGACCTGCGCTGCATTGTTGAATATGCCGGTTTTTTCAGCCTTATTTACTGTCTTTTTGATAATCTCTTCCAGGGTTTCATTGGCCAGATCCGTCCCCTCGATTAGCTTATTGAGGTTAGTAACATAAGCGTTATGGTGTTTCTCATGATGGAAGGTCAGTGTGTTCCTGCTGATATGTGGTTCCAGAGCATCTTTATCGTAAGGCAGATCGGGCAGATTAATAGTCATATTTTTCTCCTTTCCCATAAAAATGGTTTTTTCAGCAAGCGTCTGCATCAAGGAGTCGCCCCCCTGATTTTCTGCTTGAGATGCGCAAACGCATATTATGCCTGTTTGCTATCGAACACATAAGTATGTGTTTTGCTCATGGTACAAATAAGTCCGTCCTTAAAAAGGCAGGCCGAACAACAAAGTATAAACAGCACTCACGGCAAAAGCACCATGTATGAGTATTACACTCCTGGGTAAAATGCCTTTTCTTCTGATAATAAAGTACAGCGCTACACCAGCGAGTACTGTCAGGATCAGCAGCCCAATTACCGGCTTTATAGACTGGGCCGTTTCGTTACCGACGACTACTGAAAGAACCAGTAATACGGCGCCAAATACACCGGCGCGCCCATGCAGCAGCCCTATATCAACGGGTGTATTTTTATCAGCGAGACGCACAAATGCGGTTGCTGCCCCGCCAAGCACTGCACCACACAGGACGACTAGTGAGGCGATAGCCAACCAGGTTTCAGGTATTTGCATATTTTATTTCCCTCAGGTTTGAGTTAACCGAAATGCGCGATTTTATACCGATCCGGTTAACAATTTATTATGCTGTTTTTTTGCTCATATTCACAACAGTGACCGGTTCACCCTGAACGCCTTCAAACGTTTCCGATATTGCTTCTGAGGCAACAGAAAAACCCATCCGTAAAAAAGCATCAACATTCCCTGTTTCCCTGATTGTGCTCAGCACAACTTCAGCCCTGCCTGCTTTTTGTGCTCCTGACATAACATGCGCAATAATTGCTCTGGCAACGCCCTGTCTGCGATGAACAGGCGAAACCGCCAGGCCACGAACTAAAATATTATTTTTATTAACCAGGTATTCCGCTGTGCCAACCACACTTTCATTAATGATTGCGACAACACTAACTGATTTTTCAATGTCTTTTTGTGCTTTGTTTTTTACCGGACGATAGATAGACCGTAGCTCATCAGTTGCTACGGCAACGATAAATTTCACTGCCGCCGCATCTGCATCGATTTGTTTTCTGACTTTGATCATTTTTTATTAGATATAAGCTCTGGCAAGTGGTGCGTGCTATTTGCATATAGAGCAGGCTTATCCCCAAATTATTCAGGCGTTTTTATTCTGATCCGGTTATTCATTCAAAGGGTGGCACCCTCTTTGTTGGTCAGTGGCGAATATTAGAAACAATTGTTCTCTGACTCGTCTTGTTTCTGACTCAGTTTTTTTCATTATTTTTTCTTAGGATCAACATCATAGTCGCTTGTATGTGTGTACATTTTTAGTCTCTATCAATATCAAAACTATTAAGCCTGTATGAGCCATGATCACCGCTGAATGTAAAGCTTGCATTATCGTAAAAGAGGTCGCCATATTTCCAAGTGGTACATTTCCATGTGGTACCAGTCAATCCGCCACAAACAGCACTGCTGACGCTTTTCGGTGTACCAAACAGCGTCAATATTTCATCTGAACTCATACCTTGGTGTACTTTCAATATATTCTCTGTTGTAAACGATGCGGGCAAAGCCGATGTGCTAAAGGAGTTGTGGGGAAAGTAACACAAGAAGAAAGTAAAAATGACATTAGGTAATAAAAACACAATGAAATAAATAATCGCATATTGATTGTTCCTGTATTTATATTTTTTTACGCATAACGCCAGATAAGGGACTGCTAACCCAGTAGTGAGCTTGAAAATTTTAGTGTTTAGTAGTGTAGCCCAATATTGACATAGAAATTAAGCGTTAACAGTCCCTCTTGACCGCCTTGTTATGCATATTTATACTGGGAACATATCTTGTAGTCGGCGGTAAGGGAAAAATAAAAGACTGAAAGGAAATTAGAATGAAATTATTGAAATTGATTTTTGTAATTACAGCATTGATTATATCAAACTCTGCTAGCTCAGCTTTAGTTGAGCGACTAGGGGGATTAGCATATTACGATACAGAAGCTGATTTAACATGGTTGGCTGAGGCTAATGCCGCCGGGGTGACTATGAATTGGGCTGATGCTAATAGCTGGGCAGCAGGACTTACAGTAGATGGTGTTGGTGGTTGGCGTTTACCAGATACATTGCAGCCTGATGAAAGCTGTAGTTCTCAAACATATGCTTCAAATGGTTACAATTGTACTGGAAGTGAATTAGGTAATATGTTTTACAATGTGTTAGGTGGAACCGCATATTCAGACTTAACTACTTCGCATAATGCTAACTATGATTTGTTTAGTAATATTGAGTACGGTTTTGAGAATGGCGCACCAACCGGGGGTTATTGGTCTGCGACAGACTATCAGCCAGTTTATTCGTCTGCATGGGCATTTTTTATTTATAGTGGATATCAGCAGGCTTATGATAAGAATGCAGACTCATATGCATGGGCTGTCAGATCGGGTGATGTTAGTGCGGTACCCGTTCCAGCAGCGGTATGGCTTTTTGGTTCAGGTATAATTAGTTTGGTTGGATTTTCAAGAAGAAAGAGATAAATTTTAAATAGATAGCAAAATTAAAGACCGAGTTTCAGTTGGACTGACTCGGTTTTTTATTGTTTAAAATAAATTATTATGTGGTTAAGAGATAGATCATATTTGTTTTTAGCATAAAAGTGTATTAAACAGACACCTAATACTATACCCAATATCTATACCTGACCATTCATGACCAAGCATATATTTTTTACAGATTAACAATTCTTTGTCTGGTTTCCAATTCCTTGATGCCTGCCATTGTTTCGATGTACCAAATAGATACTGTTGCGCCCCATCCATTACCCCAGCTATAAAACATATTTACCCACACCCACCACAGCTTGATTCATAGCGCTGCTTAATGCAAAGTTAACCCAGTTTGTTTTAACTGGATTGTGATGACCCAACTCGACCACCGTTTTATACAACAGCTACGGGATATTCTGCCGGACAATGCTGTACTACACGAAGAAGAAGACCTGCGCCCCTATGAATGCGATGGACTGTCTGCCTATCGGCAGTTGCCGGGTGCGGTGGCTTTGCCCGAAACGGTGGCCCAGGTTCAGGCCATCATGCGACTGTGCCATCAGCAGAAAATCCCGGTGGTGGCCCGCGGCGCTGGCACCGGCCTGTCCGGCGGTGCGCTGCCACTGGAACATGGCCTGTTACTGAGCCTGGCAAAATTCAACCAGATTCTGGACATAAATGCGCTGGCTCGCAGTGCGCGGGTGCAACCCGGCGTGCGTAACCTGGCGATATCGGAGGCAGCCAAACCCCACGGCCTGTTTTATGCGCCCGATCCGTCATCACAAATCGCCTGCACCATCGGTGGCAATGTGGCGGAAAATTCCGGCGGCGTGCACTGTCTGAAATACGGCTTAACCGTACACAATGTATGCAGAGTAGAAATGGTTGATGTGGAAGGCAATATCATCACCCTGGGTTCCGCCGCCCTGGATAGCCCGGGTTATGATTTTCTGGCGCTGATCAATGGCTCGGAAGGCATGCTGGGCATTATTACGGAAATTACCGTCAAGCTTTTACCTCTGCCGCAACAAACCCAGGTTTTAATGGCCGCCTTTGACGATGTGATCAAAGCCGGTAAAGCCGTGGCTGAAATTATATCCAGCGGCATTATTCCCGCTGGCCTGGAAATGATGGATCAGCTTTCCATCGAAGCGGCCGAAGATTTTGTTCACGCCGGTTATCCCAAAGATGCCAAAGCCATTCTGTTATGCGAACTGGATGGCACGGAAACGGATGTAGCAACGGCCACCGATGAAGTGAACAGCATTCTGCAATCCGCCGGCGCCTGTGATATTCGCATAGCACATGATATCGAGGAGCAGCAATTACTCTGGAAAGGACGCAAGGCGGCATTCCCGGCGGTTGGTCGACTGTCTCCTGACTATTACTGCATGGACGGCACCATACCTCGGTCTAAATTACCCGATGTATTGCATCGCATTCATGAACTGTCCGAAGAATATGGATTGCGCGTTGCCAATGTTTTTCATGCCGGCGACGGCAATCTGCATCCGTTGATTTTGTACGATGCGAATATAGCAGGCGAACTGGAACGCACCGAAGAATTTGGCGGAAAAATTCTCGAAGCCTGTGTCGCCATGGGTGGATCGATTACCGGCGAACATGGCGTGGGCATGGAAAAAATAAATCAGATGTGTGTGCAATTTAATAGTCTGGAACTGCAACAGTTCCATGCCATAAAGCATGCCTTCGACCCCGAGCAATTACTGAATCCCGGTAAAGCCGTACCAACTCTGCATCGCTGCGCTGAATTCGGCGCCATGCATGTGCATAATGGCAAACTGAAATTCCCCGAGCTACCGAGATTTTAAATTAAACTGCCCCATGAACAGTAATCCATGAACAGCAATCCATGAACAACAACATTGAAAAACAGTTACAACAGCAAATTCAGAATGCATACGCATCGAATACGGCATTACGGATTGTCGGCGGTAACAGTAAAGCCTTTTATGGTTTACCCGTGGCGGGTGACAGGATTGATGTCAGTTCGCATCAGGGTATTATCAATTATCAGCCATCGGAACTGGTGATGACTGCGCGAGCCGGCACGCCGCTGACTGATATTGAAACTGCGCTGGCAGAACATAATCAAATGCTGGCATTTGAACCGCCGCATTATTCGGCCAGCGCCACACTGGGCGGCTGTATCGCCAGTGGCCTGGCTGGCCCGGCCAGAGCCTATACCGGTTCGGCAAGAGATTTCGTACTCGGCATGACGATTATTAATGGCCAGGGCGAGCTACTGCATTTCGGCGGCGAAGTCATGAAAAACGTGGCCGGCTATGACCTGTCGCGTCTGCTTACCGGATCGCTGGGCACGCTGGGACTGATCCTTGAAGTCAGCCTTAAAATTTTACCCAGACCCCGCTATGAAACCACCGTGGTTATTGACTGCAACCAGCATGATGCCATTCAATTAATGAACCAGTGGGCAGGCAAACCTTTACCCATTAGTGGCAGTTGTTTTTATCAGGATAAATTATTTATTCGTCTCGCCGGCTACCAGCAAAGTGTGCTGAGTAGCGTCAGTACCCTGAAGGCTAAAATTATTGATGCAGATAATCTCTGGCATGAATTAAAAGAACAGCAACACGCCTACTTTAACAACAGCCTGCCATTGTGGCGACTGTCTTTGCCCAGCACGGCTGACACTATTGATCTTGCCGGTGACAGTCTGATTGAATGGGGTGGCGCGCAACGCTGGTGTTTTAGCAACGAACCCGCTGATAAAATTTTTGCTCTGGCCAGCCAGGCCGGTGGTCATGCCACATTATTCAAATCATCGGATAAGACAGATCAGGTATTCCAGCCACTGCAACCCCAGTTAATGAAATACCATCAACGGGTTAAAACCGCCATGGATGCAAAACGTATTTTAAATCCAGGACGCATGTATAAAGATTTATAATGCAAACTCGAATTTCCAGCGATTTTAAAAACACAGCACCGGGGCAGGAAGCCGATAGTATTTTACGCACCTGTGTACATTGCGGTTTTTGCACGGCAACCTGCCCCACCTATTTATTACTGGGTGATGAACTGGACGGCCCCCGGGGGCGCATTTATCTCATCAAACAGTTACTGGAAGGATACACGGCGACAGAAAAAACCCAACAACATCTGGATCGCTGTTTAACCTGCAGAAACTGTGAATCGACCTGCCCTTCCGGGGTCAATTATCATCGACTACTGGATATTGGCCGCAACATCTGTGAAACAGCAATTCCACGTTCCGCGACCAGTCGATTGCAACGTTTTCTTTTACGTAAATTTTTTCTCAATAACACTGCTTTTACGCTAAGCATAAAACTGGCCCGCTTATTAACACCGGTGCTGCCATCCGCCTGGACACAGGCAATTCCCAGAATAAAAAACAGCACGCGACTCGCCACCGCAACAGAAAAACATGAACGTAAAATATTGATCCTCGACGGCTGTGTTCAACCCGCACTGCAACCGGATATAAATTATAAAACCGAACAAATCCTGAATCATCTCAATATTGAAGTGATCCATATTGCACAGGTAAGCTGCTGCGGCGCATTATCACATCATCTCAGCGCAGAAACAGAAGCACTGACATTTGCCAGAAACAACATTGATCACTGGTGGCCGCATATTGAACAGGGCGCCGAAGCAATCATCACTACCGCCAGTGGCTGCGGCAGTCATATTAAAGACTATGCTAAATTACTGGCTCATCTTCCTGACTATGCCAGCAAGGCAGAAACTATTAGCCAGTTATGCAAGGACATCGCCGAAATTATTCAGCCAGAAGATATGCAGTTTTTTCAGAAATCCGCGGCTATCGATTCCGTTGCCTGGCACCCCCCCTGTAGCCTGCAACATGGCCAGCAGATTAACGGCGTGGTGGAAAAGCTGCTCAGCAAACTGGACTACCAGCTGGTTGAGGTAACAGACCAGCACCTGTGCTGTGGTTCTGCGGGCACTTATTCAATATTACAGGCCGACATCTCCAGTCAGCTACTGGAAAACAAACTGGACAAGTTGCAAAGACACGATCCCGACATTATCGCGACGGCCAATATTGGCTGCCATACTCATCTGCTTAAAAAGAGTTCGGCATCAGTCTGTCACTGGATCGAATTACTTGAACCCATTAACTAAAAACCTCCCAATTTAAAAATAATGCTAAACTAGCCCGAAAAATAATCGGGCTACATGGACATGTTGAAAAATACTGAATTCATCCAGTCAGTTATCCGCAGTATTATCGGACTACTGACTTTCACTTATATATCCGCCGGTATAGATAGCGGCTACTTTGACACCGACAGCATGACACTGCGCATGTTTGCACTGGTTTTTTTCTCTTTCACTTTCGTTGTTGTACTGAGCATTTTCTGGAAACCGGTTTCAACGCCACGGCGCTATCTTGCTTTATGTTTTGATATTGGCAGCGCTACCTTTTCGTCTTCGCTCACCGGCGGCATCAACAGCGTATTTATCCTGGTCTATTTATGGATTTATATTGGTTACGGCACCCGTTATGGCAAGAATTTTTTAATCGCCGCGGTCGCCCTGACCATGGTTGGCTATAATGTTTTATTGCTAACAGAAGATGCCTGGCACTTGCTGACCTTAGACGCACTGGCCTTTCTCACGCTTATCATCGCATTGCCAATCTATTTATATTCGCTACAAAAACGCTTACAGGTTGCCGTGCATGATGCAAAACAGGCAGACCGCGCTAAAACAGAGTTTCTCTCCAACATGACGCACCAGATCCGCACGCCCATCGGTGGTGTTGTGGGTATGATTGATTTACTCAATAAAACCGATCTGTCCAGCCAGCAGCAGCAATATTTAC
>JAPHRO010000004.1 GCA_026195895.1 Gammaproteobacteria bacterium
CGGCAATTATTCCGCCAGGCTGAACAGGCATTTAAATCCAGACGTTATACGCAATTCAATCGTCTGCGCAATCAACTAGCTGACTATCCGCTATATCCTTACCTGGAATATAAAAATCTCAGCCGCAAACTGGCCAGTTTGGACAAGCAACAGATTGATAATTTCCTGGAAAAAAACGACGGCACGGTCATCGCAAACAGATTTCGCCGTACGCTAATTAACTATTACGCACGCCACAAACGCTGGCATGAATTGCTCGACGTATATCAACTACCCGCCTCTACCAGCCAGCAATGCAAATACCTGCAGGCACTGATGCACACGGGTCGACAGGAAGAAGCATTTCCTCAGATTGAAAAACTGTGGCTGGTCGGTAAGTCACAGCCCAAGGCCTGTGACAGTCTGTTTAAATCCTGGGACGCCGCAGGCTTACGCACAGAAGAGCTGGTGCTTGAGCGTATTGTACTGGCCATGAAAAAAAGCAAATATCGACTGGCTCGCTTCCTTTCAAAATCATTAAATACTGCTGATCGGCAACTCGTCAACCAGTGGATTAAAATCCATCACAAACCCGAGTTAGCGGGCAGTCTACAACTTGCTGAAAGCCACCCATTACACTCAACTATCATGCTTCATGCGATACGTCGTATGAGTCGTAAAGATCCGGATCAGGCTGGCGAGCTCTGGTATGAGTTAAACACGCGGTTTACTTTTTCTACTGAAGAAACCTATCGCGCTTATCAATATGTGGGACTGGCCATGGCCCGTCAGCATCACCCGGATGCCGCGCTCTGGCTAGCCAGTATTCCAGCGGGATATCCAGGCTCAAGCGCCTATGTGAATGAATGGCTTATCAGAACGGCTATACGCCAGGCAAATTGGCCGCAGGTTGTTAGCGCTATCGAAAACCTGCCACTGAAAAAGCAGGCCAGGTTACGCTGGCAATTCTGGTGGGCCTATGCCAATGACCAACTGGGTAACGACATCGAGGCAGAAGCCACCTACCGGTACCTGTCAGGTAAACGCAGTTACTACGGCTTTCTAGCCGCAGATCGGTTGCATCTCCCCTACGCTTTCGAGAACAATCCACTCGATATTAATACCCGGGAATTACTCAGCATTCATCAATATCCGGAGACCTTACGCGCTCACGAACTATTTAAACTAGGCAAGGTATCCGATTCACGCAGAGAATGGCTGAGCCTGGTAAGCAGCTTAACCGAAAAGCAAAAACTGGCGGCATCCAAGCTGGCACAACTATGGGAATGGCATGATCGTGCCATAGTCACCATGGGACAAACGAAATATCGCGATGATATTGCACTGCGTTTCCCGATGCCACTGCAAAACGAAGTTGAAACATACTCCCAGAAGCGCAGCATCGAATCCGCCTGGACCTATGCCATTATTCGCCGCGAAAGCGCATTCATGGCGGATGCAAAATCACCAGTAGGCGCGCTTGGTCTCATGCAAATCATGCCCGGTACCGCACGCAACGTGGCACGCAATCTCCAGGTCAGATACCGCGGCCGCCACAGTTTGTTAGGTGCAGATACCAATATCAAACTTGGCACAGGTTATCTGGAGCAAATGCTGGATCGTCTGGACAGTCAAACCGTTCTGGCTACAGCCGCTTATAATGCAGGCCCCCGTAGAGTGGAGTCCTGGTTACCCGAATCCCAGCCAATGAACGCTATCCGCTGGATTGAGACCATACCCTTTACCGAAACACGCGAATATGTCAGCAATGTGCTGGCCTACACCATTATCTATCAGCACATTCGCAACGAACAGTACACCCGACTGGATATGCGCATGCCGCCAGTACCTGCACGAAACCCACCGGTCCAAACGGTACAAATTGACAATACATCTGCCGCAGACAAATCTTAAATACTTTTTGCTATAAAAAACATATAGATACTTGCATTACTTAATAAACTAGTCTAAGTTTAGGGCGTAATCTCATAATAATTACAACCCTGAACGGCAGTTTGAATGCAGGAGAGAACATAAATGAATATAGTAAAACCACTGTTAGTCGGCGAACGTGTACGTGTAAAAAGCACGGGCCAGGAAGTTACCATTGACCAGGTCAGCGACCATGGCTTCACCATCATTAAATTCAATAGTGGTGGCAAACATCGCTTCCTGAACCATAAACTGGAAAAGCTTGAAGACAATAAATCTGTTATGTATAGCTAACTATACCCACGCCACGGAAGGCGATATTACTCGCTATACTGGTAACTAAAGAAATACATATAAGTGCCGATTAACATTGTAACAGCACCTGTATTATTTTTATCATGGCCAATATACCGTCAATTAACAGAGCTTCAGCGCTTTACACACGGCTGAAAAGGCAAGGCCCCAAAAAGGCTATAGATCCTGAAGCAGCGCCCGAAAACACCCAGTCGCGCGTAAAACGCAACGAACGACGTCACTCGACAGAAAGACGCCGCACAAACATTCGGGTATTATTTAACCGTAGAAAAAGACGTGATCGACGCAACGCACCCCTGCCGTCGAAACATGGAGTTCAGCCACAGGAAACGGACAACAGGGGGAAAACCATTAATACTACCGCATGAACATAGCCATAATATAGCCATGAACCGCAAACTACCCATTACCATAAAAGTAGTGATTACCGCACTGCTAGGAATCATTGGCATTGTTTATATACTGAACAAGTCACCCGTTTCAGAAGTCGACAACTACCAGAAACAGGACATGCCCAAACCCTATAAATACAAAGCCAAACAGGGATTCTTTTCAAACAAACCCAGCTCTTCAATAGATGCCAATAACGGCGATAACGACGATATTTCACTGATGGGCAAATCAGGCCGCTATGATGACGTGAGAATAGGTAAGGCAGTAGACGAGTAATTTTTCCTGTCTATTTGCTGACCACCTGGCGACTACATACCACAGCAGGATTCGATCATCGGCCCACAGATCACGGCCAATGCATGCTGCATCTCACCACCCGGAATGACCATGGTGTTACGCCGGGACATAAACGAGCCGTTTATGCGTTTAAGCAAATGGGGAAAATCATATTTCTTCGGCTCACGAAAGCGTATCACTACAATACTCTCTGATTCAGTAGGTACATCGCGCGCTATAAAAGGATTCGAAGTATCCACCACCGGCATGCGCTGGAAATTAATATCGGTCAGTGAAAACTGCGGCACAATGAAGTGTATGTAGTCCTGTAACCGCCCCAGAATAGCCTGCGTCACTTCTGTACTGCTATGGTTTCTACAATTCATATCCAGATGTATTTTCTGTATCCATTCAAGATTAATCGCCGGCACAACACCGATGAGTAAATCCACATACTGCGCTACATCGACCCCCTGGCTTCTATTTGCCTCACGCCGATCACGAATCACCCTGGGATTGTGCGAAGCCGACATTTTGCGCCGCGTCCAGGTCTCTGCAACCACGCCCCCGTGCATGCCTTCATAAAACAGCATATCTGTATCTTCTGGCAGATCATGCCATTCGGTAAATGAACCGCCTTTTCCGCTAGAGCCGTTAGCACTATCCTGACTTAACAACTCACGTACCTGACCGGTGCCATGCTCCGAATATTCCCTGAATAAGCCTTCAAGTTTCTCAAAATAGTTTAATTCCGGCCCATAACAGCTTTTGGGATGCTTATTGAGCTGCGCCTCATCCATAACACGGCATATTTCATCGTGATCATACTTCAGGAAGCTATCCCCGTGAACAAACGCAGCATTTAAGCCCTGGCGGTGGAAGATTTCTCTGAAGGCCTGTTGCACTACTGTGGTGCCAGCCCCTGAAGCACCGGTGACTGCAACGATCGGATGTTTCTTAGCCATAGGCTCACTCCCAATGTGGCGAACATTCATTTTTACTGCATGTTTCAGTCTAGATCAAAATATATTTACTGGAAAAGCAGAAACAATATTTCTAATTCCTCAGTCACATAGCCAATACAGTATCCCGGAAAAAATAAAAACCGGCCAATAACATGAATAAAATAGCAGCTATATCATTGATTTATACAACCTTTATAATCTTCCACCAATAACATTAGCGGCCGATCGCATATTTATTCCTGTCGGCCCATTCCACATGGGGTGCTCAATAAAGGATATAGATTACGTGAGTGATGAAGGCCCAGGCGGCGGCATAAAAGCCCAGCTACCTCTTTTATCTGGATAAATACGAAGTATCCGTACGCGACTACAGACAATGCATGTGCGCCAATAATATGCAGTAGTCCGATAGCGCTGAAGTATGTTGTTCAGGCGACTTTGGTCACCGCATCATACTGGATCAAACCGGCTCGCTGCTGAATTTCGCTGTAATTACATATCTTCAAATGCCTGCCTTTGCTTTCGATCAGCTTACTTTCTTCAAAGCGCTTCAACACCCGACCAACTGTTTCCAGGGCCAGTCCCAGGTAGTTCGCAATATCTTTACGCATCGGCATTCTAAAGCTATGCGCCTGCATATCATGAGCACGTAACCGACTGAAAATACTGATTAAAAATATCGCCAGCCGTTGCTCGGCACTTTGTGCGCCAATCAACAGCGACTGGTATTGATCCAGTCGAACTTTGCGGCTTAGTGCATGAATGACACTGCCCTGAAATGCGATAAATTTATGTTCCAGTTTTTCCATTTCAGCAAAATCCATATCACAGACACTGCTGTTCTCAAGCGCGATCACCGACTGTAAATAAATGCCTTCATCAATTGCTTCCAGCCCTATTAATTCCCCTGGCAAATGAAAATCAATAATCTGCTCACGCCCATCATCAAAGTAACTAATTGACTTGAATATCCCGGATTTCACCGCAAATACACCACTGAAGCGATCGCCTGCGCGATATAGATAATCGGCATTGGCAATTTTTTTACGTCGCTCTACCACAGAATCGAGAGCCGACTCATCAGCATCCAGACCCGCTATTTGACATAACCGGTACAGACCACAATTATCACAATCTACCTCTTTCAATTTTTTGGGCTGATTCATACTTAAACGACTACCTGTGTTTTTCATTACACACATTCTCATGTGAAAATACTTTTATAACGTGCTACTCCTTGATAAAACTTGATAAATGACAATTTTTAAACGATTAAGACAAACGGATCACCAGCAGCTAATAATTTATTGACGTAGGCTTAATCAATGACTATGAATTTAATAATCCCTGATATTTTCCATATCAGAATGAAATAATGAATGCACGGAGGCGGATTCAGACATGAATAAACAGACATCTAGCTATATCGATACCGCTTATTACACTGGAACTGAACGTCGTCATGCCAGTAAACCCCGCCGTGGCGAACAGGAACGTCGCCACCGATTACGCACTGAATCACTGGTAAGTGATTGCAGAGAATATGCACCGAGGAGAAAAGAAGACGAGGAAGGCTTCGTGGAAATATCCAATCTCTATCCTGCAGACAGCAAATCATAGGATGAATCTAAGCCCAGATAGAAAAGTAAATCACGAACAGGCACAGGGCCACAATTATCACCGCCCTGCTGGAAATTGACTGACAAAATGCACAGTTCTTCATATGCCATCATGCTGTTCCCCGGCAAGCCAAAAGGCCTGCAGGGAATAGCGATATTATTTAAACATTTCCCGCCAGCTGGTCAAATCAGTAATCGTATCTGAACGTTCACGTAAGACCAGGCCGATCTGGTAAATCCCGGCGACATCGGATTCATTGCACCAACGAACATTACCGGTGAGGAAATATTTTTTATTATTTTGTTTTAGTGTTACCCATACATCCAGCACGCTATCCAGCTTAATTGGAGTACTTAATGCTAATCTTAGACCTGAAGCCGAGACATCGACCGTTGCACCACTAATGGTTTTTCCCAGCAATCCCGGGTTTTCGGAAGAAAATACTATTTTCAAATTAAAATCTTCCGACATTTCATATCGTGTATCCGATCGTCGGTCATCAAAATTATTAGCTACTCGATCCACCATGCTGATTTCCCCTGTAAAATTCACCCATAAAGGACTAATTAGTATAGTTAGCAAATTATATTTTTGCTGAAATCAAACAAATTCATGACACTGGATACCAGTAGTTATCAGGATTTATCCTGCTGGCAAGCATTAGTTGAGTCTGGATTCTGGCAAGCACAACGTCTATATCAAGCGGTTTGGGCACATAATCAGCACCCAGCTTTAAAGCCTCGGCCATATCGTGAGAGTCAGTGAGCATTATCACCGGTAACTCAATCAGGGAATATTTCCCATGTACAATTTCCAACGTTGCAAAACCATCCATCTGCAATTTCAGGCTGAAAACTGTGACGCTGAAGGCGTCGAGCCAAAAGCGTTCGGTTATCCTGGTTATCATCCACAACCAGAATAATGGACGCTGTTGCTATCATCTGTAATATCTCTGTTATTTAAAACTAGGTATAGTATTTTATTCTGCCAGTTTTTTTATTTAACATGACTGCATTTCCGCAGCTTTAATGCTGCTCGTCAATAACTCACCCTGGTCATTGACCCACCATAGAAAAAACAAATTACTTGAAATTAATATCACTTCGAAAATAGCAATGACTTTAAAAAACACAGAAGAACACCAGACACTAGTTCTTAATCAACAAATTCAGGATCGGGCTTACCCAGATAGTACCCCTGACCAAAATCAGCCCCAACATCTTTTAGAATTGAAACAATCTCTTCATTTTCGACAAATTCTGCAATTGTGCTTATACCCAGACTTTTTGCGATATCTACAGTGGCCTGCACGAATACTCTGTCTACAGTATCAGCATGCAATTGCCTGACAAAACTACCATCAATCTTAATGTAAGCAACGGGAAGAGTTTTAATATAGTGAAATGACGAAAAACCAACACCGAAATCATCTATTGCAAAACGCACGCCCATCGCTAGCATAGAATCAATAAAACCCCTGGCTGATATAATATTTTTTATTGCCGCAGTTTCAGTAATCTCAATTATCAAATGATTCGAAACGCCACTAAAATTATTCAGCATTTCTTCTATCCATGTATGAAACTTCATATCATCCAGATTATTTCCCGACAGGTTAACCGCAATATCTTTTATTCTTTTATCCTGTAATGATTGATGAATAATTTGAATAACCTGGGTAAATGTCCAGCGGTCGATATCGCCAATCAGGCCAAACCGTTCCGCTGTATCAATAAATTCACCGGGACCTATAATTTCTCCATCTTGCTTTTTAATTCTTAACAGCGCTTCATGATGCTGAACTTTCCCCGTAACAAGGCAAACAATTGGCTGATAATCAAGCACGAAATAATTATTTTTGAAAGCGAGACGTATTAAACTTTCCGACTGTAACTTTTCCTGCATTCGCTCCTTGCCCGAATCATGCTCTCGATAAACATGATAACGATTGCGACCCAATGATTTCGCTGCATACATGGCCGTATCAGCTTCTGCCAGCAACTCGCTTGGTGTTTTATCCTCTGACGGGAAATTAGTAATACCTATACTCGCTCGAATAAGCACATTTTCGCCATTGTAAGTCCAGTTTTTTTCAGCCAGTGCTGTTAATAAATTAGCCGCAACCAGACATGCCTCTTCTTCGTCGGTAAATGGCAAAACCACTCCAAATTCATCGCCACCGAGTCGGCCCAGAATATCTGTATCTCTTACTGCATGAGCAAGCACTTCAGCTACCTGAATTAAATATGTATCCCCCGCCGCATGGCCAAAGGTATCATTAATATACTTAAACTGATCCAGATCGATGAACAGCAAACAGGAGTTATGCCCATAACGCTTGCCATAGGCAACATGATGGGTAAGGCGATCCTGAAACTGTCTCCGATTAATCAAACCCGTTAATGGATCATGCTCAGCCAGATAAATCATTTGCTGCTCACGTTTTTTTTCGTCTGTGATATCGATCATCAGACCACGAATAACTAATTTATCGCTATTTTCATCATATTCAGAACCCGCAATAATTCGAGTCCAGACCAGGCTTTTATCTATATTTTTAAATCTAACATCAATGGAAGCCTGATGTATTCCACTAGCCATCCTGTTCATTTCTCTGGTGAGAATTTTTTTATCTTCACTAAATACTACATTTTCAAAAAATTCTGGCTCAAACCATTTATCAACTGAATAACCTAGCATATCGACAGCTTCTGTACTGACAAATATCAAATTCTTCGTACGCGCATTGGCTTCCCATACAACAGCATCAATACTATTTAAAAGTGTACTTAAATGAGAACTTTTTCGCTCCAGCTCAGAATGCTCTTTAAATAACTGATGCTGAATAGAAGCCAGATGCCTGGCCATGTCATTGAACGCTTTCGCAAGATCACCCAGCTCATCATTTTTTTTAATATTTATTTCGTGATTCAGATTGCCATCCTGAATCTGTTCAACACCATGCTTAAGTTTGCGCAACTTGCCGGTAACAAAATAACTTATGATAACGGTCGCCAGTATCAGCACAAGCAGGGTGACAAAAGATATGACTAAATTTTGCCATCTGACATCATCAATTATATTTCTTAAATTCACCGTACTATATCCCACACGCAAAACACCGGCTTCCTGGCCACTAACTTCTACCACACGTGAGATTTGCAACTTATTTTTTTCTACTATTTCCTGATATTTTTCAGGTGAAGAATATTTTTCAGCTTCGGGGAACTGACCAATTGCGGCGATCCTTTTGCCACTAATATCAAACACCTCGGCATACAGCAGGTCATGCCTTTCCTTTAATAAGGACAAGGCATCATCAATCAGCGCATAATCATGGGCCACCAGACCTGGAGCAATTGCCGATGCTAATAATGCGCTTTGATCTCGCGCAGATGACCCCAGCAATTCGCTATAGCTCTGATTGATTAAACTGACATTATTCCATACCAGAATACCCAGCATTATGATCTCTATAATCACTACGCTGGATATCAAACGAAAAGAAAATGGAATACGCATATTTGATTTTTATCTGATAGTTTCTGGAGGCAAGAACAATCTAACTTTCTGCAGCTCCTGCATATCCAGCCCCTGAAAACCAGACATAGATATTTTCTCTAGTACTTGCATGCCCCCCCGTTCCTGATCCAGCGCATACAAACTGGCTCGAAGTTTTTTAACAAGCTCTGCAGGCATCTGCTGCCTGGCAAGAATCGTCATTCCCGGATAGGCTTCAGTGCGGTGAATTGTTCTTATGGGAATGCCTTTAGAGCGCAGATGATTTTCCATAAAACTAACGATCAGGGTTGCTTCGGTGTCACCCAAACGCAATGCGGATATTGCGCCATTATGGCTAGGGAAATATTTGATTTCTGGCATATTGCCATCGGTAAAAATATTGTCCCTGAGATAAGGTTCGATTAACTGCCCCATGAAACCTATTTTAGGTGGTGCCCCCATCCGCTTATCGGCAAGATCTTTAATATCCTGAATATCGCTATCCGCTAATACTACAAAATGCCCCGACAGTTTCTTTTTCTGTGTCGCTACAATCTCAAATCCCCCGTGATCCATGGCCATTAATGAAAATGTTGGGCTGGTGAGTACAAAATCATAATGACCCGCCAATGTTCTTCGGGCAAAATCTTTTGCATCGGTCGCTGTTTCTATTGTGACTTCAACATCTAACGCACCGGATAAATACGTTCGTAGCGGCGCCATTCGCTTTACCAGCGCCATCGGGCTCATAAACGGGGAAATACCAAATATTAAACGCTCCGACGGTTTAGTAACTTCTTCATGTGCATGCACCAGGCTACTAAACAGGACACTTAAAATAACTACACATAGCAAACGACCGGGCTTATGCACGACAGCTTTCATCAATTCTCACCTAATAATGCGCATCTATCTTATGAAAATAGTACATTTATAGGGGAAATTCCTTGTCTTGCACCTATTCATACAGGCAACGCGACTAAAGTATCATGCCCATACCCTGCTATTAGGTGCCTGAGCTTTCTAAATCAGCAGATTATATTGGTGCTCGCGCAATCATCCGTCAGGCATCAAAAAAAACGGGGCCGAAGCCCCGTTTTTCGAAATAGTTGATAATCCTTAGAACTTATAGGCAAGCCCCAGTGAAAATCCACTCAATTCTGTGGCCGCATTATCATTGCTCTGATCCAGATAGGCTGCATAAGCGGTAGTGTTCTTACCCAGCTTATGTTTGTAACCCAGAACAAAACCAGACTTATCTGAATTTGCCGCCACTGCCGAGGCCTGGCCATAACTCAGCGCCACCGTGCCTTTTTCATTCAGCTTATGCGTCACACTAAACTGGTTATAGTCATTGTTAAGCAGGTCCTCCGTCATTTCTATACCCAGGGCCACCGTGGTCGCACCCATGGTATAAGCACCACCCACTTTCATGCCAGATTCACCCGTATTTATTGAGGGCGTAGTGGTTACAGTATCAATTTTGATATAGTCAAAGAATGCATGAATATTATTGGCCTTGTAACGCACACCAAAACCGGTGTTGTTATCGCCACTGCCGTCAAATGTGGTATTCAGCACAAAGGTCATATTATTGATATTGTTTGAAGTATATTGCGCCGCATCTGTCACACGACTACGGTCTACACCCATACCGTTCATCAAACCGGGCGATTGCAGACCCGTATCACGCATTTGCGCACGCGTTGCCCAGAACGGATCAACGATTTTACCTGTCTGCTTGTAGTTCGACGCCATAGTACCGAATTTGATAGAACCGAAGCCGCCTTTCAGTCCGACCCAGCGATCATATACCAACAGATCTGTGTCGGGTTTTGTAGATGGTGTTGCCTGGGCAGACAGCTCAGTCGTATTGTCGGTGTAATCCACCTGCCAGGAAGCTTTAAAAAAGGCACTCAATCCATCACCCAGATCCTGCGAGCCCTTGAAACCAATATGTGATTTATTACTGGTTAGATCCAGCTCACCATCGGTTGTACCAACATCGATCTGGTTCATCGACACATGCGCCACACCATAGATAGAGACATCCGCGGCGTAGGCTGCAAAAGGCGATGCCAGACCTGCTGCAATGGCAATGGCTATTAATCGTTTATTCATAGTTTAGTGACTCCTGACTTACATCTGATTAATTTAGAATTTATTATTAAAAACTGTCGTTTTTGTTAGTGTGGCTACATCATTCACGGCCATAAAAAAGAGGACATCCCTGTACCAAAAAGTCCAGAATCACAACTCAGTGATATTTTTCGGCCTTATCTATTTAGCTATGACAAAACATCGAAGTTTCCCAATCCGACATTACTTCAAAAGCCGTAAAAATCACCCCGTTGCCGTTAGTATGACCAGGCATGCCTATGCCCACAGGGGGATACTTACACTAAACCCCGGTAAAGAATATGGAAATAGACGAAAAACAACGAAACTGAACGAAGCAGAAAAGGAGAAAAGGAAATATCAGGGATATAAAATCCAGCGAACGCACGCTCACCTGAATCCGAAAACTGCCGAGCCGATTTATCTGGGCGACAGCGCCTTGCGCACATCTTCAAGAATATAGTAACTGGCCGGCACCAGTACCAGGCTGACAACCGTGGCGAACATGACGCCAAACGCCAGAGATACCGCCATGGGTATGAGAAATTGAGCCTGTACGCTTCGCTCTAGCATTAAGGGCGTTAGCCCGGCAAATGTTGTTATTGACGTCAGGATAATCGGTCGAAATCGGGCCGCACCCGCATCACGTATAGCCTTGGCGACAGTGCGCCCCGCATTTCGGTTTCGATTGATGTAATCTACCAGTACCAGATTATCGTTCACCACCACACCGGCTACCGCAATCATGCCGCTGAGCGATAATAAACTAATATCCAGCCCCAGGATCAAATGGCCAATAACTGCACCAATCAAACCAAAAGGTATTGCCGACATAACGATCAACGGCTGAAAATAGGAACGGAAGGGTATCGCCATCAGGATATAAATTCCCATCAGCGCTAAAATAAAACCATTAATCATGGCCGTGATCAAATCTTCCTGATCTTTCTGTTTACCCGCCTTGCCCCAACTGATTCCAGGATACAATCGCTGAATGCTATCCAGAAAACTACTTTCCAGATCTTCCATAATCTGTTTTGCCACCGCCTTGCTCTCGTCCACCCGGGCACTAACTTCAATTATGCGCTTGCGATCAATACGCTTGATTTCCGATGGTCCAAAACCATATTCCACATCGGCCACTTCACTCAGTGGTATTTCGACGCCATTTGTTAAGCGTATAAACATGCTCTCTAAAAAATACAACGACCGCCTTTGCTGTTCAGGATATCGTACGAATACTCGCACATCATCTCGTCCTCGCTGAATACGCTGAATTTCTTCGCCATAAAATGCCTGCCGAATCTGGCGCGCCAGTAACTGCGTATTCAAGCCCAGGTTTTTTGCTGCTGGCTTGAGCCGTAGTTGCACCTCTCTTTTACCTGCTTCGTGCGAATCCTGAATATCATACAATCCCGGATATTCGTTTAGCCGCAACTTCAAACCATCCGCCGCCCTGGCAAGACGATCCATATCGCTACCGGTTAATTCAATATTCACGCCAGGCCCGGAATCCCTGAGCGTTGCCTGAAAAGTTAATTGCGTAACACCAAATATTTTGCCGGTTTTTTCACGCCATAAATTCAATATTTCTGTGCTATTAATTTCTCGCTTTTCAGAAGGTGACAGCTCCAGCGCAACCTCTCCCACATGCGCACCTTCATTACCTGTACGACTCATCGCCTGCACACCGATAACTGATACAATATTGCTAATCTGCTCAACACCCGTTTTCTGTTTTAATATTTTCTGCAACTCCAGTGCTGCATTTTCAATTTTATCAACCGCAGCTTCTGTCGTTTCAACCGGCGTGCCCTGCGCAAAACTGACACTGGCAATAGCCATATCGCCTTCCACTTTTGGAAAAAATAACAAATGCAACCAGCCCGCCGCTACAATCGCGGCAAAAATCATAAACGCGGAAAGAAAAACGCCCAGGGTGGCATAACGCCAGCGTAACGCCCAGGCCAGAAAAGGCCGATAAATATGCTGAACAAAACTCTCAACCCGATCTGAAAAATCTTGCTGAATTCGATTAAAACGCCATTTTTTATTCGGTATGGATTTTATGGTCGACAAGTGTGCCGGCAATACAAACAGGCATTCCACCAGCGAAAACAGCAAGGTCAAAATCACTACCATGGGTATCACCATCCATAACCTGCCCTCAGCACCTGGCAAAAACAGGATTGGCATGAAAGCAACGACACTGGTCAATACTGCAAATATAACCGGCTTGGCAACTTCCTGTGCACCAAGGATGGCGCCAGACAAACCCAGATCCCCTGCCTTATGCTTTGCATGAATATTTTCTCCAACCACGATGGCATCATCAACAACAATGCCTAGCACCAGAATGAATCCAAACATGGAAATCATATTTATAGATCCATCAAATTTTGGCAATAACCACATGGCCCCCATAAAAGAAATTGGGATACCCAGGCTAACCCAGAATGCCATGCGTAGTCGCAAAAACATAACCAGAATAAAAAATACCAGTGTCAGCCCGGTAATTGCATTTCGCGTTAGCAATTGCATACGGCTTTTAAAAAACTCGGACTTATCCTGCCAGATATTTAAATCAACACCTTCAGGCAACTGAAGTTTTTTTTCTGCAATATATTTTCTGATGTCCTCAGATATCTCAAGAATATTCTGATCACCAACGCGATACACCGTCATTAATATGCCAGGCTCGCCGTTAAACTCGCCTCGATATTCGGTATCCTCAAAGCCATCGACCACATTGGCGACATCCGCAACCATCACTCGGCTGCCATCCTGGTTGGCACGGATTAATAAATTTTCGTATTGCTCACCCCAGTAAACCTGACCCAAAGTTCTTAATACGACATCTCCGCTGCTGGTTTTTAATATACCTCCAGGCAGATCCAGAGATGCTGCTCGCACAGTTTCTGCCACTTCATCAAAACTTAAGTCATACTGTTGTAAGTTTAATTCGGATAATTCGATAGATATTTCATAGGGCCGAGCATTAACCAGTTCGACCTGGGTAATGGATGGCAAGCTGGTAAGATCATCCCGAATATTCTCTGCCAGATGCTTCAGGGTTAACTCATCAATATTGCCTGAAACCACAACACTTGCCACTGTGCTGCGTATACTTATTTCCTTAATGATGGGCTCTTCAACATTTTTAGGGAAAGTAGTGATGGTATCAATACGCGATTTGATATCATCCATTACATCACGGGTTAAATAATCGCCATCAATATCGGCCACCACCACGCAGGCGTCTTCCCTGGCTCTGGCAGTTAATTTTTCAATGCCTTCGATATCAAACACATTTTCTTCTATGCGCACACATACTGATTGCTCAATTTCAGTTGGCGATGCACCGGGATAGACAACAGTTATACTCACCATATCAAGAGAAATATTTGGGATGAGTTCTTTACGGGTATCGGGGATAGATAGAATGCCAGCCACAACAATTAGCAGCATTAACAAATTGGCCGCCACCTGATTTTCAGCAAACCAGGCGATGATTTTACTCATGAATTATCTCATTCAATTTTATAGTTTCTTCTGAAGACGGCTGGAGCTGCATGCCCTGAACAGCTATATCCAGTGCACTGACAATAACTTTCTCCGCTGGATTCAGATCCTGCATAACATAAATATACTGTTCATCTTTATGCAATACATTTATCTTGCGTTTCTGCAAGCGCTCTTCATCATCCAGCAACCACAATTCGCGACCATAGCGCAACGCACTGCGTGGCAATATGTATATTTTACTAAATTGTTTGCCTTCGATACGCGCTTTGACAAATAAGCCAGGCGTCAATGGTGGGCGCTGCGGGTATTTAATGCTCCGTTGATATGGGCGATCTACTTCAACCACGCCGTACAACATCTGATTACTGGCATCTATAAGTCCTTCAGTGCGCAATAAAACCCCTTCCCAGCTCCAGGTTTCACCCGCGAAGTTTGCTGTCAGTAGTACCTTAATATCTGGCTTTTCCAGGCTTTCATTTTCGTACTCTAGCGGCACGTCAATTAAGGATAATTGTGACTGGCTTAATGGCAGCCTTATTTCCACCGCATCAATAGAATAAATTTCTGCCAGCACACTACCCGGAGCGACATACTGCCCGACATCCACCTGCTTGCTGATAGCACGCCCATCGAATGGCGCCTGAATAGCTGTACGTTTCTTTTGCAGTTCTACAATTGATAAATCCGCCTGAGCGGCTTCCAGATTGGCTCGCGCCTCTTTCAAATGCGGTTCGCGCAAGGCATATGCCCGGGCATTACTTTCGCTACGCCCAATTTTTTTAAGATCGAACCTTGCCTGTTCTGCTTCCGCTTCTGCACGTGCCAGCAATTGCTGTGCCGCAGCCACCTGTGCTTTAGCTTTTACAATTGCCAGCTCATAATCTCTGGCATCAATCTGTAACAGTAATTCTCCCTGCTTAAAAAAACCTCCACTATTTTGCAGAGAAAAAACCTCGGATACTTTACCGGCGACTTCTGCCACTAATTTAATTTTTGTTTTAGCTTCAACCATGCCCTGTGATTGTACTGGAATGCGAAATACTGTTGGACGAGCAGTGATAAAACTCACTTCTGGCGGGCGCTCATCCACGACTTTACGTTTTGCTGTTGGCTTATACAAAACCAGCAGTGTAGTTATAATCACGCCTATTACAATAATGGTAATAAAAATATAAAACTGCGCTACTTTATTGCTTCGACCAGTGCTAGTCATTTATATGTCTCGCCATCCATTGAAACTTATTCCTGGTCATCTTTTGGCAACAGCTTGTGCTCATCATCTTCCAGTAACTCGACCTGTTCAATTTTTTCAAATCGACTGCTAATTTTACGCGCCGATGTATTCACATCTACCACATCTTTATTTGCCTGATTAATGTGCCTGGCGAGGTTATCCATTCGTGTCTGAAATCTGCCAAAATCTTTTGACAAAGCCACCAGATGATCCTGAATCAGATGCACCTGTTTGCGGGTAGCTGAATCCTTCAGTACTGCGCGGGCAGTTGTTAATACCGCCATCAAAGTGGTTGGCGACACCAGCCAGACCCGAGCGCGCTGCGCTTCTTCTACCAGCTCATAATAATGTGCATGTATTTCCGCAAATACCGCTTCAGCAGGAATAAACATCACCGCACCATCAGATGTGGTGCCCGGAATAATATATTTATCAGCTATATCCTTAATATGTTTACGAATATCCTGCTTGAACTGTCGCTCTGCCAATTGACGTTCGGTATCGGCTAAATGTATATCGGTGATTTTACGGAAG
The DNA here is from genome assembly GCA_026195895.1 of Gammaproteobacteria bacterium. GTDB lineage: Bacteria > Pseudomonadota > Gammaproteobacteria > SZUA-229 > SZUA-229 > JAPHRO01. Next base: position 16,393 of record JAPHRO010000004.1, read on the forward strand.
GACTCCAGTGGAAACTTTGAGTCAATAGCTATGTTGCCCGTCGGCTCTGGCAAAAATAATATACAGTCGATACGTGTGTTATTTGGCAATGTATATTGAAATTCAAAACTGCTTTCCGGCATAACATTGCGCACCAGTGAATTTAGCTGCACCTCACCAAATGCACCGCGCGAACGTTTATCTGATAACACCTCCTGCAGACTCACCACATTACCCGATAACTCGGTAATTTTTTTCTGTGCCTCATCAATCAGTGCCAGACGTTTCACCACATCGGCAAAAGTGGTAGTGGTTTTTTCAAAGCCTTCACTAAGGCGTTTTTCGACCTGGCCAGAAATCTCCTTGAGACGTTGATCCGTTGATTGCGTTAAAGCATCAACTCGCTTACCCAGATCTTCGCCATAACGCCCCAAAGCATCCGTTACCTGCTGGCGCACCTCAGCCATGCCCTGGGTTAAATTTTCCTGCTGAATTTTCAGTGTTTCCAGTTGGCGTTCTTCGAAACTCTGGCGATGTTGATGCAAGGTGTTTTGCGTGGCTTCACTGAAACGTGCAAATCGCTCGCCCTGTTGTTCTGCTGCCTCACCAAGACGACGCTCGATATTATGCTGCAATCCTGCATAACGCTCGGTTAAACTGGTCTGCATTTCTGCCAGGCGTTGCATTTGCTTTTCTCTGGTATCAGAAAAATCATAACCCAGATTAGAAACCAGATTAGCCTGTATCTGTAACTGCTCTTTTAACTCGACCCTTAGCTGTTTAATCTGGCTCACCAGCCAGATCAATAACGCAATAATTGTGACAATAACCCCCAACAGGGCAGGAACAATAAAATTCGGATTTATTTCAGGCATGTGCTGTTATTCTGATTTTTTCGGCTCAATAATGGGTTCGATTATGACATAATTCAGCATGATGGCTAATATACTTATCACTGGCAACGCAACTCTGGATATTATTAATCATGTCGATCATTATCCAGATGAAGATGAAGAAATTCGTGCGCAATGGCAGCGCATTTCCTGCGGTGGTAACGCGGCCAATACAGCAACTGTACTCAGTCAGTTGGGTCACTATTGCCACCTGGCCTGTACTCTGGCAGATGACGCATCCGGATCATGGATACGCCAAGACCTGGCTAAAAATAACATCAACTTTGATGCCGCCACCATACTGCCGAATAGCTCAACGCCTACTTCCTATATCACACTCAATCAACAGAATGGCTCACGCAGCATAGTCCATTACCGTGATCTGGCAGAACTGAGCAAACAGCAATTTGATCAAATAGACCCCAGCACATTTGACTGGTTTCATTTTGAGGCAAGAAACATTGATCAACTTGCTCAGATGATGCAACAGATTGCGCACTTCAATGCGCCCATATCACTCGAAGTTGAAAAGCAACGCCCCAAACTGGACAGCGTATTATGCATGGCTGACATTATTATGTTTTCCAGCGACTTTGCACAAGCGGAAGGATTTCAGACAATGGAACAATGCCTTAACCATCAGGCTAAACTTTACCCGGATAAAACCTTAAGCTGCACCTGGGGAGAACAGGGAGCGATGCTGATACAGAATAATAAACGCTATACCAGCTCGGTATTTTCGCCGCCAGAGATTATCGACACCATTGGCGCCGGCGATACCTTTAACGCGGGGTTTATCCATGCCCTGCTGAATGATTTTCCGCTACCAACCGCACTCGAACATGCCTGCCGACTAGCCGGCAATAAATGCGGCCAGCATGGCTTTGCCAATTTAATACCTCAAAAAAGCAACAATACCCATGACAAATAATCGCGAAAAACTCTGTCATATAAATGAACTGAATGACCCCGGAGCCAAAGGTTTCGAAATTACCCGAAATGGCCTTGAACTGGCATTTTTTATCGTTAAAAAAGACAATCAGGTTTACGGCTACCAGAATAAGTGTCCCCATGCCGGCATCAATCTGGAATGGCGCCCGGATGATTTTCTGGATATGGATAAGGCATTAATTCAATGCTCTGTGCATGGCGCATTATTTCAAATTGAATCCGGCGATTGCGTGGCCGGCCCCTGCAATGGTAACAATCTGCAACCGGTGCAACTGGAAGTCGAGCAGAATGGTGATATTTTTTTAAGCCCTTAGAATCAGCTATTTGTTTGCACAACATCGTTTGTATTTTTTACCGCTGCCACAAAAGCAGGGTTCATTGCGACCTGTTTTGAGCGACTCTTTCATTTCACCATCCACATAAAACCATTGATCCTGCTCGCAAACAAAGTGGCTGCGCTCATGTATCATACCGGGTTTGCCGTCCTGCTGATAACGGGCAATGAATTCCACTTTGCCCGTGCTATCAGCGGATAATCCTGCCTCCGTGTTAACTATGGTCAAGCCCTGCCATTGCGTCTTCTCTGGTTCAATATCAATACCCGCCGGACGTGTACTCCCGTGCCAGCTATCCAGCAGATATGGCACGTTTCCCAGTACATAGGCCGTATAGCGTGACCGCATTAATGCCTCCGCGGTCGATGCACGAACAAGCCCAAGCAAAATGGGCATGCAACATTGGTTAAGATTTTGATTACTGCCACAGGGGCATAACGCATCTGCCATTTTCAACAAAAGTCCTATAAGCTATTGATATTAATAGGAATAAATAATTTTTACTGAACACCTATTGTACACAGTTCATCCTTAAACAGTGATTTTTTATTGACAATCTGACGCTCCATCCGTATTGTAAGTGAACGATCACTAACAAGATCTAAACACTATTAACTTTATAAATTTTCTTTTAAGGAGAGACTTCTATGAGTTTCGACGCTGAATTAGATGCCAAAGGCCTGAACTGCCCATTACCAATCCTGCGTGCTAAAAAAGCCATTGCTGAACTGTCTTCTGGCCAGGTTTTAAAAATTGTTGCTACTGACCCAGGTTCAGTAAAAGACTTCGAAGCCTTCTGCAAACAGACTGGTAACGAGCTGATGTCCAGCTCTGAAGCTGGTGGTGCTTTTGAATTCATGATCAAAAAATCTTAAACGAATTTTTGATTACAGCAGGCATCCGTTCACGGGTGCCTGTTTTGTTTCTGCATCTATATACTGATTAGGGAATATCTAGCTTGTCCAAACGCCTTTCTGCAGAAGCCCGCCGGGAATCAATTATTGAAGCCGCTAAAGCTTTATTTGCCCAGCAGGGATTCCATGGTGTTTCCATCGATGAAATCGTCAACAAGGTAGGCGTCAGCCCTGCCATACTCTATCGTCATTTCAAATCCAAAGAAGAACTTTATCAAGCGGTATTACAGGAATTTTCCTGTACGCGTGAAAGCTATGTTGAAACGGTTGTCGCTGATGACATCAGTTTTGAAGAAGTATTGCGCGGCATGACCCGCGTCTTTGTCAATAGTATTGTCAATCACCCCGATTTACTCAAAATGGAAATGCACAGCCAGTTGAAAGGCGACCAGGCCAGTCGCGAATTTTTTCTCAATCGCTGGAAGAGCTTTACCGACTACATTGAATACAATTTATCTGAACTTCAGACACAGGAAAAAATCGAACCAATAAATGTGCAGGCGGCAGCACTCATGTATCAGGGTATGATTCGAGAAGTGCTGCTATTAAAATGCCTGCATCCTGCCGAACGTTTAGAAGATATGCCGATAGACAATCTGGTAGATGAATTAATCAAACTGTTTATTACCACAATCAAATTTAAAAAGTAGGACTATCATGAAAAAAATATTTCTTACACTTCTTTGCCTGCTGCTATCAGGCAATGTACTCGCCGCCAATCCTGTCGTGCGCATCGAAACAAATATGGGCAACATAGAGCTGGAACTCAATAAGGAAAAAGCGCCGCTCAGTGTAGACAATTTTTTGCGTTATGCTAAAGAAGGCTTTTACAATGACACAATTTTTCATCGAGTCATTAAAAGCTTTATGATTCAGGGCGGTGGGTTCACCACAGATTACGAACGTAAAGCCACTCACGAAACTATAGATAACGAAGCATTTAATGGCCTGAAAAATGATCGTGGCACTATTGCAATGGCAAGAACCAATCAACCTCACTCAGCGTCATCACAATTTTTCATAAATACCGTGAACAATGATTTTTTAAATTTCAAGAGTAAATCCATGCGTGGCTGGGGCTACACCGTATTTGGCAAAGTTACAAAAGGCATGGCTGTTGTCGATAAAATTGATGGTCTGGAAACTGGCGCTGGCGGCGTGTTTTCACAGGATGTACCAGTAACCCAGGTGGTTATTAATAAAGTTGAAATCATTAGCGAATAATTTCAAAACAGCAGTTAAGTTTGCACGGGCGAGCCAGTGGCTCGCCCTAATTTCGCATAGATCAGGGAATATCCGGCAGAAAAAATTCGCTCACCAGAAGCGTTTTTCGGCGCTGACAAAATACTGAACGCCTGCCCCAGATCACATCATCACCCTGATTACCTGTCCATGCATAACTAGCGTGACAGGGCTTGATTGTCGCGACTTCTACCTCGCCACGCACTATAGATTTATCCGCAAACAGAACTGCGCCCAATGGTTTATTTCCTAGTCGTCCCAATCTTCGCAATGGCCCCGACAAGGTCGTAATTGGAATAACCGAACGTGCGTAGACCCAGGGTTTATTATCACAATACAGCAATACTTCTCGAATAATAGCGTGACTTCGATATCGCAAACCCAGCGCTCTGATCTCATCTGGCGTAGGTGTTCGCCGCTCCTGCGACAGCAGTTTTACATGAAAATTACCTGGACATGCTGCTATTAATCTGGCAGTCAGGGAAGACGGGTCGAACAGCCAGTGCCTAATTTCATCAGGTATTTTCAGGGCAACACAGCGTTTGCGTTTATACCAGTTGAGTTGTGTACAATAGCCAGACATGAAGTGGATATGAAATTTATAAAGCACATATTCTAAACATTACAATAAGATCTGTCTTTACATATCTCTATTATTTATCCAGCGATGCATGATATTTTTGAGTTCATTCAGTTTCACCGGCTTGGCCACATAATCATCCATGCCGGCTTCAATGCATTTTTCCTTATCCCCTTCCATGGCATTTGCGGTCATGGCAATTATCGGCAGGCGTTCCAGCGCCTGACTCTGTTCCAGCTCACGAATCGCACCTGTCGCAGCATAACCATCCATTACTGGCATCTGGCAATCCATTAAAACAAGATTAAAATCATGTCCTCGGGACAAAACATCGACTGCTTCCTGACCGTTATTTGCTAACTCGAAACGCAAGCCAATTTTTTCCAGCATTTTTCTGGCAACCGCCTGATTAACGGGATTGTCTTCCACTAATAAAACTTTACCTGATATTTTTTCTACACTAACCGCCTGTTTAACACCGGTCTTTTCTAATACGACATCCTGTGGAATCTCAAAGGCCATTTCAACCCAGAAGCAGGAACCTTTTCCCGACTCACTATCAACACCCAGCCGTCCTTTCATCATAGTAACTAGCTGCCTGACAATCGCCAGACCCAGGCCCGTACCCCCGTATTTTCGTGTGGTAGAACCATCAGCCTGCGTGAATGAATTAAATAATTTACGTTGTGCCGATTCAGGAATACCTATACCTGTATCTATTACTTCCAGCCTCAAGCGAACAGATTTTTCATCTACAGCCAGAACGCTGACTCTAACTGTTACCTCACCATTTTCTGTAAATTTAATTGCATTGGTCATCAAATTGGCCAGTATCTGTCGGATACGGACCGAATCACCTTTAATAACAGCCGGCAGATTTTTGTCTGTTTCTGCTATTAGTTTAACGCTACGCTCATCGGCTTTATTTTTTAACAGGATAATTAATTCTTTAACAACTTGCCGAAGATCAAAAGGTATAGATTCCAGCTCAAGCTTTCCAGCTTCAATTTTTGAAAAATCGAGAATGTCATTTAACAATGCCAGCAATGCTTCTCCTGAATTATAAGCAATAGAAACATATTCATGCTGGCTTTCGTCCAGTGTTGAGTCCTGCAACAATTGTAAGGTACCCAGAATGCCATTCATTGGTGTGCGTATTTCATGGCTCATATTTGCCAGAAATTCGCTTTTGGTTTTATTTGCAGTTTCAGCCTGTTCCTTGGCTTTTTGTAATTCTTTTTCAATACGTTTTCGTGATTCTATTTCTGCGGCCAACTCTTCGTTCAAGTCTTCACTTTCATTACGCGCCTGACTCATGAACTTAACGATAGACTCATTATGAAAACGTAATTCAAGCGTCGACATCATCGATTTATTGACCTGCCGTGCCGCATTACCCATGCCAGCGGCAAACAAAATCACCAGCAAAGAAAGCCATGCATAAGCATCACCAAGTTCCAGCATGCGTACTGAAAGGGGCAACAACAGCAGTAACACATAGGCATAATAAACCTTGATTATTGGTGCCAGTACCGGCACTGCACCCGCCGCTATACCGGCAAGGACAAAACCCATCATCAGTTGTTTAACCGGATCAACTGGAAACAGCAGGTTAGCTGCGGCTCCCCAGCCACAGGCTGTTAGCAGGATGGCAATAAGCAACCAGCGATTAAACAGGTCATGCGACTGTTCAGTGCCATAATCGCGTTTATCCAGAAACTGCATCATAAATCTTAGTGATGCAACGGCCGACATGAAAACCAGCCAGCCAACCAGCACTATTCTGGGTGAATCTTTCCACAACACGACGGACAGCAGCAACGCCAGAATCAAACTGATTACATTGCTAACGACCGCATTTTCAGAAACCATTTTGACCTGTTCACGCCAGATCTTATGGCGATTCTTACTATTTTCGAAATTTTCGTCGTGTGTAAAAAATTTAAGCATAGAATAATTTTTATAATGCCATGATTGTTGCAACTCCAGCCTAATACATAGTCGAGAACCGGTTAATTAGCCAGTTAAGCCTGGCAAAGCCATTGAACTCGCTAGCCAATTAATCCGTACTGCTCAGATTGCCCCAACCAGCGTCTGATAACAGGTCGTACCCGGTCTGGAAAGTGCGTATATAAAACTTCAGCAACCTGCTTGATATCATCCAGCAAGTGCTCATCACGCACAATATCAGCTATGCGTAACTGCATCAGGCCCGTCTGTCGCGTTCCCAGCACTTCTCCCGGGCCTCTTAATTCCAGGTCTTTTTTTGCTATATCAAAGCCGCTACTTGTTTCCCGCATGACGGCCAGACGCGATTTTGCCAGCTCAGACAATGGCGTCCTGTACATCAGCACACAATGACTGGCCTGAATTCCACGACCGACTCGACCACGCAACTGGTGTAGCTGCGCCAGTCCCAGACGTTCCGCATTTTCAATAATAATCAGGGTTGCATTTGGCACATCAACACCTACCTCGATAACAGTGGTAGCGACCAGCAAATTAATTTCACCCCGTTTAAACGCCTGCATCACCTGTTCTTTTTCGGTAGCTTTCATGCGCCCGTGCACCAGGCCCACCGACATATTGGGTAATATCTCGGTTAACAAAGCTGCTGTATCTTCAGCCGCCTGGCACTGCAGTGCATCGGATTCTTCAATCAGGGTGCATACCCAGTAAATCTGTCTACCACTGGCACCGGCTTTTTCCACGCGCTGAATGACTTCGTCCCGCCGGCTCTCTGGAATAGCCACTGTGGCTACCGGGGTTCGACCCGGCGGTAGTTCATCAATTACGGAATAGTCGAGATCCGCATAAGCCGTCATCGCCAGACTCCGGGGTATAGGCGTGGCAGTCATTATTAACTGATGAGGAACCTGAGCACTCGATGCCCCCTTTTCACGCAAGGCTAAACGTTGATGCACCCCGAAACGATGCTGTTCATCAATGACGATCAGCGCGAGTTTTGCAAATGTAACCTCATCCTGAAATAGCGCATGGGTGCCTACTGCGACTGCTGCTTCCCCGGTTTTTAACAGCTCCAGCATAGCCTGGCGCGGCTTGCCTTTCAGCTTGCCTGATAGCCATGCCACCTTGAGCCCAAGCGGTTGTAACCAGTGACTAAAGTTTTGATAATGCTGTTCGGCGAGAATTTCTGTTGGTGCCATAATGGCTGCCTGATAACCTGCTTCCACCGCTTTTAAACAGGCAGTCGCTGCGACCACTGTTTTTCCAGAACCCACATCGCCCTGAACCAGACGCATCATTGGCGACGCTTGCTCCAGGTCATCTAAAACCGTCTGATTAACTTTTTGTTGTGCCGCGGTTAAATCAAACGGCAATGATTTAATAAATTGATATATCAGATGATTAGCAGACGCCAACTGATAACTATTATGCTTGCGCATTTTCTGTCGCAGAGACTGCAAACTTAAATGCTGCGCCAGCAACTCTTCAAAGGCCAGCTTCTGCTGTGATCGATGCCGACCTTCGAGCAATTCCGATAGATCCGCATCCGGCGGCGGCCGATGCACGTAACCTAAGGCGTCAACCAGAGATGGCATATTATATTTTTTCAGTATCTGATCGGGTAAATATTCCGGTAAAATATTTTTCTGTTGTAGCAAAGATAAAGCCTGATCAGTAATCTTTCTTAATAATGTTTGATGTACACCTTCAGTTGTCGGATATACCGGTGTCAGCTTATCTTCCACTGCCACGGATTCGTGCTCACTTAAGACCGTGTATTCTGGATGAATCATCTCCAGTGCAGAAGCACCGTAGCGTAGTTCAGCAAAGCATCGAATGCGCGCGCCCGCAACAAGACGCGACTGTTGTTGCTTATTAAAATAAAAAAAACGCAACAACAAACTTCCGGTGCCATCAGATATATGGCAGAGCAGCATACGCCGACTCTTACCTCGACGACTGAAAGTTATTTCAGCATGATTAATCACGCCTTCAACAACAACCGAATGTCCGGGACGTGCAGTACCGATAGGAATGATACGAGTTCGATCTTCGTAACGAAGAGGCAGGTGAAACAGCACATCCTGTACTGTTTCAATATTGAGTTTTTTTAAACGCTCTGCAATACGCGGTCCTATTCCTTTGAGTGCGCTAACTGGAATGGAATCCGCAGTATCAGAATTTTCCAATGTTTAATCCGTTAATCATTGTTGGCGATATCAACCAAGTTCTAAAATAGCATCCATTTCTACTGGCACAGCTTTGGGCAATTCTGCCACACCAATGGCTGCGCGTGCAGGATAAGGCTCATCAAAATATTCCGCCATCACCTGGTTTACCGTGGGAAAATTACTTAAATCAGTCAGAAAAACATTTAGCTTAACAACATTGGAAAAATTACCACCAGCAGCATCGATAATTGCCGCAAGATTTTTAAACACCTGATGAATCTGCTCTTCAACACTACCTGCTAACACTTCCATTGTCTCAGGAAGCAGAGGTATCTGCCCTGAAATATACACGGTAGAACCAACCTTAACGGCCTGTGAATAAGTGCCAATCGCCTGTGGTGCTTTGTCTGTTGAAATAATTTCTTTATTCATTATTTAATCTTCTTCTGGTAAATATATAAACTATTCAGTATCAATTGAACTCTATTCGCTAATGCGCACGCCAGATACGCATCACTGGTTTCAGACGTCTTGCGCGACGCATAATTCTGGCCAGATGAACCCGTCCCCGCACGGCAACCAGGAATGCAATTATAGTTGAGGTACCATCCCTATCTTCAACTTCAACGTGCTCAATATTTGCACCTTCATCAGAAATAATAGTTGCCAGTCGTGCCAGCACCCCACGCTCATTATTAACATGCATATGAATCATGCAGGAATAATCACCGGCTAAATCTTCGGACCATTTCACATCGACCAGGCGATCAATTTGTGATCGCTCATTCACTATATTCTTACAACCATCCTGATGAATAACCAGGCCGCGTCCCTTGCTCAACATGCCAACGATATGATCACCCGGAATGGGGTGACAACATTTGGCATAAGAAACCACCATGCCTTCAGTGCCCTGGATAGCAAGAGGTCGAGCTTTATCATCACTGGATATTTCGACTTTTTCCTCTTCGTCTTCAGGATATAAACGTTTTAATACCAGATTAGCAGGGCGGTTACCCAAACCGATATCTTCCAGCAACTGGTTCAGGGTATTAAAACCATATTCCTCAAGCACCGGATGAAGCGCTGCAGAAGATAAATCTTCTATCGTGACATCCTTTCTCGCCAGGCTCCTGGAAAGCAGGCGTCGGCCTTGGGCTATAGCTTCATCCTGGCGCAGGTTCTTCAGATAATTTCGGATATTGGTTCTTGCCTTGATAGTAACGACAAAATCGAGCCAGGTTGGATTGGGACGAGAAACTGCAGAAGTAACAATTTCTATTGTTTGGCCACTGTAGAGAGCGGAATTCAGGGGCGCGAAGCGATGATCAAGCTTACAGGCAACACAGGTATTACCCACATCGGTATGCACCGCATAAGCGAAATCTACCGGCGTCGCATCGCGCGGCAATTTAATAATATCGCCATCGGGCGTATAGACATATAACTCATCAGGAAACAGATCAACTTTTACATTTTCAAGAAACTCAACAGAATCTCCGGCATTTTGCTGCATTTCCAGCAAACCGGTTAACCATTCACGGGTTCTTGCCTGTACATCAACGGTTTCGCCATCGGAGCTTTCTTTGTACAACCAATGGGCAGCAATTCCCGTTTCCGCAAATTTATCCATTTCTACCGTGCGAATCTGAATTTCCAGCGGAATTGCATGTGGCCCAAACAACACCGTGTGCAAAGACTGATAACCATTTTCTTTTGGAATGGCAATATAGTCCTTAAATTTTCCCGGGATAGGTTTAAACAAATTGTGAACCACACCCAGCACACGATAACAGTCATCGACTGAATCCACGATAACGCGCATACCATATACATCAAAAATATTTTTATACGCGAGATTTTTACTGCGCATTTTTTTATACAAACTATATGGATGTTTTTTACGGGCTTTGACACTTGCCTCGATACCAATTTCATCCAGCCGTGTAGTTAGTGCAGTATTTATTTTTTTGATTATTTCTTTACGATGACCACCGCTATGCGACACCGTCTGATCCAGTATGCGATAACGCATTGGATACATCGCTTTAAAGCCCAGATCTTCGAGCTCAATTCGCAGCGTATTGATACCCAGACGACGTGCGATCGGCACATAGATATCCAGCGTTTCTCGAGCAATGCGTCGGCGTTTATCTGGACGCATGACACCAAGTGTACGCATATTGTGCAAGCGATCAGCAAGTTTGATCATAATAACGCGAATATCCCGCGCCATAGCCATCAATACTTTTTGAATATTAATCGCCTGTTGTTCTTTTTTATTTTTAAATTTGAATTCGGTAAGCTTGCTAACTCCATCAACCAGCTCAGCAACATCTTCACCAAATTTTTCTAAAATTGTTTCTTTACTTATTTCGGTGTCTTCGATGACATCATGCAATATGGCGGCGCTGATGCTTTTTGAATCCATATGCATTTCTGCCAGAATTCGTGCGACAGAGATGGGATGATAGATGTAAGGTTCGCCCGTTTTACGATACTGGCCATCATGTGCCTGGGCGCCAAAAAGATAGGCATTGTAAACTTCCCGCACCTGATCTTCATTCATATAATCTTCAATAATACTGCAAAGATCAGAAATCAGGAAACGGGAGGGATCTCCGTATAAATCCGTTACATCAGTAATTGTCTGTTCGGGATTTATAGCCATAGAGAATTAGATCTCCTGAATTATTTCATCCTCAGACACACTTTCTTCCATTGAATGCACCTGAGCAGAAACTTCATCTAAAATTTCGGGACCAACTTTACCTTCGGCAATTTCACGCAAAGCCAGAACAGTGGGTTTATCATTATCAATTGACACCAGTGGTTCACCGCCCATAGCAATCTGACGTGCACGTTTTGATGCTACCAGCACCAGATGAAAACGGTTATCTACATTCGGTAAGCAATCTTCTACTGTTAAACGAGCCATACTTAAAAATCCTCTAAAAATTCTGTAACTAAAAACTTAATTCATTAAACCAATTAATAATTTCTCAAGACTTCTTCCCTGCCGCAACTGACGCAGACGATTCGAATTGATAATGCATTTCAGTTCCTGCAGCGCCTGATCAAAATCATCATTAACTACCAGGTAATCAAATTCCGCATAATGAGACATTTCATTAACGGCATCCTGCATCCGACGCTGGATGACTGTTTCATCATCCTGTCCCCTGCTTTCCAGTCGCTGCCGCAAAGCTTCTGAAGAAGGCGGCAATATAAAAATCGACAAACTATCTTCGATCAATCGGCGCACCTGCCGCGCACCTTGCCAGTCAATTTCCAGAATCACATCCTTGCCATTCAGCAATTCGCGCTCAACATGCTGCTGTGACGTACCATAATAGTTATCAAACACCCTGGCATGTTCCAGAAAGGCGCTATGCTCGATCATTGAGATAAACTTTTCCTGATCCACAAAATGATAGTCAACACCATCTTGCTCACCGGCGCGCATACGCCGGGTGGTATGGGAAACCGACACCACAATATCATCTGAATCATTAACCAGTCGTTTTACCAGA
>JAPHRO010000037.1 GCA_026195895.1 Gammaproteobacteria bacterium
ATTTAATTGTTGCAGGGATTTGGCCAGTTCTGCGGTATGTTTGAGGCTGGTAACAGCAACGCTTTCCTTAACTTCAAAAATCAGACTGTTTTGAGGAACATTGTATTTTTTAATCTGTTCCTTTAGCCAGTTCATCAGGTTGGTGTCTTTTAAGGATGTAGCTGTTAGCTTGACGAAAAACAGGGTGCGTTTACCGTCCTTCCAGCGTTTGGTCAGGGTGGTGATGGTGTTGAGTAAAACCCAGCGATCTATTGCTAGTGACATACCGGTTCGTTCTGCTGCGGGTAAAAAGTCATTAGGCATAACAATATTGCCATCCTTGTCCAGCATTCGAACAAATACTTCATAACGTTCATCAGTATCACCGTGCAGGCTAATAACAGGCTGAAAATATAATACGAATCGATTGCTGGTAACTGCTTCTTTGAGGTCGGCAACTACTTTGGCATCAATTTCTTTTTGCGTTAATTCACCTTCTTTAGGTTGGTAGACGACCTGATGGTTGGTGCCTTTTCCTTCAGCTTCTTTGACAGCTCGTTCTGCACGCAACAAAATTTCACCTGTGTCTGGCGCATTTTCATCAATGATACTAATGCCAATGGTGCAGGTGGAGTTTATTGATTGGCCATTAATATTGGCAATATAGTCCTGTACAGATTTACCAAGTTTTTTGGCATAGGCTTCAACTGATGTTTGCGTTTGTCCGAGGGCTATGACGGAGAATATGTTGCCTTCAAAATGCGCAAGTATATCCTTTGCGCCAATGGTTCCCTCAAACTTCCGTGAAATTTCGTTTAAAAATTTATCACTACCGACTACGCCGGCAGATTGCTTAATGTCATTAAAGCTATCTAAATGAATTAATAATGCAGCAGCAGTAAGTTTTTTCTCCTGTGCGGCTGTTACTGTTTTTTCCAGTGATTCCAGGAAGTACTGTCGATTATATAAGCCAGTGACAGAGTCTTTCTGGCTCATCAGAGCCAGTTGTTTTTCCAGCTCCTTGCTATCTACCTGGTTGCGGATGATGACCTGTATGCAGGGTTCTCCTTCGATGCTGGCAGGTGAGAATTCCATTTCGCCTTTAAATTCAGTGTTATCAGCGTTGCGTAAATCCAGTTCCAGTTTTTCAGATTTGCAGGTGCCGTCTTTGCAGTTTTCGCGCAGGAATTTTTTAAATTTGTCACGGTCCTCTGTTCCTACCATATCCAGAATAGGCATGCCTTCCAGATCTTCGGAAGCCTGAAAGCCAAATAATTCCAGGTAGGAAACATTTGAATAAACATGCATGCCTTCATGGATATAGGCAATTGCGTCGCGAGATGAATCGAGCAGGGCCTCGCAGCGTTTTTCGGTTTCTATATTGGATTTTTCCAGCTTAAATAATTTTTTTATTCTGCTATGCGCTTCAATTTCACGCTCGATAACCAGTTCAAGATGGCTTTGCGCATCATAGCTTGTTAAGTCTTTGGCGCCTGCACGCATGACTTTAACAATATCGGATTCATGATTGGGTCGATTTACAGCAATAACAGGAACCGGTTCTTCGGCATTTTTCTCGAGACAGGCAATAGTTTCCTCAAGTGAAATGAGTTCCATGCCTATTGAATAAAGCAAAACGTCCGGATTTTTTTTAGCCAGTGCTTCCAGTAAGTCTTCTTCATCTTCAACACGAGTGGTATGGGCCGCGTACCCAGCAGCGCGCATCAATTTAACAACTGCTTCTTCGTTATTGAATGAATCATCAATAATAAAAAGATTTACTTTATTTTCTTTATCCACAAATTTGCCCAGGAATATGTTGTTTCATTTGTATTGAGTTAAAGTGATGACCAGATTGAATCGAAGTTATCTGGATTCGAATCTTTTTTGTTTTTGCCACCATTGCTATTGTCGTCGTCCGGATTTTCATGCCCAGACAATTGGGAAAACTGAAATTGTGTAAATGAGCCGGTGTGTTCTCGTATTGTGCCCAATTTTATTTCCATGTCCCGTTCATAGACATGGATTTTTAGTGTATTGCCTTTTCTGAAAGCGTGAGCCGGTAATAATAGTGTTGATGGCTGCTGAATAGGTTTTATACCAGGCAGCATCAAACAGTTAAAGGGATCTTCATTTTTTCTTTCTATACGTTGCACGGTGCAGGAAATAACTTTAGGCGAAAGAATCTGCACACCAATTTCCAGGCCATGTTCTCTGGTGTATTGCATCCAGCGAATCACGCCGACTCGCCACTGATATGTATGGTCCGGTTCCCTTTCACGAACGCCTAATAGTTCACCTACCTGGGCTCTGGATGTGTTATCTGAATTCCAGCGTAAACAATAACCACCGGCACTCACATTGGTTACTTTCCAGTGTAAATCTGGCGCTTCTTTGTTGAGCTCACCCAGTTCGCTGTCATGCTCCTGTAACTCCTTGGCATAACTTTCAGTAAGTGTTCTGCCCTTGGCTACCATATCCCATGCGCCGGCTGCGGATTCCTGCGACTGCTTCATTTCCGGATGGGTAATGAAAAAAGCGGGATCCTGTTTGGCAAAAACATCTCTGTCGGCTCTTGCGCTTTCCGGAATGGCCTCGAGGGAAAACATGCTGCCCTGTCTTTTTTTCTTTTTTTCGGGTCCAGGTGGAGTGACTTCTACATTTAAAGCTTCATAGATAGGTGAAAGGCCAATAGATACTTTAATATTGCCTTCACGTTCCGCTCGAGAAAAGCGGCGTTTTGCACACAGGCTCCAGGAGCTTATCAGTGTGCGCAGTGTTTCCTGCGAAACCTGATCACCAATGGCGACTGCATTTGCCAGTGAATCATTGTCGGTTTCCTGCTTGCGTAAATGACCTACCAGCACAGATGTGTCGATGGCGCGAAAATTTTTGATTTCTTTTAAGTCTTCTTCCGAAATACAGTTGGGCGGTAAATCGCTGTCCATTTTACTGCAAAAATAACGATTTAGTTTATTGTGTGTCAAATCAGAACTGAGGCTGGTGAGGCCAGTCCAGTCATGCAAATTTTTATACAGACGTTCGGCATCACTTTGGCGCAGCGCATTCGGTCGTGCCAGGGAAAATAAAATGATACGTTTGTAATAGTCTTCCGGGGTAATAGTTTTTTGCGCAACTTCCGAATCTTTGACCTTTTTTTTATGCAGGTTTTTCAGTTCAGCGTAGGCATAAATATGATGAATGTCCCACCAGGTGCCTTTGGGTAATTCTGTGTAAATCTGGCTGGAACGTAGTAATAATTCTGATAGATAGTGCAGACTGCGTTCACAGGCAAATAATAATGCTTTACTGTCAACTTTGTTTAAATCATTAGAGGCTTCAAAAATGAGGATTTTATAACCGGTGGCCATTTCATTTAACAGGGCCTGATTAAGATTAATAATTTTCAGACTTTTGTCTGGCAGGGGTAAGGTTCGATTGACGAAATGTTTATGGAGTTGATCAAATATGTGTCGCGTAGGATTGCGCAATAATTCCATATTTTCCAGACGATATTTTGCCGGCATAGACTGGCGATTGAGGTGCATCAGGCCATTATAAATTTGTCGGGTATATTCGCCCATGTTGGCCTGTTTTAGTTCGGTTAGCCATTTTTTCAGCTTGCGTGGATGATTGGGGAAATCATCCGTACCAGGCTCTATTTGTTCTGGAATATTTAATTTCATATTAAATCAATGCCAACATTCAGCTTAGTATCCGTTTGTTGTTACTAAATCCTACTTGTAACAGAATTTCCTAAGTCTATCCTATTTCCCTGTAAATCTTAAGATTTTTAATAAAAACAGTAACATGCCATGGTTTTTTAATCTACTACATGGCTTATTAGAGTTTTATAGCCCAAATACAGGGGTTTTGCTGTTCTCTCCCGGCTTTTCACGCACTAGCCTTGGGATCAGGTAGCCAGGCAACAGACTTCTTAGCTGGTCCATCAGTTGAATAGCCTTCTGCTCACTGGTTTCGAAATGGGCGGCACCTGCGACGGGGTCAAGCAGGTGTAGATAATAGGGGAGGACGCCGTTGGCATATAAAGTTTCACAAAGTTCTTTCTGGCTCTGGATGTCATCATTAATTCCTTTAAGCAACACACTTTGATTCAACAGGGTAATGCCGGCCTTATGCAGAGCTTTAAGTGCTTTACATTCTGCCGATTTGATTTCATTGCCATGGTTGGCATGAATAACAATACAGACTTTTTGCGGCATGGTTTTTAGTATGTGGATTAATTCATCGGTGATTCTGTCGGGTAGAACCACGGGCAGGCGAGTATGGAGACGCAGGCGCTTTAGATGCGGAATGTTACCTAGTTTGTCTAGCACGGCGGCCAGTTTCTGGTCGGAAAGTATCAGTGGGTCGCCACCACTCAAGATGACTTCAGTGATATCTGCTCGTTGTTCTATATAGGCCATGGCATCCTGCCACTGGTCACGTCCAGGGGAATTATTACTATAGGGAAAATGGCGACGAAAACAATAACGGCAATGAATGGCGCAGGCGCCGGTGGTTACCAGTAGCACGCGTCCCTGGTATTTGTGCAGCAGACCAGGAATGGGCATCGCAGCAAGATCGCCGACGGGATCCTGTTTGAAACCGGCTATTTTCTCCAGCTCAAAACCTGTCGCCATTACCTGCAGCAATAGCGGGTCGTTGATATTGCCAGGCTGTATTTTTTCTACATAACTGCGGGGGATTTTTAATTGAAAATCATGACTCGCTTCTTGGCACTGGGGGAAATGCTGGCTATCTATTTCAAGCATCTTGAGCAATTGCAGTGGATCGGTAATTGCCTGGGATAGCTGCTGTTGCCAGCCGGCGGGTATGGGTTGAATGCTGGAGACCGAAATGGGGACAGTTTTTGGCATTTACTGGGTTAAACGCGTATTATATGCGCTGCTTATTCAGGGGTTTATCTTCAAGGTTTATATACATGGCATCATACAGCACAAACGAATTTCGTGGCGGACTTAAAATATTATTAGATGGGGATCCATGCTCGATCACTGAAAATGAACTGGTTAAGCCGGGTAAAGGTCAGGCATTTAATCGGGTTAAGTTACGTAATTTAAAAACCGGTCGCGTACTGGAAAAAACATTCAAGTCAGGGGAGTCGGTGGAAGCTGCTGATGTTATGGATCAGGATATGGAATTCTCCTACAGTGATGGTGAGTTCTGGTATTTTATGGATCCCAATACCTTTGAGCAAATTGGTGCGCCAGAAAGTGCGGTGGCTGATGTGGTTTTATTGTTGAAGCCACAGGAACAGTGCACGGTGACGTTGTGGGATGGCGTGCCATTGGCGGTCAGCCTGCCTAATTTCGTAGAGTTGCAGGTGGCGCAAACAGATCCCGGTCTGAAAGGTGATACCGCGCAGGGTGCAACCAAACCGGCCACGCTGGAAACCGGTGCGATCGTAAAAGTGCCCCTGTTTATAGAAGAAGGCGAAATGCTTAAAATCGATACCCGAACCAGTGAGTATGTTTCCCGAGTCAAAGAATAACTGGACGCCTTCAGCTTCGCTGGAAGCAATTAAATCGAGAGCCCGAATGCTGCAAGGTATCCGGGCTTTTTTTGCTGAGCGCGACGTGCTGGAGGTCGATACGCCGGTATTGTCCGCGGCGGCTATTACCGAACCCCATTTGCAGAGTTTTTATACCCGCTATTTAGACCAGCGCTATTTTTTACACACATCCCCCGAATTTTTTATGAAGCGTCTGCTGGCATCAGGCAGCGGTGATATTTACCAGATCTGCAAAGTGTTTCGGGATGATGAGCAGGGCCGTCATCACAATCCCGAGTTCTCCATGCTGGAGTGGTATCGACTGGGTTTTGATCATCATCGACTGATGGATGAAATGGAGCAATTACTAAAGCAATTAGCAGATATTTCGTTCAGTAAAATTCACTGGCACGCTGTTACGCGACTGTCTTATCAGCAGGCGTTTATTGCGGCTATGGGTATAGATCCGTTAGCGGCAAACGCGGGTGATTTAAAACAGGCGGCGCAGCAACAGGGTATCGAAATTCCACAGGGCATGAATGAAGATGATAAAAACATGTGGCTGGACTGGCTGATGACCCAGAAAATTGCGCCCTCGTTTTCGAAAACCGGCTTTACCTTTTTATTTGACTATCCGGCGTCGCAGGCAGCACTGGCCCGGGTGAGTAAAAATGATCCGCGAGTCGCACACCGTTTTGAAGTGTTTTTCGGTGAGCTGGAGCTGGCCAATGGTTTCTATGAGCTAACCAATGCCGCTGAACAGCGCCAGCGATTTGAGACTGAAAATATGCTTCGGTCTCAGCGGGGGCTGAAAGCAGTGCCTATCGACGAAAACCTGTTAGCGGCACTGGAAAGTGGTCTGCCGGATTGTGCCGGTGTCGCCATTGGGCTGGATCGCCTGCTCATGGTCTTGCTGGGTGAAATCCATATTTCCGAGGTAATAGGATTTAGTGTCGATAAGGTTTAATTAGTAAACGATGCTAATGCCTGACCTAATCTTACCGTGTTGCCATGGCTTATCAATTCGTCCAGTTCGACATGTTCACCCAGCAACATAATTACCGTTGACCCCAGATTAAAGCGACCCATCTCGGCGCCTTTATCTAGCTGGATATCGACAGTTTCGTACTGGCTGTGGATGATTCTGTTTTTACTGGGCGGGGTGACGGGGCCAGCCCATACCGTATCAATGGCGGACACATTGACGGCACCGACCAGTACCATAATCATCGGGCCGGAAGCGGTATCAAATTTACACACCAGACGCTCGTTACGTGCAAACAGGCGGGGGATGTTTTTTACCGTATGGGGAGCGACACTAAACAAACGACCCGGCACATAAACCATATCGGTGAGCTTGCCAGCGAGTGGCATATGAATACGATGATAATCTCTGGGTGATAAATATAGCGTGGCAAATTTTCCATTTACAAAAGGAGCGGCCAGTTCATCAATGCCGCCGACCAGTTCCAGCAGACTGTAATCATGGCCTTTGGCCTGAAAAATACGGCCGTTGTCTATTTTCTGTGCCTGACTGACCCTGCCGTCTACCGGGCAGAGGAGGGTGTTGCTATCTTCGGCAAAGGGTCGGGCAGCATCTTTTAACTGACGGGTGAAGAAGGCGTTCAGGTTTTTGTAGGCATAGGGGTTGGGTTCCACTGCTTCTGTCATGTTGACTTCGTGCAACGACAGATAAATATCCAGCAGGAGTTTTTTCACCGGCGCATATTCAATGCGCGCCAGATGAAAAACAATCCATGACATTGCATGGTGCGGGAACACATAAAAAATCTGTGATTTTAAAAAATCTAGCATAGGTATTTCGTTAACATGATTGAGTGTAGGGGCTTATTTAACGGCAATGGATTTGGTAAATTTTTCGCCATTACCCAGGGTGAAGGTAAACTCGGCAGTGTCGCCTTTTTTCAGTCTTTTCTGCGGCCGGAATAGCATCAGGTGGTAACTGCCTGGTTTTAGCATCAGTTTACCTTTGGCTGGAATCACCAACTGGGATTGCGGCAGCATTCTGGCGACGCCATTTTCTTCTTTCGACAAATGCATTTCTATGGCGCCGAAATCTCTGCTCTCAACGGCAATAATATAGACGGTATCACTGGCGTGATTGTCGATGTCCATGAAGGCGGCCAGTACTTTGCTAACGGGCGGAGCTTCGCGTATCCAGGCGTTGTTGATTTTTATATGATCAGCCAATGACAACGGCGATAGACTGGATAAAAATAAAATGAGTAGCAATTGTGTGGTACGCAATGTCACGGGTGTCTCCAGGATGAATAATCGTTTGGGATTATAGGCAGCCTCGTCTATCATGAAAAGCATTAACCTGAATATTTCATGGGAAGGCAGGATTTTTCCAAAAACTGCATTCCCATGAAATAATCGAGTTAAGCAGTGATAAAAAATATTAACGGATAGCCCGATGGACAAAATTGATCAACTGGCCGATGAGCTGAACACGATAAGAGACTGTATTCGCTGGGGGGTTAGTCGGTTTAATGAGAGTGAGATTTATTATGGTCACGGCATGGAGTCTGCGCTGGATGAAGCGGTTTATCTGACCCTGTTTGCCCTGCATTTGCCCCATGATTTCTCCACCGACTATTTCGATTCTGCACTCACCTATGATGAAAAAAAACAGGTGCTGTCCCTGCTGATGCAGCGTATCCATAAGCGACAGCCAGCGGCTTACCTAAGCAACGAAGCTTGGTTCTGTGGCCTCAAATTTTATGTTAATGATCAGGTGCTGGTGCCACGCTCACCAATTGCCGAACTGATTGAACATCAGTTTGAACCCTGGGTAGAGCCGGAGCATGTCGATAGTATTCTGGATCTTTGCACCGGTAGCGGCTGCATTGGTATTGCCTGCGCCTATGCCTTTGACTGGGCGGATGTGGATGCTACCGATATTTCCCCCAATGCCCTGCAGGTGGCAAAACGCAACGTGGAAGATCATCAGTTGCAGGATCGGGTGACACTGATTGAATCGGATTTGTTCAGTGCAGTGCCACCCAGAAAATACGACATTATTGTCAGCAATCCACCCTATGTGGATGCAGAGGATATGGCAGATTTACCGGATGAATATTTACATGAGCCGGAACTGGGGCTGGCCGCCGGTGATGATGGTCTGGATCTGGTTATACCCATGCTGCAGCAGGCGCGGAATTTTTTATCGGATCGCGGGATTCTGGTAGTCGAAGTGGGTAATTCCCAGTTTGCCCTGCAGGAACGTTTCCCAGAGGTGGGATTTTACTGGCTGGAATTCGAGCACGGCGGTCACGGGGTGTTTTTGCTGACCGCAGAACAGCTGGATGAATATCAGTCCCTGTTCGATGCGGCGGGCTAACAGAATGGGTGGTGTAAGACTCAATGCCAGTGAGTTAAGCAAATCGCGATCTAAAGATAGGCTCCTACAGCATTGTTTATACAGTTAGGAGCGACCGTAAGGTCGCGATTGAATCTGGTAATCAGCTTGCCTGACTGGCATTGGTATAAGACTGAACTACACCGGTTTCAGTTTAAAACGGGGCAGGCTAAACCAGAAAGTTGCCCCCCGGTCTTTATTGTTGAGGGCGCCAATGCGGCCGTCATGTTTCTCGATTAACTGTTTACAGACAGGCAGGCTTAAGCCGTTGCTTGATTCAGCGACATCGGCTGTGTTGCCTGCGGCGATATCTTGTTCAAACAGCTTGTCCAGTTCTGCATCGGTTAGTCCAGGGCCGGTATCGCTTATCTCAACACAGATATGATCCGCCATCTTTCTGGCTGACACGGAAATGATATCAGCGGCCGTGCAAAATTTGATGGCATTGCCCAGACAGTTGTCCAGCACCTGGGCAATGCGGGATTTATCCGCTTCCACGATCAGTTGCCCCGGGCCGTATTTGCTGATCAGGCTGATTTTCTTTTCATTGGCGCGTTCCCGGTGACGTTCGATGGCCTCATTAATCAGTTGATCCAGATGTACCGGTGACCTGGTCAGGCGTATCTGGCCAAAGCCCGATGCCTGCATATCCAGCACGCATTCTGTAATGTTCTGCATGTAGTGGGCGGATTGCTTGATCAGGGATAAATCGGCGAGTGCTGTTTGCGGGTTGTAGTCCTGGCCTGTGGTTAATTTGTGCAGGGCCTGTGCGGTCACATCCTGAATGACCGCCAGCGGTTTGCGTAAATCATGACTGGCGGTGGCGATAAATTCCGTGTTCAGCGCGGACAGTTGTTTCAGGCTGAGTTGTGTTTGCAGGCGGGCGGTCAAGATCGGAAAATTAATGGGTTTGGCAACATAATCGTTGGCGCCCAGTTCCAGTGCCCGCACGATGCGCTGGTCTTCATCGATAGCGGTTACCATGATAATCGGCAGCTCAACCATGGAATAGGTCTGGCGCAGCGTATGCAGCACCTGCAGGCCCATGATTTCTGGCAGCATGATGTCCAGCAGAACCAGGTCAGGTTTCTTTTCGGCAACCATATCGAGTGCCTGTTGACCGTCAACGGCAAAACGCAGGGTATGGGCCGTGGATTCGAGTCGCCTGGCCATGATGTCCCGATTAAATTCCTCATCTTCGACAATGAGAATATCCGGTATGGTGAAAGTCATATTTTATAGTTTTATTATGCCCACTCCGACTATATCGGTTTAATACCCCGGCTGACAAGACGGCTGGTTATTCATTTGCTAAGATTCGGCCAGAAATATAAATGAGGCGATAACACGTGTCCGGAAATACCATAGGTAAATTATTCACTGTCACTACCAGTGGCGAAAGCCACGGCCCTGCTTTACTGGCTATAGTGGATGGTTGCCCGCCAGGGCTTGAGCTGACGGAGGCGGATTTGCAGCATGATCTGGACCGCCGTCGTCCCGGTACTTCACGTCATACCACGCAGCGTCGTGAGCCCGATCAGGTAAAAATTCTTTCCGGCACATTTGAAGGCAAAACCACCGGTACACCCATCGGTCTGATGATTGAAAATGTGGATCAGCGTTCTAAAGACTATGGCAATATCGCTGAGACATTCCGGCCCGGTCACGCCGATTACACTTACACCCAGAAGTACGGTTTTCGTGATTACCGCGGCGGCGGGCGTTCGTCTGCCCGGGAAACCGCTATGCGTGTGGCAGCGGGCGCCATTGCAAAAAAATATTTAAAGGATACTTACGGTATCCAGATTCGCGGCTATCTGTCGCAGTTGGGGCCGATCAAGGCTGAACAACATGACTGGGATCAGGTGCATGAAAATCCCTTTTTCTGTCCCGATGCCGACAAGGTGCCGGAAATGGAAGCCTACATGGATGAGCTGCGCAAAGAAGGCAACTCGGTAGGCGCCAGAATTTCAGTGGTGGCCGAAGGTGTACCACCGGGACTGGGAGAGCCGATTTTTGACCGTATGGATGCTGAGATTTCCTATGCGATGATGAGTATCAACGCGGCCAAAGGCGTCGAAATCGGCGGTGGTTTTGGCTGTGTTGAAGCCAAAGGCACGGAGTTTCGTGATGAAATAACCCCGCAGGGTTTCCTGACCAATCACGCAGGAGGCATTCTTGGTGGGATTACCTCCGGCCAGCATATCGTGGTGCATACGGCATTCAAGGCGACCTCCAGTATCCGATTACCCGGTCGCAGTGTCGATATCAACGGTGATCCAATGGAGGTGGTGACCCACGGACGCCATGATCCCTGTGTTGGTATCCGGGCTACGCCGATTGTTGAAGCCATGCTGGCACTGGTGTTGATGGATCATATGCTGCGCTATAAAGCCCAGTGTGGTGATGTGCAATGCGCGACGCCGGTGATACCTGCACAAGCGCCAGACACCGAATAACATTCCATGCCAGAGTCCGATGTCTCAAGGCCCGTTCCCTACTGGCGTATATCCGGCTTCTATTTATTTTATTTTGCCTCGCTGGGTGTCATCGTGCCTTACTGGGGGCTTTATCTCCAGTCGCTAAATTTCGATGCCCGTGCCATCGGAGAGCTGATGGCGGTCATTATGGCGACCAAAATTGTGGCGCCCTACTTATGGAGCTGGATGGCGGATCATTCCGGTCGAAGTATGCGTATCATTCGCATTGGTAGTGTCTGTGCCGCGCTGGTCTTTGCCGGCGTGTTTTTAAATTCGGGATTCTGGTGGCTGGCGTTGGTGATGGCGCTGTTCAGCTTTTTCTGGAATGCAACCCTGCCCCAGTTTGAAGCCAATACAATGAACCATCTGGGTAAGGATACCCATCATTACAGTGTAATCCGCCTGTGGGGCTCACTGGGTTTTGTGCTCGCGGTCGTTGTGCTGGGGCAGGTGCTGGATACCGTCGGCTATTCGCTGGTGCCCAGTGCAGTCTTTGTGCTGTTTATTGCCATTGGAATATTCAGCTTTCTTGTTCCCGAAGCGCCTGCCCAGCAACATGAGGCGCGTCATGGCTCTATGCTGGGCATGCTTAAGCAGCCGGTAGTCATCGCATTATTGCTGGTATGTTTCCTGGTGCAAATGAGCCATGGCCCGTATTACACTTTTTATTCTATCTTTCTAAAGCAGCAGGGCTATGACAGCAGCACTCTGGGCTGGTTGTGGGCGCTGGGTGTGGTGGCAGAAATCATCGTGTTTCTATATATGCACAAACTCATGCCAAGGTTTGGTTCCCGACCATTGTTAATCGCGGCATTGTTACTGACTTCGGTGCGCTGGTACCTGATCGGACATTTTGTTGACAGTTTCCCGATTATTCTGCTGGCACAGGTGTTACATGCGGCCAGTTTTGGCCTGTATCACGCTGTATCTATTGAGTTGTTTCATCGCCTGTTCAAAGGCAGGCTGCAGGGGCGTGGCCAGGCGCTGTATTCCAGTATCAGTTTTGGTGCCGGCGGCGCGGTGGGTAGCTATGCCAGTGGCCTGATGTGGGATATGTATAGTCCCGAACTTATTTTTAATCTGGCGGCACTGGCGGCCCTACTGGCATTTTTTATCGCCTGGCGATTTGTCAAAGTGGCCAGTTAAGGGTGTTGGGATTTTTTACAGAAAGCTGGGCTGGAAAGGATGTTGTAAGGTGGTGACTAAGTTCAGTTGGCTCTATCTTTTTGATATTAATAAAAAATTATGTATCCAGGCGCGGTTTGTGCTTTTTGTTGGTATTAAATATTGCTGCGAAAAAATATAGCAGCTCAACAATAATATTGTAATATTCGGTTACAGTAATAAATAGATTCAATAATTGGGAATGTTGTATAAGGAGTGCATTAAATTGATTACAAAAAATCTTGTTGCAGTGAGTGGTGTAGCCGCTCTATCGCTACTAACAATGTCATCGGCATCAGCAGTGTCATTATCTGTGTTTACCTCGGCAGGTACGGTGAGTGACAGCCAGGGTCCTGTCACTACGGGTGCTCTGAATTCACTGACTACAGATTCGGAAGGCTCTGATTTTAGCTGGGCTGGTCCAGCCCAGGCACAGGCAGCCGCAGATGATACCGGTCGGAGTGCCGTTTCTGCTGAAGGCCTGTATGCCTGTGGCTCATGTGAATTTGACCTGGTTGCTGAGAGCCTTTTTGCGACCAGCTATACCAATAACACCTCGGGCTCGGTTAACTTTACATATGATTTTTATATCAATGGTCCAACCGTGGAAGTGGTTGATTATGCCAATGTCGGTCCAGCATCAGGTCTGAGTGCAGAAGCCTATGTCGATGTCTGGATGTCCACCAGTGGGGGCGCAAGTGATACGATGGGTGTGTCGGCCCAGTTATTTGGTGGCGATGCCGGTCACGACTTCTATTCATACGGTAGCACCGCGAGCTATTTCGAAAATGGTGGTATTTTTGGTTATACATTGAATGACGTGTCTGGTTCTTTCTCAGGTGTGCTGGCTGCGGGTGAAACTGCCTACATAGATACTGAAATGTATGCTGCAATTTTCGGCCCTGGCTGGGAGGTAGGCGCCAGAGCCAGTATTGGGGATCCAAATGATCTGTCGGCCGGTCCCGGATTTTCGGGTGATTTTACTGTCTCGGCGGTACCGGTACCTGCCGCGGTCTGGTTGTTTGGTTCGGGCCTGATTGGTTTGATCGGTATTGCCAGACGTAAAGCATAACTTGCATGGTAGGCTTATGAAAAAACGGCGGCCTGAGGTCGCCGTTTTTTTATTTATTGGTTTGCAGTAATTTTAATAACATTTTTCCTGCATTCGATAAGGTGCGGCCACTGTGATAGACAGCGCCCAATAAACGTTCCATCTTAATTCCTTCAATCTCGATAGATATTAACTCTTCATCCAGCATGGAGACAGGCAGCACGCTCCAGCCCAGTCCAATAGAAACCATCATTTTAATGGTTTCCAGGTAATTGGTTTCCATGGCAATATTGAGTTTGCCAGTATCCAGACCAAATGCCTGCTCCAGCAGGGCGCGAGTGAAGGTGCTCTGCGATGGCAGAATCGCCGGCTGTTGCATGAGCATATTGAGATCTACCCGCTTTTCATCGGCCAGATCATGGTTTTTGCCGACCACTATGCCCAGTGGATCATGCCAGATGATATTTTCCGAAAGCTTGTCGATGGGCTGTTCGGGCAGGGTTGCTATGGCTAGCTCCAGCTCTCCCTTCAATACCGCTTCGCAGGCGGCTTCGGAATCCATGAACTGAATATCCAGATCCACGTCCGGGTATAGCGCGGTATAGTTGCGCAGTACGGGGGGGAGCCGATGCAGGCCGATATGGTGGGATGTGC
This sequence comes from Gammaproteobacteria bacterium, assembly GCA_026195895.1. Lineage (GTDB taxonomy): Bacteria > Pseudomonadota > Gammaproteobacteria > SZUA-229 > SZUA-229 > JAPHRO01. The sequence goes on from JAPHRO010000037.1 coordinate 14,226, forward strand.
CTAGTCGCAAGGAGCCGCCGATATGGCCGCTGAGATTACTGATAGCGCGACGGCTTTCATCGAGTTCCGCAAGAATGCGTTGGGCGCCGGGTAACAGAGCCTGGCCGGCTTCAGTCAAGCGGACTTTTTTGCCAATGCGATCAAACAGGCTCGCATCCAGTTGTCGTTCCAGTGTCGAGATGCGTTTACTGACAGCCGGTTGGGTCAGGTGTAGCTTTTCAGCCGCTTTGGAAAAAGAGCCAGTTTCACTGACACTGATAAAAGCAGACAGGTTCTGTATGTCCACATTTCTCCCCTTTTTGGTGCATGTATTACCAATAGGAATAGTTTATATGAAAAAGATGAATTTGTTTTATATTTTATCAGAGGATAAAATGTAGCCATAAACTGGAGATAGGTAAATGTCAGGCAAAACTCTTTACGATAAATTATTTGATGCCCATGTGGTGCGCACAGAAGACGATGGTACGGCTTTATTGTATATCGATCGTCATCTGGTGCATGAAGTCACATCCCCCCAGGCTTTCGAAGGATTGCGTCTGGCAAATCGTCAGCCCTGGCGGGCTGATGCGGCACTGGCGGTGCCTGATCATAATGTACCGACAGATGTGGCCGAGCGCGCCAAAGGCATTACCGACCCGGTAGCCAAAAAGCAGGTTGAGGCGCTGGACAATAATGCCAGAGAATTTGGTATTACCGAATTTGATATGAATGATATTCGCCAGGGTATTGTGCATGTCATTGGACCTGAGCAGGGGGCTACCTTACCGGGTATGACCCTGGTCTGTGGTGATTCCCACACGGCGACTCATGGCGCATTTGGCGCGATGGCCTTTGGTATTGGTACCTCGGAAGTCGAGCATGTACTGGCCACCCAGTGCCTGATTCAGAAAAAAATGAAAAATATGCGTATCAATGTGGAAGGCACATTAGGTACGGGCGTGACTGCCAAAGACATTGTACTGGCGATAATTGGTGAAATCGGCACTGCCGGCGGTACGGGCTATGCGATAGAATTTGCCGGTTCGGCCATTCGCGGCCTGTCGATGGATGGTCGCATGACCATTTGCAATATGGCTATAGAAGCTGGTGCGCGCGTGGGTCTGGTGGCGGTTGATCAAACCACCATTGATTATGTTAAAGGTCGGCCTTATGCGCCCAAAGCTGAGTTATGGGAGCGGGCGGTCGCGGCCTGGTCAGCGCTGGTGAGTGATGACGATGCGAAATTTGATAGCGAAATCATGCTTGATGCGGCCAGTATCAAACCCCAGGTCACCTGGGGCACATCCCCTGAAATGGTGGTGGCGATTGACGATACTGTGCCAGATCCAGCGCAGGAATCCGATGAGGTGAAATCCAGTGGCATGGAAAAAGCACTGGATTATATGGGACTGAAAGCGGGTACCCCGATGAACGAAATCAGTATCGACAAGGTCTTTATAGGCTCCTGTACGAATTCACGTCTTGAAGACCTGCAGGAAGCGGCTAAAGTTATCAACGGTCGTAAACTCGCCGAGAATGTGAAACTGGCGCTAGTGGTACCGGGCTCCGGTCTGATAAAACAGCAGGCGGAGCAGCAAGGACTGGATAAGATTTTCTCTGATGCCGGTTTTGAATGGCGTGAGCCAGGTTGTTCCATGTGTCTTGCCATGAATGCTGATCGGCTGGAAGCGGGAGAGCGATGCGCCTCCACCTCCAATCGTAATTTCGAAGGTCGTCAGGGGCAGGGGAGTCGTACTCATCTGGTGAGTCCTGCAATGGCAGCGGCTGCTGCAATCGCTGGACATTTTGTTGATGTTAGAAACTTTTAAGGATTTGTAACTATGAAAAAAATAATTGCGTTGATGCTGGTGCTAGGTTTTATATCTGTTACCGGTTGTAGCGGTACCCTGGAAGGCATGGGTAAGGATATCGAAAAAATGGGTAAATCCATACAGGGCCAGGACAGTTCTGAATAGAGAGTGTTGAATTAGCTTAAATACGCGAAGCAGGCCGATATGCGGTTTTTGCTTCGCTGTTTTGCTACCTGTGAACACAGTTAATGAGAGAAAAATGGAAAAATTTACAACAGTGACGGGTATTGTTGCGCCATTGGATCGACCCAATGTTGACACTGATGCCATCATTCCGAAGCAGTATTTGAAGTCTATCAAACGCAGTGGCTTTGGTCCCAATGCATTTGATGACTGGCGCTATCTTGATCCGGGCGAACCGGATATGGATAACAGGAGCCGCCGCGTCAATAAAGATTTTGTGCTGAATCAGCAACCCTATGAACAGGCCGTCATTTTACTCGCCCGTGAAAACTTTGGCTGTGGCTCATCGCGAGAACATGCGGTCTGGGCGCTGGAAGATTTTGGTTTTCGTGCCGTAATTGCGCCCAGTTTTGCTGACATCTTTTTTAATAACAGTTTTAAAAACGGCATGTTACCGATTGCGCTTGATGCCAATGTGGTTGAAGATTTATTTAACAAGGTCAATGGTAAAAAAGGTTATCAGCTTACGATTGATCTGGCATCGCAAAAAATCATCACCGAAGAGGGTGATGAAATCGAGTTCGATGTTGATGAGTTTCGCAAATACTGCTTATTGAACGGTCTCGATGATATTGGCTTAACCTTAAATCATGCAGATGATATTCGTGCCTACGAAGAACAACGTAAGCAATCAGCACCCTGGTTATTCTAAATTTGTGGCTCAGCAGATGCTGAGCTACTAAAAGGTTTTTAACATGACACAAAAAATTGCCATATTACCTGGTGACGGTATCGGCCCGGAAATAGTCGCCGAAGCGGTAAAAGTTATTGAGTTTTTAAAGCAGCAAGGCTCACTTGATGTTGAGCTGGAAGAAGCGCCGGTGGGTGGTGCAGGTTATGATGCCGCAGGCGAGCCATTGCCTGAAGCCACCTTGAATCTATGTAAAGCATCTGACGCCATTTTACTGGGTGCAGTCGGTGGTCCACAGTATGAATCGCTACCCCGCGAAAAACGTCCGGAAAGAGGTTTGCTGGGTTTGCGCTCGGAGCTGAATTTATTTTCGAATTTGCGTCCGGCTATTTTATATTCGCAACTGGCGGATGCGTCATCGTTAAAAGCAGAAATTGTGGCCGGTCTGGATATTATGATTGTGCGCGAGTTAACCGGTGGTATTTATTTTGGTCAGCCGCGCGAAATTACTGAAAAAGATGGTGAGCGTTATGCTTATAACACTGCCGGTTATAAAGAAAGCGAAATTGAGCGTATTGGTCGTTCGGCATTTGATATTGCCATGAAGCGTGACAAACGCGTGTGTTCGGTTGATAAGGCCAATGTGCTGGAAGTATCAGAATTGTGGCGTGAAGTTATGGAACGGGTCGCCAGGGATTATCCCGAAGTCGAGCTGACACATATGTATGTTGATAATGCCGCCATGCAACTGGTGAAATGGCCGAAGCAGTTTGATGTGATGGTGACCAGTAATTTATTTGGTGATGTGTTGTCTGATGCGGCTGCCATGTTGACCGGTTCGATCGGCATGTTGCCTTCGGCCTCGCTGGATGCAAATGGTAAAGGCATGTATGAGCCCATTCATGGTTCGGCGCCCGATATTGCTGGTAAGGGTGTGGCGAATCCGCTGGCAACCATTTTATCAGTATCGATGATGTTACGTTACAGCCTGAATAATCCAGATGTTGCGCAACGTATTGACGATGCCGTAAGTAAAGTCCTGGATCAGGGATTGCGTACACCGGATATTATGTCTGCGGGATGTAAAGAAGTCGGTACGGCAGCTATGGGTGATGCTGTAGTAGCGGCATTGAAAAATTAATTACTGATGCAGGGTTGATAAAGTTATTTACAAAAAACTCTGTGCCTCTGCATCAAAATTATTAAGAATTAAATTAGGACAAAAGTTATGAGCAAAACATACGATGTTGCAGTAGTCGGTGCCACTGGTGCAGTGGGTGAAACTATGCTGTCTATTTTGGCCGAAAGAAATTTTCCCGTTGGTAAAGTTTATCCATTAGCTTCTGAGCGTTCAGCAGGTAAAAAAGTTGAATTTGGTGACAAGATGCTAACGGTGGAAAACCTGGCGGATTTTGATTTTTCAAAAGTCCAGATTGGTCTGTTTTCAGCAGGCGGTTCGATTTCTAAAGAATTTGCCCCCAAAGCGGCGGCGGCAGGTTGTGTGGTTATCGATAATACCTCCGAGTTTCGTTATGTGGATGATATTCCGCTGGTGGTGCCCGAGGTGAATCCGCACGCGATTGCCAATTATAAAACCAGAGGCATTATTGCCAATCCAAACTGTTCAACTATTCAGATGCTGGTAGCGTTGAAGCCTATTCAGGATGCAGTAGGTATTTCACGTATTAATGTGTGCACGTATCAGGCTGTTTCAGGTACCGGCAAAGAGGCCATCGAAGAGCTGGCAGGCCAGACAGCGAAATTATTAAATTGCAAACCGGTTGAATGTGAAGTTTACCCAAAACAGATTGCCTTTAATGTGTTGCCGCATATTGACGTCTTTCAGGACAACGGCTATACCAAGGAAGAAATGAAAATGGTCTGGGAGACTAAAAAGATAATGGAAGACGACAGTATTCTGGTTAATCCAACGGCTGTTCGTGTCCCCGTGTTTTATGGTCACTCAGAAGCGCTTCATATCGAAACTCGTAAAAAAATGACGGCTGATGAATGCCGTGATTTGCTGTCCAGATCACCAGGCATACAGGTGATGGACGAACGAAAAGACGGTGGCTATCCCACTGCAGTGACCGAAGGTGCCACCACGGATCCAACGTATGTCGGTCGAATTCGTGAAGATATTTCCCATGAAAATGGGCTGGATTTATGGGTTGTGGCCGACAATGTCCGTAAAGGTGCTGCATTAAATAGTGTTCAAATTGCAGAAATTTTGATAAAAGACTATTTATAACCTATAGTTACACCTGCATGCTAAAGTTCATTCTTAGCATTGTGGCCGAAGTGGGGGGTCGTCTGCCCCCTGGTTTGGATCAAAATAACACCTTGAGGACATGAATTGAGGGGAATACCGGTGCGGAAACTGACCATAAGCCTGGCTGTGATGGCTGCATTATTACCAGGTCGCGGATACCCATTAGGTTTGGGTGAAATTGAGCTGAATTCTGCGCTCAATCAAGAACTAAATGCGCATGTAGAAATATTATCGGCGGCGCCGGAGGATACGCAGCAGCTCATTGTAAATCTGGCTGACCGAGAAGCCTTTGTTCGTGCGGGCATCGATAGACCATTTCTGCTGCAGCAATTAAAATTCAAGATTATCACCAAAGATAGTAAACCCTATATTCAGGTTTACACCCAGAAGCCGGTGCGCGAGCCGTTCCTGAGTTTCCTGGTGGAAATAGACTGGCCGCAGGGGCATTTACTCCGCGAATATACCCTGTTACTGGATCCCCCTGTTTTCTCCGGCGCATCAACCGCGCAGCAGAAGCCAGCATCCATGGATTCCCGCCCTTTTATTGATCCGGCTGACCAGCAGGTACAACAGGTTCAGTCGGATGCCGGAAGTCCATGGGCACAACAGGATGCGCGTCCGGCCCAGAGCTCTTACCAGGCAGCAGCGCCGACACAGGCTGCTCCTGTAGTTATTGAATCCGATGACCGGCAGGGCCAGGTGACCTATCGGCCGATGCAGCAATATAGCCAGGTTAGTGGCAGCTATCGAGTCAAACAGGATGATACGCTGTGGAGTCTGGCGAACAGGATGCGTCCGGATGCCTCGGTTTCTGTCGAGCAGATGATGCTGGCTCTGGTGCGTGAAAATCCCGAATCATTTATTGAGCAGAATATCCATGGCGTTAAGCGTGGTTATATTTTGCGTATGCCGGATCGTGCGGCTATTACCGCCGTTGACCGCCAGACCGCTTTGGCCCAGGTAAAAGATCATACTTCCCTATGGCGAGAATATCGTCAGGCACAAACCGGTGCGACACCAGCTTCTGCGATGGAAGCGGAAGATAGTGCCGCCGCTGCTACTGATATGGCGGAGCACCAGGCAGGTGAAGGCCAGTTATCTATTGTGAGCGCCAGTGGTGATGAGGGCAGCGAAACCGCAGCATCCGGACAGGATCCAGAGGCAGAGCTGAGTCGGCTGAAACAGCAGCTGTCGCTGGCTCAGGAATCGCTGGAATCAGAGCGCCTGGAAAAAGAAGAATTACGTGCCCGTCTGGCAGATCTGGAGCAACGGGTACAAAACGTTCTGCAGATGGATGATGGTGAGCTGGCGAAACTGCAGCAGGATCTGGCGGGTGTAGAGCCTGAGATGCCTGTAGCTGAAGAGCCGGTTGTTGCTGAAGAAGTTCCGGCTGAACAGCCCGTTGACGAGCTTGTTACAGATGAAACGTCGCCAATGGAAGACATGGCGGCTGAAGAATCTGTCATGGAAACAACAGAGCTCGCTGCCGAAGCAGATAGCATGGTAGAGGCGCCAGGTGAAGAATCCGTATTTGTTGATGAAGCTGCGGAACCAATGGCGACTGACGAGGGCATGGTCGCTGAAGAGCCAATGCCTGTAGTTGAAGATCAGATTATTGTTCCTGAATTTGCGCGTCCCAGGCCGAAGACTTTTATCGAAAGTTTGCTTGAAGATCCCAAAATGCTGGCTGCCATTGGCGGTGGTATAGCGGCAATATTCGTTCTCATTGGTTTGCTCTTACGCAAACGTCGTAAATCCGCGGCTGCGGAAGAAGAAGACTGGACTGCCGATGACGATATGTCGGCCAGCCTGGAAGACGTGGCTGAAGAGGCTGATCAGGCAACCGTCAAGATTCAGACCGAAGACGACATGGGTGCGACGGCCGAGATGGAAGCCGAAGGTTTCGATGATACCCAGATTGAAGCGCCCGATGAGGAAGAATCCCTTGAAGACACGGTTTTCAATCTGGACGGTGCCGAAGAGGCGGAAGCGCCTGCCGAAGATGAGCGTGATGATGTTATCGCGGAGGCGGATGTTTATCTGGCGTACGGTATATATCAGCAGGCCGAGGAATTACTGGGCGATGCCATAAAACAGAATCCGGAACGGGACGATTACCGGATGAAACTGCTGGAAACACATTTTGCGGCCAAAAATGCAGATGCGTATGCCACACTGGCCGAGGAAGTCCAGGGGCGTAAAGCGAATGACAAGGCTTACTGGGATCGAGTGGTTGTGATGGGGCGTGAACTGTGTCCTGACAATACCATGTTTAGTTCCAGTGATGTTGAGGCGTTAGCTGATTTCGATACTGATGAGCTGTTACCGCAGAAGCCCGAGACGACCGATCTGGAATTAGATGCCGGTGAAGCTGAAGTGGATCTGGGTGATCTGGATCTGGGCTTTGATGAGGAACCGGTAGCTGACGATGCGGATGCCACAATGGTTCTGAGTGAGCCAGTGGATCTGGATGCGGGTACGGAGGACGCTCTCGCACTGGACGACGATTTAGATCTTGCGGGTGAGCTGGAAGATATCACGGATGAAATTGAAGCACCGGCAGAAGAAGCGGAAGCTGATTCGGATCTTGAATTTGACCTCGGCGATTTCGAAGCTGAATTAGAAGAAGCGGATGGCAGTGCTGCGGAAGTAGAGACTGATGAATCGTCAGAACTCGATATTGACGAAGATTTCTCGCTTGATTTTGAAGCCGCTGACCTGGGCTTTGAAGACGAAACAGAGACTACGGATGAAAGCGCTGGGGAAGCCTCTGAAGCAGTCGCGGATATAGATGAAACTGAAGATTTAACAGCCGAACTGGATCTGGATGAAGATCTTGATCTGGCGATTACCGAGGACGTACCAGAGCTGGATACGGCGACTACTGAAGAATCCGCCGAATTAGATATGGATATGGACGAACTGGGGGCTGAACTGGATTTAGTCGATGAAGCTGAGCCTGCGGAGGAAATATCGGCGCTTGCTGGCGATGAGGATGATGATTTCGATATATCTGAATTGTCCGATGATGTTGATGAAGTCAGCACCAAACTGGACCTGGCTAAAGCCTATATTGATATGGGCGATAACGAAGGTGCCCGGAGCATTCTTGAAGAAGTTAAGCAGGAAGGTAATGACGCGCAGCAGCAGCAGGCTGATGAGTTACTAGAACGGGCAAGTTAACCAGCACGATTGATATTTGCACCAGAAGAAACCTCTGACTGGATCAGGGGTTTCTTCGTTATTAGAGATAGAAAATAGACATGCGTGTAGCTCTGGGAATTGAGTACGATGGCAGTAAATTCTGTGGCTGGCAAATGCAGAGCCATGGTACCCGTACGGTGCAGGAAGCCGTAGAAAAAGCCCTGTCTGTTGTTGCGGATGAGCCAGTCCAGGTGACTTGTGCGGGTAGAACCGATACGGGTGTGCATGCTACCGGGCAGGTCGTGCATTTTGATACTGTATCCAGTCGTCCGGAAAAAGCCTGGATCATGGGCGTGAATGCCCATTTGCCAGATGACGTGGCGTCTGTTTGGGCACATCAGGTCAATGATGATTTCAGTGCGCGATTCACCGCCACGGCCAGGCAATATCGCTACGTTATTCTGAATCGAAAGGCCCGCGCGGCTATTCTAAATAATCGCGTCACCTGGCGGCATGGTCCTGTTGATGAAACCGCCATGCATGCCGCGGCTCAGATATTGATTGGCGAACAGGACTTTTCGTCGTTCCGCTCTGCTGCCTGTCAGGCTGAACATGCGCGACGCAAAATCCATTATGTGAATGTGCATCGTAAGGGTGATTTTATTTATGTGGATATTGAAGCCAATGCTTTTCTGCATCATATGGTGAGAAATATCGTCGGTTCTCTGTTAATGATTGGGGCGGGTGAAAAACCGGTAGCCTGGATGGCGGAGTTGCTGTTACAGCAGGATCGTACTCTGGCAGGTCCTACAGCGCCGGCGGCTGGATTGTATCTGGTGAAAGTGACGTATCCCGATGAATATCAGATTCCGATATATCGCTATGTGCCAGAGTTTATTTAATGCCATGGTCAGTTTTTTTGGTAGGAGAATCGGCAGGGATTTTCTGTTAAAATCAGCGGCTTGTTTTTAATCCTGATGTGATTAGGGCTTCTCATTGAATTCACGTACATGTGTTAAAATCTGTGGCATAACCCGGCCGGAAGATGCTGCTGAGGCAGCGCGTCTCGGTGTCGATGCCATTGGCCTGGTGTTCTATGAGAAGAGTCCTCGCAATGTGAGTCTGGGTCAGGCCAGGGCGGCATGTGAATCCCTGAGTGGATTTGTTACCGTGGTATCACTGTTTTTAAATCCCGAAGCAGCACTGGTTGAAAAGGTGCTATCCGAATTGCCAGTAGACCTGATTCAATTTCATGGCAAAGAAACGGCGGATTTTTGTCGATCCTTTGGTCGACCCTATATCAAGTCGCTGGGTATGGCAGAAGGTGTTGATCTGGCAAGCCAGGCTAGACATTATTCTGATGCCAGAGGCCTGTTGCTGGACAGCCATGAAACGGGTGCCGCTGGGGGTACGGGTAAAACGTTTAACTGGGATGCCATACCCGCAGAATACAGATCGTCTGTGATTTTGGCGGGTGGTTTAAAACCAGCGAATGTAGCGCAGGCTATTCGTACTGTGAGACCCTATGCGGTAGATTTAAGCTCCGGTGTTGAAGCTGCACCCGGTATCAAGGACGCTGCGCTGATGGCGCAATTAATGAAAGAAATTAAGCAGGTCGATTGCGAGTTGAGTGAATGAGCAAAACTGAATGTAAAGATTACTATGCCATGCCCGATGATCGTGGGCATTTTGGTATTTATGGTGGCAAGTTTGTCGCTGAAACACTGATGGAGCCGATTGAAGAGCTGCGTCAGGCGTATGAAAAAGTTAAAGTCGATCCAGGTTTCCAGGCGCAGTTCGATAAAGATCTGGCCGATTACGTCGGACGTCCCAGTCCACTGTATCATGCAGAGCGTTGGTCGCGAGAGCTGGGTGGCGCACAGATTTATCTGAAGCGTGAAGATCTGAATCACACTGGCGCGCACAAGATCAATAACACCATCGGCCAGGGGTTGCTGGCAAAGTTCATGGGCAAAACCCGGGTTATTGCGGAAACTGGTGCCGGCCAGCATGGTGTGGCTACGGCTACTGTCGCCGCTCGTTTCGGTATGGAGTGTATTGTGTACATGGGTGAAGAAGACGTTAAACGTCAGGCGCCTAATGTATATCGCATGAAATTGCTGGGTGCCAAGGTCGTGCCGGTCACCTCTGGGTCCAGAACCCTGAAAGACGCCCTGAATGAAGCCATGCGCGACTGGGTGACCAATATCGATAATACGTTTTACATCATTGGTACGGTGGCCGGTCCCCATCCTTATCCGGCCATGGTACGTGATTTCCAGACCATTATCGGTCGTGAAGCCAGGCGTCAGATTATGGAACAGGCGGGGCGTTTGCCCGATGCACTGGTAGCCTGTGTGGGTGGCGGCTCCAATGCGATTGGCCTGTTTCATCCATTCCTGGCTGACGAGGACGTTGCCATCTACGGTGTTGAAGGCGGTGGCGACGGTATTGCATCCGGTCGCCATGCCGCACCCTTATGTGCCGGTGAGCCCGGTGTGTTACATGGCAATCGTACTTATCTGATGGAAGATAAGGATGGGCAGATTATTGAAACCCATTCGATTTCGGCCGGGCTGGATTACCCTGGTGTCGGCCCAGAACACGCCTGGTTGAAGGACTGCGGTCGCGCTAGCTATGTGGCGATTACTGATAAAGAAGCGCTGGAAGCATTCCATATAGTGACCCGAACAGAAGGTATCATTCCCGCGCTGGAATCTTCCCATGCGTTAGCCTATGGTGCCAAACTGGCGAAGACCATGGACAAAGACCAGATTATTATTGTTAATCTGTCGGGACGTGGAGACAAAGATATCAATACAATTGCGGACATCGAAGGTATAAGCCTGTGAGTCGATTATCAACAACATTTGCAGCGCTAAAAACAGATGGTCGGACGGCGTTAATTCCGTTTATTACCGCGGGAGATCCGCAGCCATCAGTCACAGTAAATCTGATGCACGATATGGTGAAAGCCGGTGCCAATATACTCGAGCTGGGTGTGCCATTTTCTGATCCTATGGCCGAAGGCCCGGTGATTCAGGCCGCCTGTGAACGTGCGCTTGAACATCATGTTAGCCTGCGCGATGTATTAGGCATGGTAAAAGAATTCCGCCAGCAGGATAATAAAACACCAATAGTATTAATGGGCTATCTGAATCCAGTTGAAGTCATGGGTTATCAGGCTTTTGCCGATGCGGCATCGGAAGCAGGCGTCGATGGTACTATCCTGGTGGATCTGCCGCCTGAAGAAGGCGGTGAACTGGATGCGATTTTAAAATCAAAAGATATCGATCCGATATTTTTGCTGGCGCCGACCAGTACCGATGAGCGCATGGAGCTAATCTGTAAACAGGGCAGTGGTTTTGTTTATTATGTTTCATTAAAAGGTGTGACCGGCGCGGCGCATCTGGATGTGCAAAGTGTGGTGGAGAAAGTAAATCAAATTCGAAGTCATACCGATATTCCTGTCGGCGTAGGCTTTGGTATTAGTGATGCGGAAACCGCCGCCAAAGTTGCTGCGGTATCCGATGCGGTTGTCGTCGGTAGTGCGATTGTTAAGCGGGTGGCTGAAAACGCCCATGATCCGAAAAAGATTAGTGAACAGGTTTGTGGTTTGATTGCTGCTATGCGTCAGGCCATGGATGCTTAAGGAATCATTGATTCCTTAAAACGCAAAATTAAAAATTAATTAAACACACATTTAAAAATGTGTGTTTATAAAAAAACAGAGAAGTCCTATGAACTGGTTTGAGAAATTAATGCCTTCCCGTATTCGTACTGAAGGTAGTGATAAGGGGTCTGTTCCTGAAGGTCTATGGACCAAATGTGATTCATGTAATGCCGTTCTGTATCGAGCAGAGCTGGAGCGTAACCATGAAGTTTGTCCCAAGTGTAGTCACCACATGCGCATGGGCGCACGCAAAAGGCTGGAGGGTTTCCTCGATGAAACGCCGCGTGAAGAAATTGCTGCCAATCTGCAGCCGGTGGACATGCTGAAATTCAAAGATAGCAAAAAATATAAAGACCGAATCACCCAGGCGCAAAAAGCAACTGACGAAAATGATGTGCTGATTGCCATAAAAGGACAGGTTAAGTCTGTGCCATTAGTGGCGGCTGCTTTTGAATTTAAGTTCATGGGTGGTTCCATGGGGTCGGTGGTAGGCGAGAAATTTGTGCGTGCAGCCAATGTTGCCCTGGAACACAATATTCCGCTGGTATGTTTTTCAGCTTCTGGCGGCGCACGTATGCAGGAAGCCCTGTTTTCACTGATGCAGATGGCTAAAACCAGTGCCGTGTTGCAGAAAATGTCCAAGCGTGGCATTCCTTTTATTTCGGTGATGACCGATCCAACCATGGGTGGTGTGTCCGCCAGTTTGGCCATGCTGGGTGATATCAATATCGGCGAGCCCAATGCATTGATTGGTTTTGCCGGGCCGCGTGTTATCGAGCAAACGGTACGCGAGACATTACCCGAAGGTTTTCAGCGCAGCGAATTCCTGGTCGAGCATGGTGCGATTGATATGATTGTTGATCGTCGTGATATGCGTGACCGTCTGGCCAGTCTGTTAACCATGATGCAGAATAAGCCCGCCGCTTAAAAAATCGTTTGGGCTTTGTCCGTACCAGGTGAAATTCTTTTCCAGTGAAATTCAATACACTTCAAGATTGGCTCAACTGGCAGGAGAGTCTTAATCCCAAAGAAATAGATCTGGGTCTGGAACGAGTCGCGCAGGTCTTAACATCATTAAAACTGACTGCTGATTTCCCTGTCCCGGTGATTACTGTAGCCGGTACCAATGGCAAAGGTTCCTGTGTCGCCATGCTGGAATCAATTTTACTGGCGGCCCATTATTCTGTTGGCTGTTACACCTCACCCCATCTGTTTGAATATAACGAACGTATTCGCGTCAATGGTCAGAGTATCGATGACAATAGTTTGTGTGAAGCCTTCGAGCAGGTCGATCAGGCGCGGGGCGATATTCCGCTCACCTATTTTGAATTTGGTACGCTGGCAGCACTGGTTTTATTCGCCGAAAAAAAACTGGATGTTGTCGTGCTGGAAGTCGGTCTGGGTGGTCGGCTGGATGCGGTCAATGTGATTAACCCCGATGTCGCCCTGGTTACTTCGGTGGCGGTTGATCATGTAGACTGGCTGGGGGCTGATATAGAAACCATAGGTCGGGAAAAAGCGGGTATTTTTCGATCCGGGAAACCGGCGATATATGGTGGCCTGCAGATGCCAGAATCTATCTCTCAGGTGGCTGATAGCACCGGGACACCGTTGTTGCAGGCTGGCAAAGATTACCTGTTTCAGGGGGTAAATGCCAACGGCTGGCAATTGAATGGTGCTGATTTTCGATTTGTCGAACTACCTCTGCCAGCGTTGAAAGGTGGTTTTCAAATGCAGAATGCTGCGGCGGCGATTGTCGCATTGCATCAGCTACGCGCACAGCTTCCCATTGATGCACCCGCCATAGCCACCGGACTGCAACAGGTGTCGCTTGCTGGTCGCTATCAATGTATTCTGCAGGCACCTCGTATCATTGTTGATGTGGCGCATAACGCCCAGGCAGCAAAATCGCTGGCCGAATTACTGGCTGATGACCCGGTCGATGGTCGCACCCTGGCTGTAGTGGCCATGTTGGCGGACAAGGCCGTGGAGGATGTGGTGCAGCTCGTTTCATCTGAGGTGGACGAATGGTTTTGCGCAGGGCTGGATGTGGCCCGCGGACTAAGTGCAGAATTAATGGCAAAAACGGTGAATGCACATCAGGCAGATGTTAAACTTGAGCCCGCGAATTCTGTCGAAGATGCTTGTCGGCAGGCGTTACAGAAGGCGGACGAGAACGATCGTATTATAGTGTTTGGATCCTTTCATACGGTATCCCGGGCCTGTAAATATTTTAAGCTTAATTAGGGTGGTAGTTCGCCGCCGTCTTTGTTGGCTGAGTAATTGGTGGGCAGTGCCTGCCCTACGGATAAACATTTGGATCGAGCGCTGAAACAACGATTATTGGGGGCTGTCATTCTGGCGGCACTGCTGGTTATCCTGGTGCCGGAATGGCTGGATGGCTCAGGGCATAAATCCCGTTACCCCCAGCATATTGATATACCACAGGAACCCGAGTTTAAGCCCATGACAGAATTGATGGGGCAACCGGAGTCTGCCGAAGCAACAGACTTATCTCGTAACAACATAGCTGCGGATAAACCGGTAACCAAAACCCCCGACGCATCGATTCATGCCTGGGCACTGCAGGTTGGCAGTTTTTCAGAGCAGGCCAATGCTCAGGTATTGCGGGATAAATTGCGCGCCAAAGGTCATCCCGCGTATGTGGATGTGCAGAAAAGCCCGGGCAGGAAAAGTTATCGGGTTCGCATAGGTCCGGAGCTGGATCGTTCGCGGGTGGATAAACTGAAACAGGAAATACTGGCTAGCGAAAAGCTCAAGGGCATAGTGGTGAATCATCCGTGATGCTGTCAATTAGCAATTCTGGTATGATCCCCACCTTTGAGTGCAGGAGCTCTGAATGACGATTATCGACTTTGGCATAATTTCGATTATTAGTATTTTGTTAGTCCTTGGATTGATCTGGGGATTTGTCAAAATAGCGATCGCACTCGGTACATGGATCGCAGCCAGCATTATCTCATTCAGTTTTGCACCTAACCTGGCGGCTTCATTTCTACAGAATTCCATTAGCTCACCGGCGATGCGGCTGGCGGTGGCTATGGGTATTCTGTTTATCCTGACTATAATGTTAGGTGCGCTCATCAGTTTCCTGATTCGGCAATTTATTAGCAAGACGGGTTTAAGTGGTCTTGACCGTGTACTGGGAATGATTATTGGTGCTTCACTGGGATTGATTGTGGTGGTGGCACTGGTGTTTGTTGGCGGCTTAACGCCAGCGCCGGAATATGACTGGTGGCAGTCATCCATGTTGATCGAACGGTTTGAAGTGCTTGCCGTCTGGCTGCAAGGCTATTTGCCCGATGATGTTTCAAAATACTTTTCTTATTAATTGTTTTCAAGGCTAAGGCCTGAGGTTTTTATGTGCGGTATTGTCGGTATTGTTGGCCGAGGCCCTGTCAATCAGTTGTTATACGACGCTCTGACTTTGTTACAGCATCGCGGCCAGGACGCTGCAGGAATTGTGAGCTGTGATGGTAACAAGTTTTATTTACGCAAGAACAATGGACTGGTCAGCGACGTTTTTCGTACCGAACATATGGTGCAGTTGATGGGTAATATGGGCATCGGTCATGTGCGTTATCCCACGGCAGGCTGTTCATCATCGGCGGAAGCACAGCCCTTCTATGTGAATTCTCCCTATGGTATTGCCATGGCGCATAATGGCAACCTGACCAATGCGGATGAATTAAAAGATCAGCTTTATAAAGATGATTTGCGGCATATTAATACCGAGTCCGATTCAGAAGTTCTGTTGAATATTTTTGCCCATGAATTGCAAATTCAGAACAAGCTCGAAGTTACCGAAAAAGAAATTTTTACCGCCGTCAGCGCGGTACATAAACGCTGTCGTGGTGGTTATGCGGTTGTCGCAACTATTGTTGGAAAAGGAGTGTTTGCTTTCCGTGATCCTTTTGGTATTCGCCCAATTGTTTATGGTAAACGGGAAACGAAAAAAGGCACTGAATACATGGTGGCATCCGAGAGTGTCGCCCTGCATGCGCTGGGTTTCGATCTGGTCAGAGATATCTCGCCAGGTGAAGCAATCTTTATTGATGCTGATGGTAATCTCCATACCCAGCAATGTGCGGAACATCCACGAAGCCATCCCTGTATATTTGAATACGTCTATTTTGCGCGTCCCGACTCCATTATTGATAACGTATCGGTTTATAAAGCGCGTCTGCGTATGGGGCAGAATCTGGTGGCGAAATTACTGCGTCAGATGCCGGATCACGATATTGATGTGGTCATACCTA
This sequence comes from Gammaproteobacteria bacterium, assembly GCA_026195895.1. Lineage (GTDB taxonomy): Bacteria > Pseudomonadota > Gammaproteobacteria > SZUA-229 > SZUA-229 > JAPHRO01. The sequence continues at coordinate 30,262 of JAPHRO010000037.1, forward strand.
TTCCCGATACCAGTCGAACCTCAGCATTAGAAGTTGCCTATCATCTCGGGGTGAAGTACCGGGAAGGCTTTATCAAGAATCGTTATATTGGGCGTACCTTTATTATGCCGGGTCAGAAGCAGCGCAAAAAATCAGTGCGCCAGAAACTGAATGCGATTGACCTGGAATTCAAAAATAAAACAGTGCTTCTGGTCGATGACTCTATTGTCCGTGGCACGACTTCAAAACAGATTATTCAGATGGCCAGGGAAGCCGGCGCCAAAAAAGTTTATATGGCATCGGCGGCGCCAGCCGTTCGTTTTCCTAACGTATATGGTATCGATATGCCCTCGCCAAAAGAGTTCGTTGCCGATAATCGTACGGATGAAGAAATCGCCAGGGAAATTGGCGCTGACTGGCTAATTTATCAGGATCTGGATGACCTGATTGATGCAGTGCACAAGGGAAATATTTCCATTAGCAGTTATGATTGTTCCTGCTTCGATGGTAAATATATTACCAATGATGTCGATGATGCTTATTTTGCACACATCGATAAATTACGTTCCGATGCGTCAAAAAGCAAACGAGAACATGCAGATAATCTGGCCGGTATCGATCTGTACAGCAGTCAGTAATTATGGGATTGAAAAATACAAATTACAGCGTGCAATTTTTTGCCACTTTAGTTTTATTGTTTAGTTCGATTATTGCAGTAGCTAAAGACGCTGCGCCGGTCGACGACTATCAACAGTTTAAACAGGCGGTGACCTTGAGTCAGCAGGGGAGCTGGCAACAGGCAGCAGAAATTTTTGCAGCCATTGCCGAGCGCAACCCGTCCTGGCCCGAGCCCAAAAATAATCTGGCCGTTAGTCAATTAAATATGGGACAGGTGGAGCAGGCGAAATATGCGCTCGAATCCGCAGTCACCAGTTTGCCCAGTTTTAAAACTGCCCAGGATAATCGCCAGCGACTTTATGATCATCTTGCCGCAGTGGCTTACAGCAAGGCACTGGGGATAGAAGAAAAGCAAAAACTTCCCGCTTTGGATTTGTTAACTGAAATTAAGCTTGCCGAGAAACCCAAACCAGAACAGCTTGTGGTAGAGAAAATCGTTGAAGTACCTGTGACTGCCATTGCTTCGGACGATTCTGATGTTGATCACGTAAATAAAATCAGGCAGGGTTTGTTGAGCTGGTCCAGTGCCTGGTCGCAGGCGGATACTGATAATTATTTGTCCGCATATTCCACTCGTTTTCAGCCATCTGATCAGAGAAAAGACTATACTCAATGGCGTAACATACGCCGTGCTCGTTTGAAATCATCCAGTAGCACACAGGTTGAGCTGGAGAATATCAAGGTGTATCTGGATACTGACAATAGCCAGGCGCTGACCGAGTTTATCCAGCACTATAAATCGGCCAGTTATCAGGATAAGGTGCTCAAACAAATGCATCTGGCACTGGAGAATGGCCAGTGGTTAATTTTGTCGGAACGCGTGATACAGCAGTTAGATTAATTATGGTAAGACTACTCACTTACATCTGTTTTTTAATTACATTGATAGCTGGCCATTCAGTATATGCCAGTCAGCGTCCAGAGCAGCGTCTCCTCGATGCTCTGCAGCTCATTCAATCCGCGCAACCTGCCAGAGCTGAACAGCTACTAAAAAATCTTATTGATGATGAGCCGGAATTCAAGCTGGCGCATATGCTGTATGCTGATTTACTGAAAGCCAGAACCGGGCCACTTGATCATGCCGGTATGGGATTGTCTGCCGATGAAGAATTACAGCAGTTGTTGACTGAAGTTAAAAAACGCTGGCAGGCCAGTTTGCTGGAAGTTGATGAGCAAAATAAAATACCCGCTGTATTGACCCGGCTGGATGATAATTATTTCCATGCGATTGCCGTCGATTTAAAACAGTCGCGACTGTTTGTTTTCGAAAATTACAATGGTTATCCAAAACAGGTCGACGACTTTTTTATATCTATGGGGCGAGGTGGCCCGAAGAAGCAGAAAGAGGGTGACCTGAGAACACCGCTGGGTGTGTATTTTGTGCAATCCTATATTCCACCGCAGAAACTTGCCGATAAGTATGGCTCTGGTGCCTATCCGATCAATTATCCTAATGCCTGGGATTTGTTCAAAGGACGCACTGGTAATGGTATCTGGTTACATGGCACGCGCAGTGGAACCTACAATCGTCCGCCACTGGCATCGGAAGGCTGCGTGGTTCTGCCAAATGACGATTTGCTGGAAGTCGGTTCCTATATCAATCTGGCACAAACACCGGTACTTATTGGCTACGATTTAAAATGGTTGAGTCGGGAACAATGGCAGGCACAGAAACAGCAGGTGTCCGATATTTTCAACCAGTGGGTGGCGGATTGGCAAAGCCTGAATACGGAAAGCTATTTGAGTCATTATTCAAAAGATTTTAGTAATGGAAAAAAAGACTTTAATCACTGGGTAGCGCATAAGCGCAGAGTCGCACAGCACAAAACATTTGTGGAAGTGGAAGCATCCGATGTAAGTTTGTTAATGCATCCAAATGAAGATGTTCTGGTCGCGACTTTTAACCAGAAATATGCCAGTGATAATTACCGTAGTCAGTCATGGAAGCGCCAGTACTGGCACAAAGAAGATGATGGCAAATGGCGAATTATTTTTGAAGGTGAAATTTCTGCGCCAGCAACTCCGCAATTAGCAAAGCGTTCACTCTAACTGTTTATGTCGAGCTATACTTTCCGTTGATGAGTTAAGTGGCTCAAGGCCATTTGTTCTCGGAATGTTTCTTTTTAGCCAGCCCACCATATCGATCCATATGCGTGATATTTCCTGCTTGCTCGGCATGATGCCAGCATAGGGAAGTTCTACCGTTATCACGGGTATGTTCAATTGCTCGCCGGCAAAATTACCCAGTGACCCGGGATAAGTGCCTAACAGATTCAGGTACAGTGGCCCCAGATTTTTTGGTGGATGCGGTGGGCCATCAAAATCAACAATACCAAAGGGCGCGTGAACAGACACAATCGCGTCGGGTTTGAACTCATTAATGAGCTGATACACCCATTGGGTCTCCGATTCGGACAGAGGCTCAGTACCGGGGTATTTGCGGGCATTGCTCCAGGCTTTTGTTTTCCAGAAGTCGAGGCTGGCATTTGCACTGCTTCCATTTGGAAAATTGCGGTTAAGATCTACGCCATTGGCGTTCATGCGCTGGGATTTTCTTTGTAATAAGCCGTCAGGGTTAACCAGGGGCGCAACTTTCCAGTGGAAAAGACCACTGTGATATTTATCCAGAATAGCCATCCATTTGAACATGATTGTTACCGAAGAATATTCGTCACCATGAATACCGCCGAGCATAAGAATGCGCGCCTGTGGTTGGCGTTGATTTAATGGCGGGTATTCTTTAATCAGTAATGCAGACTGTTTTTCCGAATGAAATCCCGAAGTGATCAGCTTTCGATCAAGGCATTCTGTAAGTGTGACGCTGGACAGTTTTTTGGCAATGCGATGACATTCATCGGTTGCCTGGTTGGCCAGCGATGTTGAACAAGCCAACATAAATGTGAGCCGGCACAGAAAGCTGAATAGATGTTTGGTAATAGTCACACTATGAGCATATCATAAGACGGAATTAAATTTGGAATCAGACTTAATGACTCGGCAAGTAAAATTGCAGATAGATGTAGCATGTCAGCAAATGACCGTGCTAGATGATCAGGGCAATATTTTAAAGCAATATCCTGTGTCCACATCCCGCTATGGAACTGGCAGTGAACACGGCAGTTTTAAAACGCCCCTGGGTCAACATTGTATAAAAGAAAAAATCGGCGATGGTGAGCCAGTTAATCAGGTGTTTGTTGGTCGGCAAGCTATTGGTGTGCTGGGCGAGCTTGATGCCGAAAATTTGCCGGAAGATATTATTACCAGTCGCATCCTGCGACTAGAGGGGCAGGATAAAGGTGTCAACCAGGGAGGTACTGTAGACAGTTATCAACGCTACATTTATATTCATGGCACGGATGAAGAAAACAAAATAGGTACACCCGCATCCCATGGGTGTATTCGAATGCGCAATAAAGATGTGATCGAATTATTTGATCTTGTAGAACCGGGTTGTCCGGTAATTATTGAATAGGAAGGGCGATGAGTGATTTTGATGACATAGATTTTGATGAGCCGCCGGGTTTTGATACAAGAGCTGTTCGTGCGGGTCAAATACGCACCCATGAAAACGAACACAGTGAAGCGATTTTTCCTACCTCCAGCTATGTGTTCAATTCTGCTGCCGAAGCGGCTGCACGATTTTCCGGGGAACAGCCGGGCAATATTTACTCGCGTTTTACCAATCCGACGGTGCGCACGTTTGAACAGCGACTGGCTTCCCTGGAAGGTGCGGAATGTTGCGTGGCTACGGCATCAGGTATGTCAGCCATATTATCGACCTGTATCGGTTTATTAAAAACCGGTGACCATATTATTTCGTCACGCAGTATTTTTGGCACTACCACGGTACTGTTTACGAATTTTCTGGCCAGGCTGGGAATTGAAACAACGTTTGTTAATTTATCGGATCTGGATGACTGGAAGGCTGCGATACGTCCAGAGACAAAATTATTTTTTCTGGAAACGCCTTCGAATCCACTGACCGAACTGGCCGATATAAAAGCGCTGGCGGTGCTGGCGCAGGAACACGATTGCCTGCTAGCGGTTGATAACTGTTTTTGTACACCGGCACTGCAGCGTCCCATCGAACTGGGTGCAGATATAGTGATTCACTCGGCAACAAAATATCTGGATGGTCAGGGGCGTTGCATGGGGGGAGCAGTCTTGGGTAGGCAAGATATTGTGGGTACTGATGTTTATGGCTTTTTACGTACTGCTGGTCCTAGTATGAGTCCGTTCAACGCCTGGGTGTTTTTGAAAGGACTGGAAACCTTGCAACTCAGAATGAAAGCCCATACGGCAAATGCACTGGAGTTGGCGCAATGGCTGGAACAACAGGATTGTGTAAAGCGTGTGTACTATCCCGGACTTGAAAGTCATCCGCAGCATGAACTGGCTAAAACCCAGCAACTGGGCTTTGGTGGCCTGCTGTCATTTGAATTGAAGGGCGGCAAGGAAGAAGGCTGGAAACTGGTTGATGCGACTCGGATAGTTTCCATTACTGCCAACCTGGGTGATACCAAAACCACCATTACCCATCCGGCGACCACGACCCATGGTCGATTGACGCCAGAACAAAAACAGGAAGCCGGCATTTCAGATGGGCTTATTCGTGTGGCGGTCGGGTTAGAGGATATCGATGATCTGAAAAAAGATTTATCCCGGGGCATGTAGCAGCAAAATAGTAAGGCTCTGATAAACTTAAAAGATCGACCGAATTAATACATAGTGAATTTATGGTGTTAGAGAATCACACGGAGCTGGTTATGGCAGAGCGGGATACCCCGCTGCTGTTAATTGTGGACGATGATATTGTCATTCGTTCGATGCTGAAAAAAGCACTGGAACGCCAGGAATACGAAGTCATGGAAGCAGTCAATGGTGCTGAAGCGGTGGAACTGTTTCGTCAGCAGCGTCCCGATATGGTCTTGCTCGATGTACTGATGCCGGTAATGAATGGCTATCAAGCCTGTGAAATTATGCGCCAGATGGATCCCGAGCGTACCGTGCCAGTTATTATGCTTACCGGGCTTGATGATATTTCCTCTGTTGATCGTGCCTTTGAAGCAGGGGCCACTGATTTTATTACCAAGCCTATAAACTGGAGCCTGTTTACACAACGAGTGCGCTATTCGCTGAAAGCACGCAATATGGATCTGGCGTTGCGAAAAAGTCAGCACCGTATTAATCATGCATTAAAAGTCGCCATGCTGGGCTACTGGGACTGGGATCTGGTCAATGATCAGTTTCAGATGCCTGATCAGGTTCTAAAGATGTTAGGCATAGAAAACAGCAATACGCTTGGTGTTGCTGAATTCATCGAGTATGTTCCTGAAGAAGATAAAGATCGGGTACAACATGCTTTTGATGACGCCAAAGTTCGCGGTACACGGTTTGTGCTGGAGCATCGCATAAAACTTTCTGATTTATCTGAGCGTTATGTTTACCAGCAATGTGATGTGGTTATGGATGATGCTGGCAAACCGATGCACGCATTGGGCACGATTCAGGATATTACTGCCTTAAAACGTGCCGAAGATATGATTCTACATCAGGCATATCATGATCTGTTGACCGATCTGCCTAATCAAACGCTGTTTAAAGAACGTTTGACCCATGCGATTAAAGTGGCTGAACACTCGGGTAACCAGGTGGCGATTATCATGATGGATATTGATCGCTTTCAGGTGATCAATGATAGCCTGGGGCATGATGCTGGCAACGAATTGCTGGTTGCCTTTGCGGGTTTTCTGGGGCGATTTACACAGGAGGGTGATACCACGTCACGCATCAGTAGCAACGAGTTTGCGATATTGCTGGAAAGCCCGAAGTCGATGGATGAAATTTCAGATGTGATTCGTAATATTCGAATCGCACTGCATACGGAAGCGTTTGAGCTGGCTGGTGAACAGGTGGTCGTTTCCCTGGGTATGGGGATTGCTATTTATCCAGATGATGAACTCGATGCTCAGAGTCTAATGCAGTGTGCCAATGCGGCAATGCGGAAAGCCAAGGCACAGGGTGGTGATCAGGAACATTTTTATACCAATGATATGAATCGTCGTGTGCATGATCGTTTGCGTATGGAAAGTGACTTGCGCAAGGCGGTGGATGAAGGTGGCATGGAAATTTATTATCAGCCACAGGTTGATGTTAGAACACGAAAAATTATTGCCATGGAAGCATTGGTGCGCTGGAATCATCCTGAGCACGGTATAGTATCTCCCATCCGGTTCATTCCGCTGGCAGAAGAAACCGGGTTGATTAAACCGTTGGGTCAGTTAGTGTTAAAACAGGCGATAAGCCAGACCAAGCAATGGCACGATAAAGGTTTTCCGCTCAAGGTAGGGATCAATCTTTCGGCGCGACAGTTTATGCAGCCGGATCTGGTGAATCAGGTGGAAGAATATATTCAATCCTGTGAATTGCAGCCAGAATATATTGATCTGGAAATAACGGAAACCATTGCCATGCAGGATGCTGAAAATAGTATTCAGAAAATGCATCAGCTAAAACAGTTGGGTGTGCATTTGTCGATGGATGATTTTGGTGCCGGTTATTCTTCGTTAAGTTATTTGCATCAGTTTCCACTGGATGTGCTTAAGATTGATCGATCATTTGTTATGGATATCGGTGAAAAGGGAGGGGATGGTGCTATTGCACGTGCGGTTATTGCGATGGCCCATAGTTTGAATCTAGAAGTTATTGCGGAAGGTGTGGAGAATGAAGAGCAATATACTTTTCTAAAAGAGCATGGTTGCAATACCATTCAGGGCTATTTGATATCCCGACCGGTAACTGCAGAAGAGTTTGAAAAGTTATTACAGGTAGAAAAATAAACCAGCCGCTGGCGGTTTTTAGAAATTACTGAATATTTTATGAATTAAAATTTTTCGGAAATTTACCAGTAAGAATATAAGCAAAGGCAATCACTTCGGCGACGGCACGATACAGGTTTTCAGGGATTTCATCTCCCAGATTTATTTGGGTTAATACGTCAACCAGGCCTTCATCTTCCTGTAAAGGTATGCCATGTTCATTGGCAATGGTTATTATCTTTTCAGCCAGATCCCCGGCGCCTTTGGCGGTTACTTTAGGTGCGCTTTCGCCATCATATTCCAGGGCTACGGCAATTCTTTTCTGTGGTTTGGCGATCATGCGTTTTCATCCAGAATGTGAGCGCTTTCTGGAACATCCCGGGGTTTAATAATATCCCCCCGGCTAACATCCAGATTGATGACATTGAGTCCGGCATTTTTGAAGGCGGTATCCAGTAAATTAATTTGCTGTCGTATGCTGTTGGCGGTGCTTTCTTTTTCTGCGCGGAAGCGGGCGGCAATCCTGTCATTAATAAGATGCAGGCGTGCCTCAATTGGCCCCAGTATTTTAAAGTTAAAATTCAGCGTCACGACCCAGCTCGAATTTTTCTGTTCATTTGCAGATTTTTCCTGTTCCAGTCGGAACTGGATCAAATGCATTTCATTTTTATCTTTTAAATGTAAATCAAATAAAAGCAGCAAAAGGTTGTCGCCATCACGTACAAAAGGGGTTAATTGTTGAGCAGTGATTTTAGCCAGTGCATTGTCAACCGAAGTTTTTAATTCCTGTAATTGGGGCAGGTTTTTTAATAAACTGATCAGGTTTTCCAGCATTTGTTTTGAGCCGGCCTGATTTTGTAAGTAATTGACTAATGTAGTGAAGATATTGAGCAGTTGTTTCGGCAGTAGTGTTTTATCTGCTGTACTCAGAGCCTGTTGAATGAGTTGGATCTGGCTTTTGGGTAGCAGGCTGACTAACAGACCAGAGAGCTGTTTAAGATTAAGATTACCGCTGGTAAATTGTTGTAGTGCCTGTTGTAAATCCTTGATTGTTGCTTCGGCAGTTGGGATTCTCTGGGCTGTGGTCAGTTCAGGTAGTGTGTTGCGTAACTGATCGCTAATTCTGAGTAACTGACTTTTGATATCCTGTGGCAGGTTTTCTGCTGGTCGTTGGGCCAGGCGTGATTCAAGAAATATACCGCTATTCTGAATGATGGATTTCAATGTTGCTGGACGTGTTGCCTGTTCCATATTGGGTATTTGTCGGACAAGCTCAATGAGTTGCTGTTTTACGGTTTTAGGAATAACCGGGTTATCAATTATTTTCTGAGCAAGTTGTAGTAAACCCGTCAGATCCCTCTGCTGGGCAATGAAAGTTTTCAGGTTCTGGCTGGCAATATGGGCTGTACTGGCGGTTGTCTGGATATTGAGCAATGGCGTATTACCAAGGGATTTGACCAGCAATTTGAGCTGATCACCGGTTTTCAGATCAATGGGGGTGCGGGTTTCCAGGATATGCTGACCAATACGTAACAGTGCCTTGCCCTGGGCATCGGCATTAGTTTCGGCAGTGGCATTCAGAACCTGGCCAATTTTCCAGGTTTTGCTGACATCGGGTAATAGTTCAGTCCGAATTTCACTGCTCGATCGTATGGGCGGGATGTTGATCATTATTTGTTCTGTGTTGACCTTTTACCAATTATCGGCAGTATGCCAAAAAACTGTCGCGGTATTCACTGCGGTTTCAGCGGGGTGGAGCCAATTCGTTGGCCCTTGTTATTTTCAGTGCTAGCTGAATAGTTTAGATAGTCTAATATTATTTATTGGATATACGATAGCTATTAAATGCCCAGTCTTTTTCAGGTAAAAAGATGAAGTTTATCTATCTTATTGAATTATAATAAATTAAATGCTGTGCTTACGGGCTGGCATTGAGGCTTTAATGTATCTATATGGGGCAATATTGCCCCGTTATGGCAAGGCTTGACCCAGGAACGGCACAGTCTTTGCTTTAAACATAACAAAACGAGGAATCGAGAATGGCTGAAGAAGACGAAAACCAGGAAGCAGTGACGGAGAAAAAAGGTGGTGGGATGATGAAAATCATCCTGATTGTAAATGCCGTCATACTGGTTATAGGTATTGCTGTGGGTATTACTGTGTTCATGATGTCCGGCGACGATAGTGAAAAGACTGCAGAGCAACAGGATACCGAAGTCATCGAAGGGGCGGAAGATGACGCGGGTGGTGATACTGCTTCATCCGGTGGCACACCTATTTATGTTCCTTTACATCCGGCATTCGTGGTGAATTTTGAAAACCAGGAGCAGGTGAGTTTTCTGCAGGTTGATATTCAGGTGATGACCTTTGATCCGGCAGTTGAAGAAGCATTAAAAGTACATATGCCAGTGGTTAGGAATGAACTGTTATTGCTGCTGGGTGGCAAGCAATACCATGAAATTAATAACCGGGAAGGTAAGCGTCGTTTGAGCCAGGAGGCAATACAGGAAATCCAGCGGGTATTGAAAGAATCGGGGTCGCCGTCTTCAGTCGAGGCACTCTATTTTACAAGTTTCGTAATGCAGTGATGTGATGAATTAACATGGCAACAGCAGACGTACTCAGTCAAGACGAAATCGATGCCCTGTTACACGGGGTAGACGGTGGTGATGTTGAAACGGAATCGGACGAGCAGTTAAATGATGGCGTTGCTCGGGAATTTGATTTCCAGTCGCAGGATCGCATCGTGCGTGGGCGTTTGCCGACGCTTGAAATGATTAATGAACGTTTCGCGCGTAACTTCCGTGTCAGCATGTTTAATATGTTGCGCCGCCAGGCTGAGATTGCCGTCGGTGGCGTGCAAATGCTCAAGTTTGCCGAATACATTCATAGTCTGTATGTACCCACCAGTTTGAATCTGGTGAAGATTCATCCGCTACGTGGAACTGCGCTGTTTGTGATTGACCCCAAGCTGGTCTTTATTGTGGTTGATAATTTCTTTGGTGGTGAAGGACGGTTTTATAACAAGATTGAGGGCCGCGAATTTACGCCCACCGAGCAACGTGTTATCAGTATGCTGCTGGGTAATATTTTTAAAGATCTTTCGAATGCCTGGAATCCGGTTAAACATCTGGAGTTTGAATATCAATCTTCAGAAGTTAATCCGCATCTCGCCAATATTGTGAGTCCAACGGAGGTGGTCGTCGTCAGCACCTTCCGTATCGACCTGGAAGGCGGTGGCGGTGATTTTCACGTCACCATTCCCTATTCAATGATCGAGCCTATTCGTGATTTACTGGATGCGGGTGTGCAATCCGATGTTACCGATGTGGACTCGCGCTGGATGGTGTCCTTAAGGGATGAAATATTTGAATCGCAGGTGGAAGTTAAAAGTAATTTGATCGAAAAAGAAATGAATTTATCACAGATTAAAAATTTTAAAGTCGGCGATATTATTCCTTTCGATATGCCAGATACAGTGGTACTTGAAGCAGAAGAAATACCGCTATTCAGGGGTACTTTGGGTGTGTCCCGTGGAAATGCGGCAGTGAAAATAACCGAACGAGTAACGCGCGCCGCGCTTAATATTAAACCCGATGATGAAGTAGAGTAAAGCCATGAGTGAAGAAGACAACGCAGAAGATCCATGGGCAGAAGCATTGGAAGAACAGGCTGATGCAGAAGCGGCTGCCGGAGCGGAAACGGCCAGGCCATCATTTGATGAATTACAGGATGATGCTATTGGCAGCCTGGATGTAAACCTGGATGTTGTACTCGATATTCCGGTAAACATATCCATGGAAATCGGCAGAACAAAAATCAGTATTCGCAACCTGCTGCAATTGAATCAGGGGTCAGTAGTCGAGCTGGATCGGCTGGCGGGCGAGCCAATGGATGTACTGGTTAACGGTACCCTGATTGCGCGCGGTGAAGTGGTCGTGGTTAACGAAAAATTTGGTATTCGTCTTACCGATATTATCAGTCCTGCCGAGCGAGTTAAAAAGCTTAAGTAAACAAGATGACAATGATACGCCACAGCTTTTTATTTTTATTTTTTAGCATGCCCGTCCGCCTGATTGCAGACACGGCTGAAAAAACCAGTCGTTTTAATACCGTAGAAACTTTTTCCGTTATGAACATGTTAAACATGATCATGGGACTGGTTGTTGTCATTGCTCTGATTCTCGGACTCGCCTGGATTTTAAGAAAGTATGGGCGTCTACCTGCTAACAATCAGGTGGATATGAAAGTGCTCGGAGGACTATCGCTAGGCACGCGCGAACGGGCCGTACTGGTTCAGGTCGAGGGCCGGCGTTTATTGTTGGGGGTTGCGCCGGGCAGAGTGGAAACATTGCATGTCATGGATGAGCCATTAGAAAATTCGTTTGATTCAAAACTTGGCCAGGCCATTGAGGATCAGAAGTGAATTTCCAGAAAATAATACTGGCTATCTTTTTATTCCTGTTTACTACTTTAGTTGCTGCGGAACCCAGTTTGCCTGCTGTGGTGATAGAAAATACCACCAGTGGTGGCAAAACCTATTCCTTATCGATTCAGGTACTGGTGTTAATGACTCTGCTGTCTTTATTGCCAGCATTGTTATTAACCATGACTTCTTTTACCCGAATTATTATTGTGCTGTCGATATTGCGTCAGGCTCTGGGTACAGCGCAAACACCATCCAATCAGATACTCATTGGACTGTCATTGTTTTTAAGTTTGTTCATTATGTCACCGGTATTTAATCAGGCCTATGAAGAAGCTTATAAGCCCTATATTGCCGAACAAATCAGTGCCGATGCGGCACTGGAAAAATTAAAACAGCCGTTCCATACATTTATGATGGCGCAGACCCGGGAAGATGATATTGGCCTGTTCGCTCGGATTGCCAATGATGAGCCTTACCAGACACCCGAGTCGGTGCCATTTACTGTGCTGATGCCCGCCTTTTTAACATCGGAATTAAAAACCGCTTTTCAGATTGGCTTTATGTTGTTCATCCCGTTTTTGATTATTGATCTGGTGGTTGCCAGCGTACTCATGGCCATGGGTATGATGATGTTATCCCCGCTGATTATTTCCCTGCCTTTCAAGCTGATGCTATTCGTGCTGGTCGATGGCTGGACGCTGGTTATTGGCACGCTGGCCGCCAGTTTCGTTGTATCCTGATATAATTCCCGGATAATCCACGAATGCTTAATTCGATTATGGATTATGTTTGTTGAATATTATCTGGAGATGTTATGCCGAAAGTTCTGATGTATTGCACCAGGTCCTGCCCTTATTGCCTGCGCGCCGAAAAGCTGCTGAAAAAGAAGGGTGTCAAACTTGAAATTATTGATGTGGGTGGCAAGCCCAGCCTGTGGAAAGAGATGGAACAACGCACCGGGCGCAATACCGTGCCGCAAATATACATAGATGACTACCATGTTGGTGGTTTTGATGACCTGTCTGATCTGGACATGGCAGGCAAACTGGATAAGTTGCTGGCCGGTTAGTCTTCTTCCCCTTAAAGAGATATAGACCGCTGATTAATACCTGACTAAACTGCCCGGTTATTTTTCCGGATTTAACTTTTCGAGGATTCCGCTGTGGATTTTCTACCTATTTTCGTCAATATCAAACAGCAGCCCTGCCTGGTCGTGGGGGGCGGTGAAGTTGCCGCTCGCAAGGTCTCGCTGCTGCTTAAAGCTGGCGGCGATGTAACCGTGGTTGCGCCGGAACTGGCGCGTGAACTGAGGGACATGGCGAGCAATGGCGATATCCAGCATGTCGCCCGTGATTTCGAAGATGCCGATATTAATGCGCCGGTGCTGGTTATTGCGGCAACGGATGAACGCGAAGTCAACGAAAAGGTCTCAGCCCTGGCCAAAGCGCGAGGTATTCCCGTTAATGTGGTGGATAATCCGGCCCTGTGCAGTTTCATCATGCCGTCCATTGTCGATCGTTCACCGGTACAGATTGCTATTTCAACCGGTGGTGCATCGCCGGTGCTGGCACGGATGATTCGAACCAAGCTGGAAGGTTGTATTCCCGCCGCTTATGGCAGGCTGGGCGCGCTGGTTAGCGGTTTCAGGGAGAAAGTGAAGGCCAGATTTTCCAATGTGGAACAACGCCGTATGTTCTGGGAAAAGGTGCTGGAAGGTACCGTCGCTGATCGCGTGTTCTCGGGCCATGAAGATGACGCTGCCGTGGAACTGCAGAAAGCCATTGATGCAGGTGATGCGGATGCTGATTTCCAGGGTGAAGTCTACCTGGTGGGTGCGGGTCCCGGTGATCCGGATCTGTTGACCTTCCGCGCGCTGCGCCTGATGCAGGCAGCGGATGTGGTGGTATATGACCGTCTGGTGTCACCGGCCATTCGCGAACTGGTGCGGCGTGATGCTGAAATGATTTATGTCGGTAAAGAGCGCGACAAACATACCATGCAACAGGAAAATATTAATGAATTGCTGGTGCGTCTGGCGAAGGAAGGCAAGCGGGTATTGCGGCTTAAAGGCGGGGATCCCTTTATCTTTGGTCGTGGCGGTGAAGAAATCGAACTACTGGCCCAGGAGGGTGTGCCGTTTCAGGTGGTGCCCGGCATTACGGCAGCAGCGGGTTGTGCTTCCTATTCCGGTATACCACTGACCCACCGCGATTATTCCCAGGCCTGTGTATTTGTCACCGGGCATTTAAAGGATGGGTCAATTGATCTGAACTGGCCGGCATTGGCGCAACCGAATCAGACTGTTGTGTTCTACATGGGCCTGCATGGCGCACCAACATTGTGTCGGGAGATGATTGCCCATGGCATGCCGCCATCAACGCCAGTGGCGCTGGTTCAGAAAGGCACGACGCCTGAACAGAAGACAATTATTGCTTCGCTGGAGACGCTGGAAGAAACGGTTAAAAGCCACGAGTTCAAGCCGCCGACCCTCATTATCGTGGGTGAAGTGGTGAAAATGCGCGAGAAGCTTAAGTGGTTTAATCCGGATGCCCCGCAGGGTAGAGCCATCAAGTCCAGTAAGTGGTAGCTTAAATCAGTAATTAGCCAGCCCTTATTCCTTTATTCAAAACGAATGATTCATACATGTTCTGATCCTGAAGCAGTACACCGCGTGAAGCGCTTTTATAAAAAGCCGGGCTTTGAGCATGTTGGCGGCGAATATATGGCCAGGAGGCCAGCCGCATGAGTTTGCCTGGTAATTTTCTTTAAAAAAATCCTTATTTATTCACTGTTTCAGGCCATTTTCCGGTATGATATGCGCCTTTTTAGACGAATCAGCTCAACAGTGCTGGCCGGTTTCCCAAAATCCATCTGATAAGATGCTTCAAGATGTTGATTTTTAAGGGAATGTCTGCGCAGTTGGCGAAGTAGGCCGTATTGATGTAATTCTTCGATCAATGCGGCCTATTTTAATGTATTAAATTTTTTAAAGCTTATAGACGAGAAAAACCATGGCAGCAGATCTCTCACTCTACCGAAATATCGGTATTTTCGCCCACGTGGATGCGGGTAAAACCACCACCACTGAGCGTATCCTGAAACTTACCGGTAAAATTCATAAACTCGGTGAAACACATGACGGTGAATCAACCACTGACTTCATGGAACAGGAAGCAGAGCGTGGTATCACGATTCAGTCTGCTGCGACTACCTGTCACTGGGATGGTCATCAGATGAATATTATCGATACTCCCGGACACGTTGACTTCACTATCGAAGTATATCGTTCATTGAAGGTTCTTGATGGCGGCGTGGGTGTATTCTGTGCGTCAGGTGGTGTTGAACCGCAGTCTGAAACCAACTGGCGTTATGCCAACGATTCTGAAGTTGCTCGTATTATTTTCATCAACAAACTGGACCGTCTGGGTGCAGATTTTTATCGCGTTGTTAAGCAAATTGAAGATGTACTGGGCGCTAATCCACTGGTTATGGTTCTACCGATTGGTGTTGAAGATAGCCTGAAAGGTGTGGTTGACCTGCTGACTCGTAAAGCATGGGTCTGGGATGAATCAGGTGATCCAACGGCTTACACTATCGAAGACGTGCCAGCCGATATGGTTGACCAGGTTGAAGAATGGCGTGAAAAACTCATCGAAACTGCTGTTGAGCAGGATGATGATCTGATGGAAAAATATCTGGAAGGTGAAGAGCCTTCTATCGAAGACCTTAAGCGTTGTATTCGTAAAGGTACCATCGCACTGGACTTCTTCCCAACTTACACGGGTTCAGCGTTTAAAAATAAAGGTGTTCAGCTGGTACTGGATGCGGTTGTAGATTACCTGCCTTGCCCAACGGATGTGCCACCTCAGCCTGAAGTGGATATGGAAGGTAATGAAACAGGTGAATTCGCCATTGTTGATGCAAGCAAGCCTGTTCGCGCACTGGCATTTAAAATTATGGATGACCGTTTTGGTGCCCTGACTTTCGTTCGCATTTACTCGGGTACTATCAATAAAGGCGATACACTGGTTAATACCTTCACCGGTAAAACCGAACGTATTGGCCGTATGGTAATGATGCATGCGGACCAGCGAGAAGAAATCGATTCATGCCAGGCCGGTGATATTGTTGCATTCGTTGGACTGAAAAATGTTCAAACCGGTCATACCCTGGCGGATGTGAAAAACCCAGCCACGCTGGAGCCGATGGTATTTCCTGATCCCGTTATTTCTATCGCTATTTCACCTAAAGATAAAGGTGGTTCAGAGAAAATGGGTATTGCGCTGAGCAAAATGGTTGCCGAAGATCCATCGTTCTATGTTGAAACAGACGAAGATTCTGGTGAAACCATCCTGAAGGGTATGGGTGAGCTGCATCTTGATATCAAGATCGACATCCTGAAACGTACTCATGGTGTAGATGTAACTGTTGGTAAGCCTCAGGTGGCTTATCGTGAAACGATTACCCAGCGTATTGAAGATTCTTATACGCATAAGAAACAGTCAGGTGGTTCAGGTCAGTTCGGTAAGATTGACTATATTGTTGAGCCAGGTGAGCCCGGTTCCGGCTTTGAATTTGAATCGAAGGTTACCGGTGGTAACGTTCCGCGCGAATTCTGGCCTGCAGTTCAAAAAGGCTTTAATTCAATGATGGACACGGGTGTACTGGCTGGCTTCCCATTGCTTGATGTTAAAATCACGCTGATGGATGGTGCTTTCCATGCCGTTGACTCCTCTGCTGTAGCGTTTGAGATTGCGGCTAAAAGTGCATACCGTCAGTCTATTCCAAAAGCGGGTCCGCAGTTAATTGAGCCGATCATGAAGGTTGATGTATTCACACCAGAAGATCACGTAGGTGATGTTATTGGTGACCTGAACCGTCGTCGCGGCATGATTCTGGGTCAGGAAGCAGGGCCAACCGGTGTTCGGATTAAAGCTGAATGTCCTTTGAGCGAAATGTTTGGTTACATCGGTGATCTGCGTACCATGACTTCTGGTCGCGGTCAGTTTTCTATGGAATTCTCGCACTATCTGCCATGTCCTAGTAACATTGCGGAAGAAGTTATTAAGGAAGTTAAAGAGCGCGAAGCGAACAAATAATATTTATTTGTTGTGTTCTGATGAAAAAGCCGGGCTTTGACCTGGCTTTTTTTATGGGTGGATTTATACGTGCTAGTTTTTATAACTTTGTTGTTTCGCCGTGATGGCGACTTACTTCTTTGTCAGCAGCGACAAAGAAGTAAGCAAGAAAACGCCGCCCCATATCACAAGCTCTGCGGGGTGAAAACACAAAGATAATTTCGGTTTAAAGGTAAATTAAACAGTAATAAATGAGTTGCCATCAAGGCGAAAACACAAAGTGACAAAAACTCTAAAAGCTCAGCTTGATGAAAACAGTTTTGCTGGTGTTCAGCGATGTAAAAAACGATTCTTCAGGTAAATAAACAAATAATCACCAAAAACTAATAATAACAATTCTCATTAACAATCCGATTATATAAGTATATTAACAACTATTCATTTTTTGTTGATAAACATCAAAAAAATTAATCCGTATAAAAGTTTTCTATTCGCGTATCGGAAACTTCGATTTAAAACCGACTGATTTCCCTAGAGAAATAACCCGCAAAGGAGTATCTTTACAGCCCTGTATATGTACTGTATCGTCGTTACGCTTCTTACTGGCGTTCGCTAACAGCACAAAGAATTTTCAAACGCAGTTTTTCGGATGTTTTTTAATAAAAATTGCTGCGTTAATCGATTTGTAGAAATCAATCTATCCGCTTCGGAGGAATATCAATGACGGATGTAGTCGCAACCAATGAGACCATCCTGGTAGTAGGTGGAGGCGTGAGTGGTATGACCACTGCGTTGGAAGCTGCTGAAGCTGGCAAACAGGTTATCCTGGTCGAAAAACGACCTTATGTAGGTGGCCGTATTACCCAGCTTCACAAGTACTTTCCAAAACTATGCTTCCCTACCTGTGGCCTGGAAATTAATCAACGTCGTACTAAACAAAATCCAAATATCACTGTGCTGACTATGGCGGAAGTATCGAGCCTGACTGGTAATGAAGGTGATTACACCGCGACTGTTAAAATCAGCCCACGTTATGTGAATGACAACTGCACAGCATGTGGCGCCTGTGAAGATGCTGTTGAAGCGGAATTTGACGATGAACATAACTATGGAATGTCGAAGCACAAAGGCGCTTACCGTGCTCACCGTATGGCTTATCCAGAGCGTTATGTTATTGACCCAGCCATGATCGGCACAGACGATGCGAATAAGGCGAAAGAAGCCTGTAAGTTTGATGCCATTGATCTGGATATGCAGGAAGAAACGGTTGAGCTGAAAGTCGGTGCAGTTGTTTATGCAACGGGCTGGAAACCTTATGATGCAAACAAGATTCAGCCTTATGGTTATGATCGTTACAAAAACGTCATTACTTCGGTCGAGTTTGAGCGCATGAATGATCCTATGGGTCCTACCGGCGGTAAAATTTTACGTCCATCGGATGGTAAAGAAGCCAAAGATATTGCGTTCATCCAGTGCGCCGGTTCACGTGACCGTAATTACCTGAAGCACTGCTCACGTATCTGCTGCATGGCCAGTCTGAAACAGACCACCTATGCGTCTGAAGCTGGTGCAAAATCAACGATTTATTACATTGATATTCGTGCCATTGACCGCTTTGAAGATTTCTACAAAAACGTACAGAATGATGAAAATGTAACCTTCATTAAATCCAAGGTGGCTAACATCACTTTAGATAATGAAACGCAGAATCCTGTCCTGCAGGGTGTGGATACTGAAGGTTATAACCGTTACGCAACGCCTCATGAGCTGGTTGTGCTGGCCGTGGGCATGGAACCAAGCATTGATGCTGCTACCTTGCCGGAAGGCCTGAGTATTAATGAGCATGGTTTCATTGAGAATGATGGTACGAATGGCGGCATTTTTGCAGCCGGTTGTGCATCTGATGCGCTGGATGTGAACCGTGCGGTTCAAAGTGCAACAGCATGTGCATTGAAAGCCATCCAGGTTGTTAACCGCGTTGCTGGATCGGAGGGCTAAACAGTGGCAGACGAA
>JAPHRO010000068.1 GCA_026195895.1 Gammaproteobacteria bacterium
AGGGCACCAGCGGGATCAGCCAGACAGTGGCCAGAAGATTATGCATGGCTGGCCTCCTGCCTGATCAACGCGGGTTCCAGTGGTAGATGATGGCCGTCATACCAGGCGGTGGAATTGTCCACCATGGGCAGATCACTGCGCTGGCCATCCCAGGGAACAAAGCCTTTTTCCGGCACGAATACCTGGATCTGGTCGGAGTCAGGGTCTTTGGCACTTAATAACAGCCAGCCCTTGCCCACCAGTTCCTGCAATGCCGGCTGGCGCATATAGATTTTGTTCAGTACTTCTATTTTGGCTTCGACAAGCACCTGCAGCCGCATGGCTTCGTGTATTTCAATCATCTGTTTGGGCAGGCCAGTACGCAAATCAGAATTGGCGCCATCCATTACCCCGAACAGACCGGTAACGTTGTGGGTGATTTTGGAGCCACTGCCATATTCAGCGTTATTTACCGTGGAAAAATAATATTCCAGGTTGATGCCCGCCCCGACCGGGCCGGCGGCCAGCAGGATGGCCTCGATGATATGGCCTTCCTCATTGTCCTGGCTCGGATCATAGGAAATCAGGAACACGCGGCGATCAAAAAATGCACCCTGACTGATGGAGCGGCGACCGATGAAAGCCGCGGCGTTAGTGGCATGGCCCAGTTCTGGGCGTGCCTGTGATATATCGTAGGAACGGCCAGTGATATGTTTGATGGCTGTTTTTAATGATGGCTTCCTGGGTGCCGAGGCCAGTCTGCGGCAGCGTTCATGGGCCGATTTTTGAGTGGCCAGATCGATTTCAGCGCGCAGTTTTTCAAAACTCGGCAGCATGTCCTGCGGAATTTGTTCCTGATCGTACCAGAGGATGGCTTCATCCGCGGTATTGTGCTCGGCGCCGATAAACCAGGTGTCTGCCGGGATGTTAACGCCGCGATCACCTAAGATCGCACGTATTTCCGGGCGATTAGCGATGGCGGCAAAAATCCGTGCATTGGGTCCACCATGCCGACCCGAGCAGGCGCCACAGTCATAAGCTGCCAGATGGGGATTGTTAACACTGAAGGAGCCATGACCCATCATAATCACGAACGGAGCCAGTGGCTTGTTCAGGCCCACGGTGCGCAGGAAGCCCTGGATACGGTCGGCCTGTTCTGCATCGGTATAGCCAAACTGATTATCGTCAGGCGTGGCATCGGTTTTGGGCTGCTGGGTATTGATCTCGACATGGGTGTGGACGGGTATATCGTAGGCGGTGCATATTTTTTCGGTGATCGTATGTAGCTGGCGGAAAGCGAAGGTTTTGGCTAACAGAGCAAATAAACTGAACGGTGCGCTAAGTGCGATCAGTAAAGGCGTTAGCAAACTGCGTCGGGTTTCCTGCTGCACAATATCCTTGATTTTAATGCGCCGGGAGCGACGGGATTTATGTTTGGTTAATTTGGTCTGTTCGTCTTCATCGGCCACTTCGCACAGGGTGTGTACCGGGTTGGCTACAACCGGACATAAAGGCGTGGTTTTCTCATCATCCAGTCCTTTCCAGTTAATCGGTACACCGAAAAATCCCGCTGCCCCCAGGGTTTCAATAGCCGGGTTGTGTTCTTCAAGGTGGCGTCGAATGGATTCTTCACGATCATCCATACAGAAGGTGATTTGTGCCTCGGGGCGGCCATTAGCCTGTTTCCAGCGGCCACGATTTTCATTGGCGACCACGGCATTGAACAGCTTGTCACGGTAATTGCGTTCATAAGCCTGTAGCCAGATGAAGCCGGAGGTTTCCGCATCCAGCACATCTATGCAGTTGAAAATCTGGGCTATCTGATCGTCGGTCAGGCTTTCGACATCATTAGCGCATAGTCCCAGATGCTGCGCCAGACGGAACAGGGGCCAGGCATGGTCAAATACCGAATAGCCTTTAACCTGATCGGACATGGGCGTGTTGCGCCAGGTCATGATCATATCCGCCAGTTGCCGCCAGGGTTGATAATGATCGTGATCCAGCAGGGAGCGTTGAATCTGTCGCTGTGCCAGTGTGACCAGATATTCGGGCAGGCGATTGTTGAACATCACGTAGCGGACGAAAAATTCCGACTGGCGACGACGGAAATACCAGCGTAATACGTCGAGATTGGCTTCGATTTGCCACTGTTCGCGGCACAGGCGCTGGGCAAATAAACGTTCCAGCACCAGCCTGACGGCGAGAAAATCCAGCATCTCAATGGGCTGGGTTTCCCCTTCGTACTGGGGGTTTTGCTGGCGCCATAAAAACATGCCAGACCAGCCGGGAGTTTCCAGCGCCAGTCGTTCCAGATAATGGGCCCAGTGGGTTTCCGAAATGCCCAGTTGATTCAGCTCGACAATGATCGTGTCCAGCGCGTTATCGGGCAGACTGTCAATGCTGTCCTGCCAGTCGGGTAACTGGTCGAAAATCCAGATCAGGTCGTTTTTCGCGCTGTTACGCCAGGCCGCGTAAAACCCCTGCTGACGTTGATGGTGATGCCAGGCCGACATGCCCTGGTCGAGGTAGTTGGCCAGATGCTGCTGCAGCATGGGCCGAATATCATCAAGAATGTCCTGACCGGTGAGGGATTGCAGAAAACCGCGCAGGGTAAGATCGTGACCCACTTTACGAATAAGCTGGCCGAGCTGATTTTTAGCTTCTTTTTCTACCTGGCGATGGAGTAGAGATGATTCGGTCTGACCCTCGGATTCTTCCGGAATGATGTTGCGCAGCAGGCTTTCGGCGGCTTCCGGGTCCAGCTCCATCAGTTCTTCCGGATGCACCAGGTAATGTTCCAGATGCATACTCTGCAGGCAGCTAAACCAGAGTGCGTTAATGGCTTCGGCTTCCGAGTCTTCACCATGGATTTTTGCAGCAGCAAGCAGTTTTTTGCGATTCTGTGCTTCAATATCCTGCTGGAAGCGGTTCAGCTCGTCGAGTTCTTCCACATGCCAGGTGAACTGGCAGCCGGTGACAGACTTTAACGGATAGCGTAACGCCGTTAGATAGATGTCGCGGCGAGTCAGTTTGTCACCAATCGCCTCATCGGCCTGCAGGTCGTCGCGATCATTCACTACCGCATTAAGGTCATCTAACGAAATGCGGCCGTTGTTAAAATATTCGCGATAACGTTCGGCGGTTTCGTAGCCATAGGCGCCGGTCAGTTCATGGGCTGCTTTCAGGGCATCCGGAAAAGACATGTGCTGGTAGCCATGCAGGGTATTGTGATGAACAAAGTTCCTGATGGGGGCCTGACCCGGCAACACATGTTCAAGATGTGCAATCACATCCTGTAATTGCTGGCGTATATCGATGGATGGATTTTCAGTTTCAGCCATTTATAGCCTCCCCGCAAATACAGCGCTAAGTTCGCTTATCGAGGCGCTCATAAGTTCCAGCACTGGCGCCGGGAAAAAGCCAATACTCACAAAGCCGATAGTTAAGAAACTGGCGGCGAGCATTTCGTGGTTGCGCAAATCCTTGATGGATTGCATTTCCTTTTTGACTGGCCCGGTAAACAGGCGACCCACGGTACGAATAGCGTAGGCGCTGGAAATGAGTACGCCCAGGCTGAGGATGATCATGATCCAGCCCCAGCGTTCGAAGCCACCGATCAAAGCATGCAGTTCAGCGACAAAACCGGCGGTGCCCGGCATGCCGACGGCAGCAATGAAAGCCAGGGTAGTGAAAAAGGCAAACCTGGGCGTGACACGCACCAGTGAGCTGTAGTGGTTTACATCCCGTGTATGGGTACGCTCATAAAGCAGGCCGATGAGCAGGAACATGGCGCCGGCCACCAGGCCGTGGGCCACCATCTGTAATACGGCACCGGTGAGGCCCGTGATATTCAGTGCGGCAATGCCCAGCAGTACGACGCCCATATGGCTAACGGAAGAATAGGCAATCATGCTTTTCAGATCCGACTGGCGCCAGGCCAGTAGACCGCCGTAAATCAGGCTAAACAGGGCCAGGGTCGCCAGCATGGGTTGCAGTGCGATTACCGCTTCGGGCAGCATCGAACTGGCTCGAATCAGTCCATAAGAACCCATTTTAAGCAAAATGCCGGAGAGCAATATACTCACCGGGCTTGGCGCTTCTACATGGGCTAGCGGTAGCCAGCCATGGATGGGGAAGATTGGCATCTTGACGCCAAAACCAATCAGAAAACCCAGAAAAATCCAGAACTGGGTATCGGGCGATAAACTGCGTGCACTGGCCAGCATATCGGCCATGGCAAATGAATGTTCGGGTGTGCTATCAAACAGGGCCAGGATACTTAACAGCATGAACACCGAGCCGCCCATGGTGTAAAGCACAAAATTCAGTGCTGCGGTATGACGGCGTTTTCCACCCCAGCGGTCAATCAGGAAAAACAGTGGAATCAGGGTGAGTTCCCAGAATAGATAGAACAGAGTCCAGTCCTGTGCCATGAAAACGCCGAGCATGGCAGTTTCCAGTAGCAGGATTAAAAAATAATAAGCTTTGATGCCTTGTTTAATGCTGGACGATGCCATGATGGCAATCACGCATAGCAGCGTCGCCAGCAGGATCATGGGCAGGGAAATGCCGTCGACACCCATCGCATAAGACGTCCCCAGTCGGGTATTCCAGGCCGTTTGCTCACTGAATTGCAGCAGCGCAGTGGAAGAGTCGAATGCGTAAAGCAAATACCAGGACTGTATTAGTGCCGCAAGCGCAGCGAGAATGGCCAGATTACGGATCAATTTAGGCTGATCTGATGGTAGAACAGTGATAATAGCTGCGCCGATTAGCGGCAGTAGCAACAGCAGAGTAAGGTCGTGCATTCTGATCCGGGCCAGGAATTAAACCATGGATTCCCGGCATTTATTTATTGTGATTTAAAGGGAAAAAAACAGGCGTCGAAGACTAGCATGATATATCCATTAAGTCACTTGTAAGTCACCTGGCTTTCGAGGGAGGCCATTGCGTGATTGACGGTGTCATTGCTTATGTCTCAATCGCCAGTCCGACGCGTATGTTTTCAGGTTAAAAATAACCTGATATTGACCCACATCTGGGTCACGATACTTGCGGCGTAGCCCGCTGCTATAACCGGTACCCATTTGAGATGGCCGAAGAACGTATAATTATCCTGAGCCATGCCCATCAGTGCAACACCAGCGGCTGGATATATATGTGTGTCATCTTCACACGCAAGAACGGTTTGGATTTAGCTCAATGCAGAAACTTTTCGGCCATTACGCAGGATTTAAGCCACAACAAAAAACGGCGATGGCAGCATAGCTGTCAGTGTGTTGTGTCAAATCTATATAATTTGTTTTAGGGCAAATGAAGAGGCAGTGTAAGTATGTTAAGATATTTCGATTTTCTGGCTTACTAAACCGACTAAACTGATCCGAGGAACCCATGGCGTCTGACAAAGCTACCAACATTCTATACAAAGTTTTCCCGTTTCTTGTCTGGGCACCCATGCTTAAAGATTCCAGTGTATTAAAAGCCGATTTGATTGCGGGCTTAACCGTCGCACTGGTACTGATACCACAGTCTATGGCGTATGCAAATCTGGCCGGGCTGCCCGCGTATTTTGGTTTGTATATTTCATTTTTACCGGTAATGGTGGCGGCTCTTTGGGGATCATCTAAACAATTAGGTACGGGACCGGTCGCGGTCGTTTCCCTGATGACGGCAACGGCTATTGCCACAGTGGTTGGTGGTACAGCACTGGATAACCCGGAGTTAGCAGAAATATATATTCCACTGGCTATGTTTATGGCGTTGCTGGTCGGGTTATTCCAGTTTTCCCTGGGTTTGTTCCGTTTAGGTGTCGTGGTCAACTTCCTTTCGCATCCGGTTATCGTTGGATTTACCAATGCGGCTGCGCTGGTGATTGGTTTATCCCAGTTATCAAAAATCTTCGGCGTGTCTATGCCCGGTGGCCCTAATGATCCGTTTATTACTGTCCGGGTATGGGGTGTATTGCAGCAACTGGGAGATACGCATTTAGCGACCTTTGTTATGGGCATGGGCGCATTTGCAGTGATGTTGTTAATGAAAAAACATGCACCGAAATTACCCGGTGTGCTGGTCGCAGTAGTGGGTACCATTCTTATCAGCTACATGATTGATTATGAGGGCATGGGTGGTAGTGTTGTTGGTCAAATTCCGGAGGGGCTGCCGACGATTTCTGTTCCGGATTTTAATCTGGAGTTGATGGGTAGTTTATTGCCGAGTGCTATGATTATTGCTCTGGTCGGTTTTATGGAAGCCATATCCATCGCGAAAGCGATGGCGGCAAAAACCAAAGATCGAATTGATCCAAACCAGGAATTGATAGGGCAGGGTCTTGCCAATATCGTCGGTAGTTTTTCTCAGTCCTACCCCGCCTCCGGATCGTTCTCGCGTTCTGCAGTGAATCTAAATGCGGGCGCTAAAACCGGCTTTTCTTCTGTAGTCACTGCAATTGTTGTGCTGATTACGCTGTTATTCCTGACGCCTCTGTTGTATCACTTGCCCAATGCAGTGCTGGCGGCGGTTATTATGATGGCGGTATTTGGCCTGATTAATTTCAAAGCCGTGAAACATGCATGGCGTACCAGTAAGCATGACGGTATTGCTGCTGTCGTTACTTTTGTGGCAACTCTGGCATTTGCACCTCATCTGGATAAGGGCATTTTAATTGGCGCGGGTCTGGCTTTAGGTTTGTATCTGTACCGCACGATGAAGCCAAGGGTTGCCTTGCTTGGTCGATATCCTGATGGCACTTTGCGCGATCTGGCAGTAAATCCTGATCTGGCCAGAGATGATGAAATAGTCGTGTTGCGCTTTGATGGTTCGTTGTACTTTGCCAATGTTTCATATTTTGAAGATACTATTCTGGAGGCAGTGAGCGAACACCAGGACGTTAAATACATTCTTGTTGTTGGAGATGGCGTTAATCAGCTAGATGCGTCCGGTGAAGAAGTTGTGCATCATTTAATCGAGCGATTACGTGATAACGATATTACGCTGGTGTTCAGTGGACTGAAAAAGCAGATTCTGGATGTGATGCGTAATTCACATTTATTTGAGGTGCTTGGGGAAGAAAATTTCTTTGCCACCGAAGATATGGCGCTGGTTGATATATATAAGCGTCTTGGCAAGGAAGGTGAAGATGCGGTGTTATTGCCGCAATCGGCCTAAGTTCAGCTTATAAATTAAAAATACAAATCCGCTGTAATTATTATTGCAGCGGATTTTTTATGGATTAGATTTTTTTAAACAGTAAATCCCAGACGCCGTGGCCCAGGCGGTGCCCACGTTTTTCAAATTTTGTAGTGGGACGTTGTTCAGGTTTTGGAACATAAGTGTTGTCAGGTGACATGTTGCAAAAGTTTTTATTGCGATTTAAAACTGCCAGCATATGTTCGGCGTAATCTTCCCAGTCGGTGGCCAGATGAAACATGCCATCTTTTTTAAGTTTATGCGCCAGCATAGTCACAAAATCGTCCTGCACAATGCGGCGTTTGTGATGTTTCTTTTTGTGCCAGGGGTCCGGGAAAAACAACTGAAACCGGGTGATGCTTTGTTCAGCTATTTGATCGCGAATAACATCAACGGCATCATGATTGGAAATCCGAATATTTTCCAGACCGGCTTCATCAATCAGCTGTAATAAATGGCCGATACCGGGGCGATGAACTTCGATGCCTAAATAATTCCTGTCAGGATTTGCCTGCGCCATTTGAAACAGGGAGGCGCCATTGCCAAAGCCGATTTCCATAACAACAGGAGCTGATCGCGCGAATAATTTTTCCAGGTCAATTGCCTGATCAGTGTATTCAACACCAAATTTTGGCCAGAGTTCATCCAGGGCTTTTTGCTGGCCGGGTGTCAGGCGACCTTCGCGTTTAACAAAGCTGCGGATGGTGCGTAAGTATTTTGGTTCCATAAATATAGCGGGCCGAATTGCGCTGGTGGAATCACCAGACGCGTTCCGTTATTACTTGATTAACTTAGAAGAAGGTGCCGTCAATTGGTGATGAAGCTGATGCAAAACGTTTGCGCGGCATACGCCCTGCCAGGAATGCTTCGCGACCCGCCTCAACGGCTTTTTTCATAGCCGATGCCATAAGCACCGGGTTTTGCGCGGCGGCAATGGCGGTGTTCATCAGGATACCATCACAACCGAGTTCCATTGCGATTGCCGCATCAGATGCTGTACCTACGCCGGCATCTACCAGGATGGGTACATTGGCATTTTCAACAATGGTTAAAATATTGTAGGGGTTGCGAATGCCCAGGCCAGATCCGATGGGGGCCGCCAGTGGCATCACTGCGACGCAGCCAATTTCTTCCAGGCGCCTGGCAATGATGGGGTCGTCATTGGTGTAGACCATGACTTTGAAATTATCTTTGACCAGTATTTCGGCTGCTTCCAGAGTTGCGGTAATGTCTGGAAACAGCGTTTTTTCATCGCCGAGTACTTCCAGTTTGACCAGATCATGGCCATCGAGCAATTCACGGGCCAGACGGCAGGTGCGCACGGCATCTTCCGTGGTATAGCAGCCGGCTGTGTTGGGCAGGATGGTATATTTTTCTGGTGGTAGCGCATCGAGTAAATTAGGCTCATCGGGATTCTGGCCGATATTGGTACGACGTATCGCCACGGTGACTATTTCGGCACCACTGGCTTCGGTCGCTGCTCGGGTTTCGTCCAGATCTTTATATTTGCCCGAACCCGTGAGCAGTCGTGAATTATAAGCTTTATCGGCGATGATGAGTTGGTCAGTTGTGTTTGTCATGTGTAATTGGCTTTAGTTAGGGTATGGCGGAAACCATCATGGTGTAAATTTCCTGCCCAGCATCCCTGCTGGGCGTTCGACGCGCTGCGAATGTCCACTGGACATTCGGTCGCGTCTCACCCACCGCCAATGGCGTGGACGATTTCAATTTTGTCGTTTGGTTTTATTTCATATTTTGCATGCTGGCTTTTGGGAACGATTTCCTGGTTGATTTCTATCGCCAGGCGTCGATGGCTGAGATCAAGCATGTCGATGAGTTCGCTTAATTTAATACCCTCAGCCAGTTCTTTTTGTTCCCCATTCAGTGAAACGAGCATGATCCAGACCACAAATTATGAAAACGAGGAATTGTACACGATTTGGGGATTGAATTGCCGCAATCCTGAGGTTCTTGTGCTATATCTAGCCCTGGTGCTGGCGAAATACTGAATTTGCATCTAAAATCTATTTAATTTACCGTGGCTTACGAGCCAAATATAAAAATTATTTTAAGAGTTATGGGCCTGTTGGATATCTTATCTGGCCGTTTATGAGGTTGTTATGCCAAAATTTTTAGCAATGGTTATTGCCTGTATGAGTCTGTTCAGCGGAAGTTATTCTGTGGTTGCGGGGCCCAATCCATTCAAAAAGACCAAAAACTACAATTTTAATGACAGTATTGCCTGGTACTTGAAAGAGAGTGCTGCAGTAAAGTCCGGCGATGTGCGTGAGGGTAGTGATGCGCTGTACTATCACCTGAATATCAATAAGGATCGCCTGCGATTGCGTCTGGGGAAAAATGATCCTAGTGGCGAACTGGAAAATACAATTAATTTAAGCAAAATGGAAATTTCGGATGTGTTGATCGATGGTCGGCGCATGGCACGTTTTCAGTGGTGCCTGGATAATCAGGAACGCCCCGGGAAGAAACTGAAGCAAAATGCGGTCGTTATCAACGATACATGTGTGAACGCCGGTGGTGGCGGTGATTTTATAATCAACCTGGATAAGGCGTCTCTGTCCAGCCTGAAACAGGCGAAGAAAGTTGAATTTATCGTTGAGCCCTACGGGCGTCCGGTGAAATTGTCATATAGCATGGCAGGATTCGCGGATATCATGGCCCAAATCGAAAAACCTGCGCCTCCAGTGATAGTTAAAAAACCGGCACCGAAGCCACAGATAGTCGCCAAACCAAAACCCAGGCCCAAACCCAAACCTAAAAAAGTTGTGATTGAAATGTGTCAGGCCCAGCCGCCAGCAGATTTTAAAAATGCAATTAAGGCGGAAACTTATCCATGTAAAGATACAGTCAAAAAAGCCGCTGCCGAGAAACGCATGGCCAGTAATGTGGCAAAAGAAAAACAGAAAATGGCTGCGGAAATGGAAAAGTTACGTAAAGAGCAGGAAATTAAACAGGCTTCTGCCGAAAGCATCCAGCGTGAGAAAGAATGGGAGCAGAAGCAGGCGGCGATGTGGATTAGTCGTTGTCAGAAACATTGGGCGAAAGGTGTGAGTCCGTGTTATTGCGAAAAATATATGGATCAGGCCCCCTCTAATGTAAGCAACACATGTGGGCGTTAATCTGATCCAGTAAATTAAATATAGATTGTTAGTATCTGGGAACGGCGGTTTATCCGCCGTTCTTTTTTTATCGGTGAGCAGTGGCTCCTGAGTTAATGAGCAGGCAGTACAACCAGTTTTTATGAGTGATTGCATTATTGTTGGCGGTGGCCTGATTGGTATGTTGACAGCACGAGAGCTGCAACAGGCAGGGGCAGATGTCATGCTCCTGGAGCGCGGAACCCTGGGCGGCGAATCAACCTGGGCAGGCGGTGGTATTCTGTCGCCACTTTATCCATGGCGATATACTGATTCGGTAAATGTTCTGGCAAAAGCTGGGCAACAAATGTATCCCGGTATTGCTGAGCAGCTTCGCAATGAAACTGGCATAGATCCAGAATATACCACTAGTGGATTGCTGGTACTGGATAGTGAACAGGCGCAGGCTGCAAACGACTGGGCGGATAAATGGCATATGCACATGCAGTATTTGCAATCTGTCGATGCCGTGCAGCAGTGTGGGCCAGGATTAAACGCGGAATATTCGTCCGGTTTGTGGTTTCCAGATATTGCACAGATGCGAAATCCACGTCTGATAAAAGCCCTTAGAGGCAGCCTTGATTATCGAAAAATTACCTGTCTGGAAAATGCCCCGGTAGAACGGCTCAATGTATCAAATGCTCAGATTAAAGGGCTTAGGGCAAACGGGAAAACCTATGCTGCTGATCAGGTGATTATTGCCGGTGGCGCCTGGAGTGCCGAGATTATTGAAAAATATATCAGACCGCCCGAGGTTGAACCGGTTAAAGGCCAGATGATTATATTTAAAGCTTCGCCGGGTCTGTTAAAACCCATCGTATTGTCAGCCGGTCGATATTTAATTCCGCGGCGAGATGGACGAATTCTTGCGGGCAGTACTCTTGAATATGTTGGTTTTAATAAAGATATTTCTGACGCAGCCAGAGAAGATCTGCAGGCGGCGGCCATCCGACTAGTTCCGGGGTTGGCACAGTTGCCGGTTGAGCATCACTGGGCCGGATTGAGACCGGGTAGTGTTAACGGTATACCTTATATATGCGAGCATCCGGAAATAAAGGGGCTATTCATTAACAGTGGGCATTTCCGCAATGGCGTTATTTTAGGTGCAGCCAGTGCACGACTAATGGCTGAACTGGTATTAAAGCGGCCGACGGCAATTGATTCTGCTCCTTACCGGTTGGACGCCAATCATTAAAGCGTTGGTGATGCTGCCAGCGCTAACCGGTTATCAGTCAATAACTACCGCCATTCGCAGAGTCTGCCAACAAAGATGAAGGCGGCTGCAGATGTTGCTAGAGTCCGGATTTGAAAGAGAATAAAGTCGATGGGTTTCCCGTGGCCGCTCATCTGAGATTAAAACGGTTCCATCACTAATCACATGACAACACTGAGTCGCTGGTCTTAAATTATGAGCATGAAAAGAATTCATTCCAAAGGTTTCACGATTTTAGAGTTGATGGTCGTCATCGCCATCACCGGGGTAGTGTCAGCGATTGGTATTCCCTCTATGAAGGCGTTTCTGATTCAAAATGAATTAAGCGAGGTTGCGCAGGAATTAAGACTGTCTATGAAACTGGCGCGAAGTGAAGCAATCGCCAGAGGTGTGGATGCGATTGTCTGTAGCTCTATAACAGCAGCCGGACCAGTCAGTACCTGTAGCAATGTGGCCGGGAACTGGAATAAAGGCTGGCTGGTTGGTGTTGATATCAATAACAATGGTCAGCTAGATGAAGCCAGTGGCGAGCTTATCAAAGCCTATGATATTAACGACAACACTCAGATTACCATCACGCCCACGGCCCCTGCTTTCGATCATACGGTCTCTTA
The DNA here is from genome assembly GCA_026195895.1 of Gammaproteobacteria bacterium. Taxonomy (GTDB): domain Bacteria; phylum Pseudomonadota; class Gammaproteobacteria; order SZUA-229; family SZUA-229; genus JAPHRO01. Next base: position 12,150 of record JAPHRO010000068.1, read on the forward strand.
TTTGTACACCGGCTGGATAAGTGCGGGCACCGTGCTGGGCTTTGATATATGCAGTGGTTATGGCGCGGCTGATGGCTATCCGCGTAGAGAGTTACGTTCCAGCATTGCTGGAGCGCCTCAATTAACTAAGAACACGGTTACAAGATGCTAGTAAAAATACATGCTCAAAAAGGTTTTACCCTGATGGAAGTAATGATTGCGGCCTTTGTTTTATCGGTCGGATTATTAGGTTCTACGGCCATGATGCTCAGGGGTCAGCAGGAAGCCAGTAAAATAAATTATGAAGCCATTGCGTTTCAGCTCGCGACAAATATGGCTGAGCGCATGCGCGGTAATATTACCGGTGTAGATTCCGGCGTTTATAACGGGCTGACGGCCGATGCTGCGGCCACCATGGATTGTTCAACGTTGTGTGCCAATCCGGCTGATGTTGCCAGCTACCATGCCTATATCTGGGGGCAGGAGTTAGAAGATTTAATGCCGTCTCATACGAGTCCGACAGGTCGGGTTGATGTTGTAGGCGCGGGGGGGGCGGATTCGGTATATAACATTACGGTGAGCTGGACGGGTGCGGTAAGAACCAGCACCGATACCCAGAGCCAAACCACAAAAAGCTATGTGATGATGTTTCAGCCATGAATAAATTACTTTCTCGCAAGAATGTATTAAAAAAACAAACGGGTTTCACCCTGCTTGAAATTCTCGTTGCCCTGTTGCTGGGTTCGGCCATTTTAGCGGCGACAATCAATATGCAAATTCGGCATCGAAAAGGATTCACTTTATCTACGAATCAACTTGAAATGCAGAGCAATGCCAAGTTTGCTTTTGAATTTATCAGCCAGTATTTGCGTTCAGCGGGAACTCTGGGTTGTCGAAATTCACAAAGTTTGAAAGGCGATGCAGAAACCTGGGCTTTACCTGATAATTGCATGTCTGCGGTCTGTCTGTCATTTAATGATCGAACAGCAGCAACTGCGGATTTTCGTCCGGGCCGTGAAGTTCTGGGTTACGAATATACGGGTGGCGGCATGGTGCCTGCATTACCTGGAGCTTTTAGCTTTGTAGCCGGTGGTTATTACAATACCGATAGCGATATTATTACTGTGACCGGTGGTATTGGTGAAGTATATGGCCTTGATGAGGCACAGAGTGTTGCTATAGGCGATACGCAGTTCCAGCTCGACATGACGGATATTGACGACGTGATTTTAGATCAATATCAATATGGCATGCTATCAGGTTGTGGCGCTGCGCAGATATTCAAGGTAACCAGCACCAATGGTCAAATTTCTACCGGTTTAATTGCGCTTGCACCAGGTGGTGCTGGTGATGACAATAATGGCAATGGCCTGGTTGGTAGTGTGGAAAGCATATATGTAGGGGGGCTAGGGGTTTCAGAGTTTCGTCGCGCGGCAGTTACTACTTTTTATGTGGGGCAGAATCCTTTAAATGATCCCAATGGTGTGCCTACCCTGTATCAGGATGTGGATGGAGTTTCCAGCCAGCTGGTTGAAGGTGTAGAAGAAATGCATATTCTTTATGGGCTGTCCGACCACCCGACAGCTCGAAATGTTGCCAATAGATATGTAACCGCCGATGTCATTGCAGGTGAAACGACAGCCACTACAAACAGATGGGAAGATGTGGTCAGTGTGCGTATTGGTTTGATTATGCGTTCCAGCGACGAAGTTTATGAAACTAATCAGTCTCAGACTAAAACACTGGATTGCGTAAATTATACCCAGAATCCCAAAAATGATCGTTACTCCAGAAAAACCTATTGTACAGAAATTGCGGTGCGGAATCGTTTGCTGGGTACTCGTGTAGGAAACAAATAGAAGTAGGTAGTTTAATACTGGTTTTTATTATGAATAAATATATTCAAAACTTCAATCGTCAACAGGGCGCAGTGCTCATTACCTCGCTGGTGTTTATGGCGATATTGACCCTCATGGGTATTTCCGCTATGCGTGCAAATTTGATGGATGTGCGGATTCATAATTCTATGAAAGACCGCGGCAATGCTTTTCAATGTGCAGAAGCCGCGATAAGGCAGGGTGAGAATCATATTTTTAATGCCAATGCCAAACCTGATGATACTAGTGCAACGCCGAATAGAAGTGCCGGCGATGTCTGGGTAGTCAATGCTTCCACATTAAAGAAATTCCTGTCCAAAGACAGCGCCTGGTGGGCAGCTAATACCTGGAGTGATTTTGTCTTGTCGGATCCGAATGCCCAGATTGGTTGTGCAAATGCGGCTAATTTTGTAGTTGAAGATATGGGTATTCTTGGCAATGATGCCGATGAATCACGTGATCTAAGTTTTACCAAACAGATGGAGTCGCAGATGAGTGGTTATCGGATTACCAGTCGCAGTGAAGGCGTATCTGACAAAGCAAAAGTTATATTACAAACGACATTTTATAGACGGTTTCAATAAAGTAAATTTTGCGCAACTAATTTTTTACCATTCAATTGGTTTAGAGATGTAACGGAGTTAATTATGAAAGACAAAGCATTTAATACGATAAAAGTTTTCGCTTTGTCCGCGGTAATTTTTATTACCGGGAACTCAAATGTTTATGCAGTAGATTTGGGTGTGGCTCAAACACCGTTATTTTTAGGCTCTACTGTACAGCCTAATGTTTTTATTGTGAGCGATGATTCCGGTTCGATGGACTGGGAAACCATGATGCCCGGTTACTGGCGTTATGATTCATATGATCCGGATCCATTACGCGCAGGTGCTTTTTATGACAGTAGTGCCGCCTGGGAAGATGATGGCACCTGGCGAGCGGCTGTGTTTGCCGGCACCGATGCCCTGGATGGTTCATACGGTTATATTTATGACAATAGTGATAATGTTTATGGGAATAATTGTGACGGCTCATATTATCTTGGCCGTGCAGAAATTTGCGGTGATGCGACGAATTCCCCTCTGGATGTCGACTGGCGCGTACGTTCTGCCAGCTTGAACAGGGTTTTTTACAATGCTGATATTGACTACGAGCCCTGGGCTGGTCCCTGTGGCTACGGCGATTGCGCAGATGCAAGTTTTACCGCTGCCAGAAGTGATTCACACAATGCGCAAACCGGTTATACCCTGATTCGTAATCTGGAAACGAATGGTGATGCCCAGGGTGGTCCCTTTGTTTATGAGGTATGGATAGATGATTCCGGTTTCACGGGAACCTATCCTGATGATGCCGATGATTTTAATGAAACCGGTGTGGCAGCCGGTGCAGCTCCTGCACCTAATGGTATCGTCGACTTATGGGATACCCATATCCGTTTTATTGTCGGCGCTGATGGTGGTGGTAATCCACAGATTGAAGTGTTAAGAGTCACTTATGATCCACAAACTTCTGTTGAAGCAAGTCCTGGTTTAAATGAAACTGTTACTTCAGTACAAACTTTGTCTGGTGGCGCCTGTTACGATGTGCTGGGCACAAATGCAATGGTCGCTGCTGTGCATGCGACGTCAAACTGGACGGCTGTGGGCAGTGATGGTTGTCGCACCATTGCAGAGGTGCGTCAGGGTGCTGCCAACTGGTACCAGTATTATCGTCGTCGTGCCTTTCCGGTTAAAAATGCGGTGGCTGCTGTTATCAATGCGCAACCATCATTTCGCTATGGTATGACTTTGTTAAACCGCGATGGTGCTACGGGTAATAATATTTTTACTGATATTCCACCGGTTTCTATGACCAATGTAACGGCGCATAACACGGCTATCAAAGAAGATTATTTTCAATTTGACCAGCCGGCTGTGGGCACGCCCCTGCGTATGGCGTTACAAAAAGCAGGTGAATATTATTCCAACAATATTACGGGCCATGCAGACCCGATAGCCTATTCATGCCAGAAAAACTTTTCCATTCTATTTACCGATGGTTACTGGAACGGTAGCTCGCCCGGTGTGGGTAACCCGGATGGCGATGGTGTTTCAGAAACTGTCGCTGACGTGGCCTATAGATATTATGTGAATGATTTGAGTGGCCTGGATGACAATGTAAAGCTTGATGCCGGTGAAGATGATTTAAAAAGTCTGCCAACTTATGATTCGGACCAAAATACCACGCATCAACATATGGTGACATTTACCGTGGCCTTTGGTGTGACCGGCGCGATGGTCGATGCAGATGGTAACGGCGACCCGGACGTGGACTATGCCGGTGCAAACTGGAGTACGCCTGGTATACCGGATAAAAATGGTAACTGGGGTCCAGCGAGTTCCGGGCCAGATAAAATAGACGACCTGTGGCATGCTGCTTACAACAGTTCCGGTACCTTTGCGTCGGCATCTACACCCGATGAGATTGCTGAAAAATTAATTGATGCCATCAGTAACATTGCATCACGCATCAGTTCGGCCGCGGCGGTAGCGCTGAACTCGGGTACCCTGAATGCAAACAGTCGGGTTTATCAGGCTAGTTTTGACAGTAATGACTGGTCGGGCACGTTAAGGTCGGTGCCGATTCAGGATGGCCCTGTTGATATACTGCCTGTGGGTGCACCTGATGGTCTTGATGATTCACCTCCAGAGTGCTCTGCACATCCGGCGCTCGGTGAATTGTGTGATGAAGAATGGGATGCGGCGGCAAAACTGGCGGCCAGGTCGGCAGCTAGTAGAAATATATTTACCTACAATACAGATACCAATACAGGTGTTGAATTTAGAACACTTGCAGACCTTGGTGCGACTCAGCAAACGGCGTTAAGAATTCATCCGGATACCCTGGCTGTTGAAACAGCAGCAATCGGCCAGCAACGACTGGATTATATTCGTGGCGATGATGCAAATGAAGGTTCCTCGGCATCTGATTTCCGTGTGCGTAAAGTTATTGGAACGGGCAATACAAAACTGGGTGACATTATCCATTCGGCACCCGCTTATGTGGCGAATCCCGATTTCTTTATTCCTAATAATCTGGAAGGTGCAAGTTATAACGCATATAAAATAGCGCAAAAAAATAGAACGCCTATGGTTTACGTGGGTGCGAACGATGGTATGTTGCATGCGTTTAATGCATCCAATAACAATGCGCTTAAAGGTGAAGAAATGTTTGCCTATGTACCAGGCAAACTGGTCGAAAAATTACCTCTGTTAACATCCCAAAATTACAATACCAGTCATAGTTATTTTGTCGATGGTAGTCCAAAGATATTTGATGCTTATGGTGCTGGCTGGAAGACGCTGTTAGCCGGTTCCGTTGGTGCAGGTGGTCAGTTGGTGTATGCATTAGATATTACCAGTCCAGACTCGTTTGATGCGAATGACATCCTGTGGGAATTTACCGATGTTAACGATGCTGATTTGGGTTACACCATAGGCGATGTCACCTATGGCCGTATGGCGAATGGTCGATGGGCTGTTATATTCGGCAATGGTTTTAATAATACCCAGGCTGATGGCAATATAAGTACTACCGGTAATGCGGCCATCTATGTGGTAGATGCATTTACCGGTGTACTGATTAAAAAGTTCGACACAGAAGTGGGCATGGCGGAAGATCCTACCGGCCAGTCTCGTCCGAACGGTATAGCATCAGTTACGCCTATAGATGTGAATGGCGATTACAAAGTTGATTATCTCTATGCGGGTGATTTATTTGGTAATGTCTGGAAAATGGATGTTAGAGCGTCTAATACATCGTCCTGGGAATCTGTCTGGACGCAGGCGGGTGGTGATCCTAAACCTTTCTATATCGCGAAAGACAGCAATGGTGATGTTCAGCCAATTACCACGCAGGTTGCGGTAAAACGTCACCCTGAAAAAGCCAAAGAAACATTGGTGCTGTTCGGTACAGGCTCTTATTTTCAGGTGAATGATGCAACAACGGTGCAAACCCAAACTTTCTATTCCATCTGGGATGATGGAACTGCAGCTCAATATGATCGCGGCGACCTGTTAGAGCAGGAGATCCTCGGCGTAAGTACGGTCACCGGTGTTGATGGTATAGATCGTGAATTCAGATTGACCTCCAGTGCTAATATTGATCCCGCCAGTTATAAAATTGACTGGGCTACCCATAAGGGCTGGTACATGGATCTTACCGAGAGTGGTGAACGGGTAAATGTAGAGCCGATTTTACGTGGCAAGCGTATTATCTTTGTTACTTTGACGCCGGATCCAGACCCCTGTCGGGCAGGTGGTACCAGCTGGATCATGGAAGTCAATGCGAATGATGGCAGTCGTATGCAGCAGTCACCCTTTGATGTGAATGGTGATGGCATAATTAATGATCTTGATATTGTTACATTTGCGGGTGATTCAGAAACTATCGTATCAGGTGTTAGATCCAAAGAGGGTATAGTCGCCAAGCCCGGCATTCTAAATACCAAAGACAAAAAAGAGCTGAAGTATTTTAGTGGTACCACGGGTAATATTGATATGGTGACAGAATCCGTTAACGAAAATAATCGTGGTCGTCAGTCCTGGCGCCAACTGAGATAGGGGTGGTTAGATGAAGCCTATAGTTAAACAAGTAATATCAGTTGTTTTGATAATAATGTCGGGATTGCTGTTTATTCAGACTGCACAGGCCAACGAAGGCTATGGGTCTGCAACGATTGTTAGTGTTGATATGAAGAAAAATATAATTGATTTAGGTGAGCTTAAATTCAAATTTGATAGCAAAACAGTTGTATATGATCTGTTTGGCAATCAGGTTGATATAAGTGTTTTGAAATCAGGTATGTCGGCCAATGTGGCGATAGATGCTACACAACGGTATGTGGGCTACCCGATACTTAAAGGTTTATATTTGAAATCGGTCATCGAGTAAAGAATAGAGAGCGGTTAAAGGTTAGTTATCATGAATAAACAAACTGGTTTTACATTAGTAGAGCTGATGATCGTGATCGCGATTATCGGCGTTCTGTCGGCAATTTCATTGCCGTTTGTTAAAACTTATACAGAGCGAACAAACAGGGCGGCGGCCTGTAAAGGACCGTTGGCAGAAATAACGGTGTTGATGCAGGAATATCATGATGTGAATCAGACCTATCCGCCAGTCGGCGCATTAAGTGCTGCTGGCATTCCCTATGATGATACGAAAGAGGGCTATACGTTCAGCATTAGTGCCACAGGCGCGACCAGCTATACTCTGCAATGTGCACCGTCGGCAGGTGCTGATACAGATTGCGGCGCTTTAACATTGGATAATTTTGGTCGCCGGGGTAAAACCGCTGTAACCAGTCGTACCGTTGAAGAATGCTGGCGTTAATTGTTGCGTAATTCTTTCGGCAGTTGAAAAACAATCTGTTCCCTGGGGCCGCTGTCTTCACTAAGAGTGGCCCCAAACCATTCTACAAGTTGATTAACTACATCTTTGACTAAAATCTCAGGTGCGGATGCGCCAGCGCTGATTCCAACGCTAGTAATATTTTTAAACCAGGATTTATCAAGATCATCGACACTATCGATCAGATAACTGGGTGTATCATTTCTTTCGGCCAGTTCTTTTAATCTGTTTGAATTTGAACTGTTAGGTGATCCCACAACTAAAATAATTTCACTTTCGGTGGCCAGTTTTTTTATCGCATCCTGCCGGTTTTGTGTGGCATAACAAATATCATCTTTTTTAGGGCCCTGAATCTGCGGGTAGCGTTTTTTCAGGGCGCTGATAATTGAAATAGTATCGTCAACAGATAATGTAGTTTGAGTAACATAAGCCAGTTGACTGTTTTTATTGATGTTTAATTTTTCCACATCGTTTTCTGTTTCAATTAAATGGATTTTGCCATCATATTCTGGGCCGTATTGACCCATGGTGCCTTCTACTTCCGGGTGGCCGGCATGACCAATTAATATAACTTCATCGCCCGCTTTACCATGGCGTGCCACTTCAAGGTGAACTTTCGTTACCAGGGGACAGGTGGCATCAAAGACTTTAAACTTGCGTCGTTTGGCTTCCTGCTGGACGACCTGAGATACTCCATGGGCGCTGAATATGACAGTGGCATCTTCCGGGATTTCATCCAGTTCTTCAACAAATATGGCGCCCTTTTGTTTTAAGTCATTCACCACAAAAGTATTGTGAACAACTTCGTGGCGTACATAAATTGGTGCGCCAAATACATTTAATGCCTGCTCGACGATTTCTATGGCGCGGTCAACACCGGCGCAAAAACCTCTGGGATTGGCAAGAATAATTTGCATAGTTAATTTGCTGCCGATGTTACTTCAAGTGTATTGGCCTTAAATATTAATGTGCGTCCGGCCAGTGGGTGGCTAAAGTCAACAGTGACTTCGTCGCCATTAATTTCAAGTATGGTGCCGATTATTTCTTCATCATCCGGCCCATCAAAAGCAATCACCTGGCCGGGTTCAGGCTGCAAATCATCCGGGAAGTCATTGAGTGGCATGCTATGAATTTTATTTTCATCCGGATAACCGTAAGCCTGTTCGGGGGCGATAGTGACCGAGATGGATTCATTTTCGGTGAGTCCCAGCAAAGCCAGTTCCATACCTTCGGTCAAGGTGCCGTCGCCCAGGGTGAAAACTAAAGGCTCTGCATCAAAACTGTTTTCCACTTCGGTGCCGTCTTCCAGGGACAACTGATAGTGGAGGCTGACCGTGCTATTGTCCTGAATTTTGTTCATGATTTTTAAAACTATCGATAATTAATAAAATGGCGCCGATGGTGATTGCCGAGTCGGCAATATTAAATGCGGGCCAATGATGCTGTTGATAAAATACGTCAATAAAGTCTATAACATAACCGTAAATGCTGCGATCAATCAGGTTGCCAATAGCACCACCCAGTATTAATGCGATGGATGTGGTTTGCAGTTTCTGGCTGGTTTTGAGCTTGCTTAACCAGACGATGAGCACAATGCTTATGGTTAAAGAAACAACGATAAAAAACCAGCGTTGCCAGCCACCGGCGTTGCTTAAAAAACTGAAAGCAGCACCCTTGTTATACATCAGGGTTAAATTGAACATGGGAATGATAGAAACTGGCTGATGATAATTCAGATATGCATCGGCCGCTAACTTGCTGGCCTGGTCGAGTAAAATGACCAGCAGGCTTATCCATGCCCATTGTTTAATGGTATTGGTTTGTTGCTCAGGCATATTTTCGTTGCTCACCTTCGCCTTCAACATTTTCAACGCAACGGCCGCAAAGCTCTGGGTGATTATCATGGTTGCCTACATCTTCACGATGATGCCAGCAACGCACGCATTTTTTATGAACAGATGCTGCGGCAGACACCTGTAATTTTTCACCATTCTCAAGTTTGCATTCAACTGCCGTGTCAGGGGCGTCGCTTAATGGATGAACCCGTGCATAAGAAGTTATCAGCACAAATCGAAGCTCATCTTCAAGTGAAGATAATGTGGTATACAGATTCTCGCTACAGTACAAATCCAATTCTGCATCAAGTGAGGAGCCAATTTTTCCATCAATCCGCAGTTGTTCGAGCTGTTTGCTCACCAGTGTGCGAGTTTCCTGTACCTGGTCCCAGAAATTGAAGTTCATCACTGCAGATTCATCGGATGAAAAAAGTTTGTCATACCAGAATTCTGTTAGTACGGTTTCGCCATGCTTACCAGGTATGGCTTGCCAGATTTCTTCTGCAGTAAAACTTAAGATGGGTGCCAGCCAGCGAGTCATAGCTTCGACGATATGGTACATGGCTGTTTGAGCAGAACGACGTGCCACACTATCTTCATGTGTTGTGTACTGTCGATCTTTAATAACATCCAGGTAAAAACTACCCATTTCGACGGAACAGAAGTTATGCAGTTTTTGATAAATCAAATGGAAATTATAGTTTTTATAAGCTTCGACAATATCGTTCTGTAACTGGTCTGTTTTGGCAACGGCCCATTGATCCAGTTGTAACATACTGTTTTTGTCCAACATGTCTTTTGCTGGATCAAAACCGTTCAGGTTGGCTAACAGAAAACGGGCGGTGTTGCGAATACGGCGATAAGAATCGGCTATACGTTTAAGTATTTCAGTTGAATAGCTCATCTCTGCACTGTAATCAGATGCAGCAACCCAGAGGCGCAATATATCGGCACCCAGGTTGTTGCAGACTTTAACGGGTTCAACGCCATTACCGGAACTTTTAGACATTTTTTTGCCGTGTTCATCAACGGTAAAGCCGTGGGTTAAAGCGGCTTTATAGGATGCTGATCCATTCATTGCAGTTGATGTCAGTAGCGATGACTGGAACCAGCCGCGATGTTGATCAGACCCTTCCAGGTACAAATCTGCAGGCGTCTGTAGCTGCTCTCGCTGTTCCAGAACACATGCATGGGTAACACCGGAATCAAACCATACATCAAGTGTATCAGTTACTTTATCATACTGGTCTGCCTGTTCACCGAGGATGTCCTGAGCGTCTAAACTAAACCAGGCATCAATGCCTTCATTCTCAATACGAACGGCAATTTTTTCTATAAGTTTGGGCGTGTCTGGATGTAAATCACCGGTTTCTTTATTTACAAAAAGTGTAATGGGTGTACCCCAGGTGCGTTGTCTTGAAATACACCAGTCAGGCCGGTTTTCTACCATGCTTTCAATACGTGCCTTGCCCCAGTCGGGCATCCACTGTGTTTCGTTTATGGCCTTCATCGCAGAATCACGCAAACCGTTTTGATCCATGCTGATGAACCATTGTGGAGTGGCGCGGAAAATAATAGGTGTATTATGTCGCCAGCAATGTGGATAACTATGTTTAAGTGTGGTGAATTTAAGTAGCGTACGGTTTTCTTCAAGAACTTTGAGAACTTCATCATTAGCTTTGTTTACATGCAAGCCGCCAAATAATTCCGTGTCCGGTAAAAATACGCCATTGCTGCCTACCGGATTATATACTTCCAGGCCATATTTCTGGCCTACAATAAAGTCATCCTGGCCATGGCCGGGTGCTGTATGAACAGCACCAGTACCTGCTTCGGTTGTCACATGATCGCCTAAAATGACAGGTACCTGGCGCCCATAAAATGGATGCTGCAGAAACTGGTTTTCCAGGGCCTGTCCCTGGCATTGGCCAATGATTTTAAATTCATCTATGCCATAACGCTCTAATGCCTGTTCATGTAAAGCATCGGCAAGTAATAAATTTATTTTGCCTAATGACGTGTCAGCGCTAACTAAAACGTATTTAAATTCTGGATGTAAAGAAACAGCCATATTTGCTGGCAGTGTCCAGGGTGTAGTGGTCCAGATCACCGTTGCCACTGGATGTTTATTGGGTTCAGCATCGCATGCATTGAAGAACGCAGTTGCATCTGTTGCTTTAAAAATCACATCGATAGCTGGTGATGTTTTATCTTCATATTCAACTTCGGCTTCGGCCAGTGCTGAACCACAATCCAGGCACCAGTGCACTGGTTTGCTGCCTTTATGTAAGTGACCGTTGGCAATTATTTTTCCTAATGATCGGACGATGTTGGCTTCAAATTTGTAGTCCATGGTGAGATAGGGATTATCCCAGTCACCTAGTACGCCTAATCGTTTAAAATCTTCACGTTGACCGTCAACCTGTGCTTGTGCGTAGCTGCGGCATTTATCACGAAAAGTTTTAGCGTCTATCTTTACACCAGGCTTGCCAACCTTTTTTTCTACATTGAGCTCAATGGGTAGGCCATGGCAGTCCCAGCCTGGAATGTAAGGTGCATCGAAGCCATCGATGCTGCGGCTTTTTATAATGATGTCTTTTAGAATTTTATTAACTGCATGTCCAAGGTGAATGTTGCCATTGGCATAAGGAGGTCCATCATGCAGGATGAATTTTGGTCGGCCTTTACTGGCCTCTCGAATTTTTTGATACAGATTTTTTTCTTGCCATTGTTTCAGCATCTCTGGTTCGCGTTTGGCAAGGTTGCCGCGCATGGGAAAAGAAGTTTCTGGCAGGTTTAATGTGGGTTTATAGTCGGTCACTATTTTTTCCGTTAACTCTGTTGGGCGAAATAGCTTTTCGCCTGTTTGCTATCTTTAATAATTTGTTCTTTCAATGCGTCAAAAGATTCAAAGCGTTTTTCATCACGCAGTTTGTGTTTAAATTTCACACAAACCTGTTCGCCATAAATACTTTTATCGAAATCAAATAAATGTACTTCCAGTTGCAGATTATGGCCATCCACCGTCGGCCGTTTACCAATATTGGCAACGCCGGTGATTTCATCTTCTGTAACACCTGACATGGTAACGGCATAGACGCCACTTAAAGGCGTGGCATGCCGATGCAATTTAATATTGGCTGTCGGGAAACCAATAGTGCGTCCCCGTTTGTCACCATGGGCAACGCGGCCGCATATCTTGTAAGACCGCCCTAGCATTTTATTGGCGTGTTCCAGTTCATTATTAGCCAGTGCTTTTCGAATGGCAGTGCTGCTAATGCGTTCACCATCCAGGCAGTGGCTATGTGAATTGACAACTTCAAAGCCATATTTTTCGCCGGCAGATTTCAGCATTTCAAAATTCCCGACTCGGCCTTTGCCAAAACGAAAATCATCGCCGATGACCAGATAGCGTACATGCAGTTGTTCGACCAGTATATGTTTTATGAATTCGTCTGCCGTTAAATCAGCCAGCCAGTGGTTGAATTTAATGCACAGAAACTGATCCATGCCGGTGTTTTCCAGGGCGCACCATTTTTCTCGCAGGCGTGTCAGTCGGGCCGGGGCTTTTTCAGGAGTAAAGTATTCCTGTGGCAGCGGTTCAAAACTCATAATGCAGGCATCCACATCCAGCTCGCGGGATTTTTCCAGCAGCATTTTCAGGATGGCCTGATGCCCCAGGTGCACGCCATCGAAATTGCCGATGGTGAGTGCGCAGGCCCGGTGGCGATCGCGCAGATTATGAAGTCCCCGAATGAGTTCCATTAGATGAATCAGTAGTGTTCAAAAAACCGGGATTATACCCTATTCGTCGGGGTTCTTAGAGTGCTGGATGTGATTTGCCGACTTAATGACGTAAATGTCGGGGCCGGAATCCGCTAATAAACAATGATAAGCTGAAAAGTGCTATCGAGATGACGACAAAGCCCAGCAAATATGGAATTCTTTCCATTAGCTGCCACTGGTTCCAGATCTCCAGTGAAGGTGAAAAATAGAGCAGAAATCCAGTCATTGTCAGATTGGCAATGAGCATTTGTAAGTTTAATTTACCCCAGCCGGGAAGGGGAGAATAAATACCCTGCTGACGTAAACCTCGATAAAGCAGGCCGGCGTTTAAATAAGCCGATGCCGAGGTGGCCAGCGCCAGACCGGTATGGGGGCCATCAATACTCCATACCACCATGGGCACCACGAACAATACGTTGAGGAACATATTGGCGATCATGGCCTTGATGGCAATTTTCACCGGTGTTTTTGTATCCTGCCGAGCGTAATAACCGGGCGCCAGTATTTTAATCGCGACAAAGGCCGGCAGGCCCAGCGCATAGGCCATCAGACTCATACTGGCCATTTGCGCGTCGCGCAAGTCGAATTCGCCGTAATTAAACAGGGTGGCCAGTAAAGGAGCTGCCAGCAATAGCAGACCCAGAGCGGCAGGCAGAGCAATCAGCAGCACCAGCTTTAGCGCCCAGTCCAGAGTTTGATTAAATTGTTCGGCAGATTGACGTGCATGTTGTTTTGACAGGCTGGGCAAAATGACCGTGGCCAGCGCAATACCAAACACCCCGAGCGGGAACTCCACCAGTCGGTCGGAGTAATAGAGCCAGCTAACGCTGCCCGCGACCAGAAAGGAGGCGATGATAGTATCGAATAGCAGGTTTATCTGGGCGACCGATGAGCCGATGATGGCAGGGATCATTAATTTAATGATTTTACTGACGCCTTCATGATTGCGCTGGTATTTGGGCCGGGGCATAAGCCCCAGTTTCAGCAGAAAGGGAAACTGAAAAACCAGTTGGGTTATTCCGGCCAGAGCGACACCCCAGGCCAGTGCCATCACCGGCTGTTCAAAAAGCGGTGAGGCCCATACAGCGGCGCCGATCAGGCATAGATTCAAAAGTACCGGGGTAAAAGCCGGTACAGAAAACTGATTGTAGCTATTGAGTATGCCTCCCGCAAAGGCTGTCAGGGCAATAAAGAAAATGTAAGGAAAGGTAATGCGCAGCATCTCAGAGGTTAGTGCATAGCGATTCGCTTCATCCCAGAAGCCGGGGGCAAACAGCATGACCAGCAGAGGTGAGGCAAGCGAGCCAATGATGCTGATGATTAATAATAAGCCGCCCAGGGAACCGGCCACATGATTGATTAAATCTTTGAGGGCTTCGCGACTGCGGGTTTCCCTGTATTCAGAAAACACCGGCACAAATGCCTGGGAAAAGGCGCCCTCGGCAAACAGGCGGCGCATAAAATTAGGGATTTTAAAGGCGACAAAAAAAGCATCGGTGCCACCCGAGGCACCGAATAGAGTGGCGAAGATGATGTCTCTTGCCAGTCCCAGAATGCGGGACATAAAGGTCATAACGCCAACAATTGCGGTGGATTTGAGGAGTTTGCGGCTCAGGGCTAGTCTTCCAGTTGCATGACGATTTGTTCGTGAACATAGGCGGTGATCACCAGTTTTTGCTCATCTGTCAGTTCGGCAAACTGTATACCGAAGCGGTAAGTGTCAGTATCGCCGTCCGGGTCCGTATCTTCGCGGTCTTCAGGGGTCGATACATTTCGAATCGTCGCAGAAATGCGTAAATATTTCTTAATGCCGCTGATATCTAATTCGGCTGAAATCTGTAACTGGTCACCCAGTGTGCCGAGATTTTTGGTGGTCTGTAGCAAAGCACCAGTAGCGCTGGTGTTGCGCATAGTGACCGAAACGGGCTTGCCGCTGGTATCGTCTTTCGATTGTGCCGATACGATGATTTCCGTGTTTACTCTGCGAGAGCCACGGACCACAATACTTTCGATTTCTTTTGGCTGGCTTAGATGTACATGGGGATAGGGCAGGGTGTAGTACTTGAGGACTTCAGATTCAAAACCATATACCCGGTTTCCCTGTAGCATGCGCATGACGAAACGCTGGTTTTCACGCAATATCGGAAGTCTGCCGCCAACACTGGGGGCGCTGATAATTAAACTGCGATTAGGTGCGTGCCCGATAACTTTGGCATTGAGCCGTTCCCGGTTGTCTTCCGGGATGAATTGCATCTGGACTATATCCCCCAGCTTTACTCTAAAATCTGCTTTTTCAGACATCTTGTATTTTTATCGTTTCTTATATTGTAAGGATGGCCCATTTGCACTGGATTTTAGCCTATTTTTATTGACAAAGCAGAGTAAAACTGGCATTTTACGCACCCCTTAGATTTATTGATACAGGAACTGGTACATTGGCTAATTCACCACAAGCAAAAAAACGCGCCCGTCAGGCGGTTAAACGCAATGCTCGTAATGCAAGTGCGCGTTCTATGTTCCGTACTTATGTTAAAAAAGTTGTATACGCAATCGAAACCGGTGACAAAGCTGCAGCAGAAACTGCTTACAAAGAAGCCGTACCTGTTATCGATCGCACTTGCAGCAAAGGTCTGATTCATGCGAATAAAGCTGCGCGTCATAAGAGCCGCTTAAATAGTCGCATCCATGCCATGGCATAAGGCGGACTCGCTAGCGAACATAAAAAAACCGACCTGAAGGTCGGTTTTTTTTATATTCAGAGAATATGCTCGCCAGAGAGCTCTGTGCTGGTGCTGAGCTGCTATGGCGGATGTCTAAAGCAAGACCAGATTATCCCGATGAATGAGCTCGGGCTCACCAACGTAACCCAGGATCTTTTCGATTTCCGTGCTTGCCTGGCCCTTGATTTTTGCGCTTTCAATGGCATCGTAATTGACCAGTCCGCGTGCAACTTCGCTGCCATCCGGCGCTAGACAGGATACCATTTCTCCACGGATAAAGTTTCCGGTAACTGATGTGATACCGACGGGTAACAGGCTTTTGCCCGAAGATTTTAAAACCTTTACCGCGCCTTCATCCAGATAAATACGGCCGCTCACTTTCAGGTGGCTGGCCAGCCACTGTTTACGCGCTGCAATCGGGTTGCTGTCGGGCAATAGCAGGGTGCCCAGTTGCTCGCCTTCGGCTATGCGCATCAAAGATTGTTCATTACGGCCGCTGGTAATCAGAGTCGAAGTGCCGGAACGGGCCGCGCGTTGGGCCGCAGTGATTTTGGTACTCATGCCGCCCATGCCGAGTGAGCCTTTGCTGTTACCGGCCATTTTCATATATTTCGGATCGGTAGCCTTGCCCTCGCTAACCAGTTCGGCGTCCGGATTGATGCGTGGGTCTTCAGTAAATAGTCCCTGCTGGTCGGTCAGAATTATCAAAGTGTCGGCTTCGACCAGATTGGCAACCAGTGCGGCCAGAGTGTCATTATCGCCAAAGCGGATTTCATCAGTGACTACCGTGTCGTTTTCATTGACGATCGGAATGGTGCCCAGGTCCAGCAGGGTGCGCAGGGTTGTGCGAGCATTTAAATAGCGTTTGCGATTACTCAGGTCTTCATGGGTCAGTAAAATCTGTGCAGTATGAATGTTATGTTGTTGAAAGCAGGATTCGTAACTCTGTACCAGTCCCATCTGGCCGACAGCCGCGGCAGCCTGTAGTTCATGTAATGCATGGGGGCGCTTCTGCCAGCCCAGGCGAGTCATGCCCTCGGCGACTGCGCCCGACGAAACCAGTACAATTTCTTTACCCTGTTCACGCAGTTGAGCAATTTGTTCGGCCCAGCTGGAGATAGCAGCATTGTCCAGTCCGCGGCCTTCATCAGTGACCAGGGCGCTGCCAATTTTTATCACCCAGCGTTTTGATTGGCTCAGTTGTTCACGCCTGCTCATCGCATTCTTCCAGGTAATTCATAATGTCAAAAACCAGTTTACGAGTGCCATCGGCGCTGATAGCGGAAATCTTGTAAACAGGGCCCTTCCAGTTCATTCGGTCGACGATGTCCCGGCAGACGAGTTCGGCTTCCTCTCTGGGCAGCAGATCAGTTTTGTTCAGCACCAGCCAGCGGGGTTCTTCCAGCATGGCCGGATTGTATTTTTCCAGCTCGTGCAGGATTTTATTGGCGCTATCAACCGGATCACTGTTGTCATAGGGGGCGATGTCGACAACATGCAGTAGAATGCGGGTGCGGCTCAGGTGTTTTAAAAATTGCACGCCCAGACCAGCACCTTCGGCGGCGCCTTCGATTAGCCCCGGAATATCAGCGATAACGAAACTGCGTAAACCATCTACATCGACGACGCCCAGATTAGGATGCAGGGTGGTAAACGGGTAATCGGCAACCTTGGGGCGGGCATGGGAGACGGCACGAATCAACGTTGATTTGCCTGCATTTGGCAAGCCGAGCAAACCCACATCGGCCAGTACTTTTAATTCAAGACGCAGTTCGCGACGTTCACCCCTGGTGCCTTCGGTGCATTGCCGTGGTGTTCGGTTGACCGAGCTTTTAAAGCGGGTATTGCCCAGTCCGTGGAAACCGCCTTTCGCGACCAGTTGGACTTGCTTGTCTTCGGTAATATCGCCGATCAGTTCTTCGGTATCCATGTCATATATCAGCGTGCCGACAGGCACCTGAACATACAGATCATCGCCGCCTTTACCGGTCATTTTACGCCTACCACCTTTCTGCCCCTGCTCAGCGGTATAGGTGCGAATAGTGCGGAAATCTGACAGTGTATTCAGGTCATGGCTGCCAATCAGAAAAACACTGCCGCCATCACCACCATCGCCACCATCGGGGCCACCCCGTTCAATAAATTTTTCGCGACGGAAACTAACGATACCGTTACCACCATCGCCGGCGATGACCTTAATTGTGGCTTCATCAACAAAGCGCATTATTCCATGACCCCAAAGGTTGAGTTTTTATACCTGAATCACAGAGCAGTAAAGTGTGTTGCGCTGTCTATTTTCATTGGTACTTAATGTAGCAATTCTGTGCTGTTATGTCTCTTTGTACCAGTGCCTGAAGTATAATTTTATGGCTGATATTTATCTTCCATGAGGTCATGGTACGGCGTTCTCCCTGAACATAAAAAAAGCCCCGTCTAATGGACGAGGCTTTTTTAAACAAGCAAAGCCTGTGGGCTTATTCAGCAACAATGCTCACAGTTTTACGATTGTTGGCGCCTTTGGTTTCAAAAACCACACGGCCCTCGGCAGTGGCGAACAATGTGTGATCGCGGCCCATGCCAACATTGGTGCCGGCGTGGAATTTAGTGCCACGTTGACGCACGATGATGTTGCCAGCAAGAACCTGCTGTCCACCGAACTTTTTCACGCCAAGGCGCTTGCTTTGCGACTCGCGACCGTTGCGAGTACTACCCGCAGCTTTCTTATGTGCCATTAGATTATGCTCCTAAACTGACAGGTCTTAACCGTTGATGCCGGTGATTTCAATCTCAGTATAGGATTGACGATGACCTGTTCTTTTCTGATGATGCTTACGGCGGCGGAATTTCATGATTTCAACTTTCTTACCACGGCCGTGAGATTTAATAGTGGCAGTTACTTTGCCGCCGTCGACCAGAGGCGTACCAATTTTAAGATTATCGCCATCAGCGATCATCAGTACATCATTCAGCTCGACAGTATCACCCTCGGCACCTTCCAGTTTCTCAACTTTAAGATATTCGCCCTGGGCAACTCTGTACTGTTTACCACCGGTTTTGACTACAGCGTACATACCGGAATACTCCAAAAAAATCTGTTCACGGAAAGGGCGGGAATTTTAGCGACTTGGAGCCTGTGTAGCAAGGGCTAAAACAGCTTTTTATGCTTATTCAGCAGTAAAATTGCCAAATTCAGGGGTTTAAGCGCGCTACAGTTGATACATGTGCTTGAGACTTGCCGAATGATACCCGATAATCACGCCCCTTAACTATACTGGATTCACCCGATTATAATGAATATTGAGCAGATCAAAGCCCTGATAGCCGATGATATGGCAACTGTTGATGCCCTGATTCAAAAACGTCTGGCCTCAGATGTGGTGCTGGTGAATCAGCTCAGTCATTATATAGTGAATTCTGGCGGTAAGCGTTTACGCCCCCTGCTGAGTCTGATTGCCTCCCGGGCCTATAGCTACCAGGGGGAACATCATTTCACTCTGGCCGCCATTATCGAATTCATACATACCGCGACTCTGTTGCATGACGATGTGGTTGACGAGTCCGATTTGCGCCGTGGCCGTGAAACCGCCAACGCCCTGTTTGGTAATGCGGCCAGCGTACTGGTGGGGGATTTCCTGTATTCACGCGCATTTGAAATGATGGTGGAGGTGGAAAGCATGAAGGTCATGCAGATCCTGGCAGAAACCACCAATATCATCGCCGAAGGTGAGGTGATGCAGCTAATGAATTGCCATGATGCCGATACCACCGAGCAACGCTATCTGGATGTGATCCACGCCAAAACCGCCAAGCTGTTTGAAGCGGCTACTCGACTGGGCGCGGTTATTACAGGTCGGCCCGAGGCCGAAGAAAAAGCCATGGCCAATTATGGTATGCATCTGGGTACGGCTTTTCAGTTAGTGGATGATGTGCTGGATTACAGCTCTAATTCAGAAGAAATGGGCAAAAATGTGGGTGATGACCTGGCCGAAGGCAAGCCGACACTGCCTCTGATATATGCCATGCGCAATGGCACCCAGGAGCAATCGGCCATTGTGCGCAAAGCCATTGAACAGGGTGGTCTGGATTATATCGATGAAGTTATGGCCGCAATTAAATCCACCGGTGCCATCGAATATACGGAGCAAACGGCGAGACAGGAAGCGGACCTGGCGATGCAGCAACTTGAGCATTTGCCCGATTCGCCCTATAAAGATGCTTTAACAGGATTAGCAAAATTTTCAGTTGATCGTTCTTTTTAGTATCGGAGTGTAGCTCAGCCTGGTAGAGCACTGCCTTCGGGAGGCAGGGGTCGGAGGTTCGAATCCTCTCACTCCGACCAGGTTTTTTAAAAGGCCAAAAAACTTAAGGCGATCTGTGTGCCTGTGGCACGGTATGATTTGCGAGTTCCCACACCCGCAAGTGCGGTTCGAATCCTCTCACTCCGACCAGGTTTTTTAAAAGGCCAAAAAACTTAAGGCGATCTGTGTGCCTTCGGCTATGCTCTGGTCACGACATATCTCAGCGACGTGGCTCATGCACTTTAAGGGTGTTGATTATCTGTTCTTCCGCAAAATGTTTTGTTTTCATTGTTGATTTTCCGTTACTGGATTAACGAGAAATCTCACCTATGTCATGGTTCTAATTTCGGGGGAAAGATCAAGATTATGACAATTTTGTTCGTTCGAGCTTGCAGGAAGATGACGTCACCATGATTGAATTAAACTGTAAAAAATTACCGCCAGTGGAAGAGTGGTGAAAGTGCTCAGGGTATTGATACAGTATGGTATCGATATATCTTAATGTCATTGCTCCAGAAATTAGCGGGCAGCCCGGCTTTTTGTTTTAAGTGTCGTAAAAACTGTTCGGCATCGGGAAGGCTTTCCCATACCGAAGGCAGGAATGTGCCTTTATGGTATCCGGATTCCAGAATTAGTCCATCGGTGCCGGGCTGTATTTGTCTCAGTAAATCGGTTTCGTCAGAAAATTCAATGGCTGTTGCAGGCGTTAAAATAGAAATATGTATCTCTAGCTCAGGTTCTTCGCCAGGCGTAACCGGGGAAAATCTTGGGTCGTTAAAAGCCGCAGCATATGCATGCTCGGCGACATCACATACCAGCGGTTGATAGGCCTGCAAGGTGCCGATGCAGCCGCGCAACTGCTGATGTAAATTGAGCGTTACAAATGTCGCTCTTTGCTGTTGCAGGGCAGCACTATAATCGCTGGCTTTTACCGGCAGGGCAGTATGGTGTTGCAGGCCATATTGAATAGATTGCCTGGCGATATCAAGTAACAGGTCTTTATCTGCCTGGCCAGGTTCAGTGGAAGACATAGGCGCCATAACCGACCACCCGATCTTTCGTGCCGGCGGTGTCACCGGAATTGCGTAAATCCAGTGTTTTTGCGTGCATGCCTTTTTGTTTGGCAAGGGTGAGTAAGCCATTAACAGGATTACGTCCACAGGCCATATCGTAATGCACATGCTCAGGTTGTAATTTTTCAATCGCCAGGGATGTTGAGCGATCCATTTTTTGTGCTGTGGCATAGTCCTGGTAATGGCTCAGGTCTGAGCTGATAACAATCAATGTTTCATCATCCCCCCAGAGCAAATCAAGCACTTCGGCAACTTCATCGCTTTTGGCATCACCCACAACCAGTGGCACCAGATCAAAATTGTCCAGTATCATCTGTAAAAATGGCAACTGGACTTCCAGGCTATGCTCCTGTTCGTGGGCCATATCCATGCGCGTGACCTGTGGCAGGTGAATGATTTTATCAATGGCTTTTTGGTCAACGGCAATGGTTCCCAGTGGTGTAGCGAAGCCGTCGGAAGAAGGTGCCGCCAGGCCGGCAAAGGGCACTCTATGTGCCGGGCCGAGCAATATGACTTTATGGATTTTGTGCCGCGCAGCCTGCAGGCAGGCATAGGCGCTGGCCGCGATCGGTCCCGAATACATATAGCCCGCATGGGGTACAATAATGGCCTTGGGTAATATCTCGATGGAATCAGCGTCTGCCAGGTACGATGTTATATCACGCTGTAGCTGGCCAGGGTCGCCAGGATAAAACATTCCAGCCACAGCAGCTTGACGAACTTTGCTCATTTCGACCTCCGTCATTACTTGTTTTAAATCAGAGAAGTCCTGATTAACAATATAAGGGCTTTTTCAGATCTTGCAAATATTGGGTCTAGCGCCATATTTATACAGTAAGGGGTTCATCCTATGGATAAAAACACTGTAGCAACAAAGTACTGGCATAAACTTGATGATGATCGTATTCAGTGCGATTTATGTCCGAGATATTGCAAACTAAAAAAAGGCCAGCGCGGATTATGCTTTGTGCGGGCTAATGAGAATGACAGTATTGTGTTGACGACCTATGGTCGCTCCAGTGGTTTTTGTGTCGATCCTGTTGAAAAGAAACCGTTGAATCATTTTCTACCGGGTACACCGGTGCTGTCGTTTGGTACGGCGGGCTGTAATCTGGCCTGCAAATTTTGCCAGAACTGGGATATTAGCAAGTCGAGGGAAATTGATACCCTTGCTGACGAAGCCTCGCCTGAAAAAATAGCCCGAGTGGCGGAACAGCTAAATTGCCGCAGTGTGGCCTTTACCTACAACGATCCGGTTATTTTTCATGAGTACGCTATCGACGTCGCGGCCGCCTGCCGAGCGCGTGACATTAAAACTGTTGCAGTGACCGCCGGTTATATATGTGAGGCGCCCAGAGAAGAGTTCTTTGCGGCCATGGATGCGGTAAATGTCGATCTGAAAGCGTTTACTGAGGATTTTTATCACCAACTGACCGGCGGCCATTTGCAGCCGGTGCTGGATAATTTGATTTATCTGAAACATGAAACCGATGTCTGGGTTGAGCTTACGACTTTGTTAATTCCGGGTAAAAATGATTCCGACGAGGAATTGCAGCAAATGACCCGGTGGGTGGTTGAAAAGCTGGGGCCGGATGTCCCCATGCACTTCACCGCTTTTCACCCGGACTGGAAAATGCAGGATATCCCGGCGACGCCATTCAGTAGTTTGCAGCGGGCACGACAAATAGCGCTGGAAAACGGCGTGCGCTATGCCTATACCGGCAATGTCCACGATGAAGAAGGTGAAAGTACCTACTGTCACAGTTGCGGCCAGAAGCTGATTGGTCGTGACTGGTATGTGCTGAGTGACTGGAATCTTGATGATAAAGGTTGCTGTACAAAATGTGGTGAGCCTCTGGCGGGTCAATTTGAGCCGCGTCCAGGTGTCTGGGGTTCCAGACGTATGCCAGTTCAGATGTCTGCTATGTAAGGCATTGAAAAAGATAAATTTTTCAGCATGATTCTCCATATTTGGCTGTAAATGGGTTATCCTTACCCATTGTCATCAATATTCGAGTTGGGCCATTGAGTAAAGGTACGCTGTTCATCATATCTGCACCCTCCGGGGCCGGTAAAACGAGTCTGGTAAAACGACTGGTTAATGATTCAGATGATATTGTGGTGTCGGTTTCCCATACCACCCGGCGTATGCGCGCCGGTGAGCAAGATGGTGTTGACTA
>JAPHRO010000084.1 GCA_026195895.1 Gammaproteobacteria bacterium
TTGCCCTCGCCGGCCTTGTACAGGGAACCGGTCGCACAACCACCGGTAAAGATAATGCCGAAACCGAAAATCAGACCACCGATGATAATGTGCCATCCCAGTGGGTGCGGATGAAACACCTCAAAACCGCTCACCTTGATGGTCGATGCCACCAGTGAATAGAGGCACACCGCAATCATGATCCCAACCGCCATACGCGGCACGCCTACGGCAAATAAATCACGCACTGCGGAGGCCATACAGAAACGCCCATACTGCAGGAACATGCCATAGGCCAGTCCAAACCAGACATAAACCAGCAAATAAATCCAGCGAGTATCAACCGATAACGCCCAGATCGAACCAATAGCCACCAGAGCCATAATGATAGCGGCATAACGATTTTTGCTTTGTGCAAACCAGCCGCTGGGTTTGTCATCGGTTGTCATATCTACATATACACCGGATTCGTTGCTCATATCACCTCACCCAAAAAAATAAAATCAATCACCAAAGTTATCAGTTCGCGCTAATCACCCTTGCGGATGTATATACGCCAGCCAGTATCTGTGTGCAGCGTTGCCAGATGCTGACTACAAAATGTCATCGCCAATGCCGGTATGGTTTCGACAGTGGTCGGATTATCGGAAACCAGTTCCAGTACATTTCCCGTTTCCATCGATTCCAGCATATTCATGGTCACCAGCTGGGGTCTGGGACAGGCCGTGCCCATACAATCAGCCGTATGAGTCACCTGCACCGTTTCTCCAGTGGGTAACTCAACCTGATGAAGATCCCGATTAACCACAACCTCGTGGCTGGACCCAAACCATGTCCGCCATAACGCTGTTAATTGCTTCATTGCCCTGCCCCAGTCTTTTCAAGCAGAGGCCTTCTAGCTGCTTTTTTATTTAAAAGCATAATCTGTGCCATATTAATTTTCTCTCTATAAACAGATAGTTAGTGTAATTTCATCTTTGCACGTAAAAGGTATATTGCAATTTATAACAGGTAACATAGTGCTCCAGAGAATTTTGCAACAGGCTGTATTACGCTCAACTCGTAAGCACGAAATATGCTCCCGATTGTGCCGAATTTGTAGTTAAATCGATTTATTCTTAATCCGGCAATACAAATATGCCAGGTGATATTAGGGCATATCTGAATAATTATGATATCCAGGACGTGAAAACAATAAAGCATCGACAGCTACAGGATTAGTAACACTTTGCCGGCAGGGATTAATCCGAGTGCTGGCTATTAAGAGTGTGTTTGTGTTGTGGCGAGACGTAGAAAACATCTGCCTGCAGGATGACAGGAACTAAAAAACCCCCGGCAAAACCGGGGGCTGCACGGCATTTCTCCTGGGGAGAGAGAAATGAGCTAACCGGCTGCAGTCGATTTAGCCGGTACTCCAGGCTCGTGGACGCTGCATGCCAGCAATTTTACATGCCTGTTTGACATAGCCGTATGGGAACAAGTTAAACAGGTGCTGTTTGGCGGCCTTTTTCTCCAGTCCCTGTTCATTAACAAAAAAATCAACCACATGACGCACATCGGGTATGACCCGGTGCTCTAACCAGTAGGCACGCATAAAATGCAACAACGGCCAGTAAGATGAATCGAGATCGATACCTTCTTTCGTCGCCAGCGCAGTGGCAATCGATTCATTCCAGTCATTCGGATCAATTAGATAGCCTTCAACATCGTAATCGACTTTGTGAGCGACACCCATTGTTCACCTCCTGCTAATAAACGTTTAATGTTATACAGAGCATAAGATGTCGCTTATATATTGGTCAAACGATTTTATTCGACACTTAATATCGATTATTTCAATATTAAATATTCTGATAAGTAAATCGCTTTTTTACATCAACTGAACATTATTGACTTCTTCATTCCGAGAAATTCACAGGATTTTGCTGACCACCCTGATACCCGGGTCTTCCGCACTCGTCTGGGCTTTGAAGCCCAGTTTTTCAGTTAGCATTAACATATTACGGTTGTTGGCCAGAATTTCGCCATCCATGATCCTGAAACCACGCTGGCGAGCGGCATCTATCAAAGCATTCATCAGCTGGGTGCCTATACCCTTATGCTGCCACCTGTCAGCAACCACTAATGCGAACTCACAACTTTCACCATCCGGGTTCATCACATAACGCGCTACGCCCAGTTCTGTCTCGCCATCTGCATCTTCGAGTACAGCGATTAATGCAAGCTCTCGGTTGTAGTCCAGTTGGGTAAAACGCACCAGCATCTGCTGCGTTAATTCATTAATTCCCTGCATGAAACGGAAATACCTGGACTGGGCCGACAGTTCACGAATGAAATTTTGCTCGATGGAGGCGTCTTCCGGGCGGATTGGACGGATTTTGATGTTGGTACCATCCGCCAACTGCAACTGGGAAACCAGGTAACTCGGATAAGGGTGTATCGCCATGTGGGCATAACGATCCAGTGAGGGCGCCGGACGTTCTACGACAATGCGCGCATCCAGCGCCATCACCCCCTGGTCATCGCTGACCAGAGGGTTTATGTCCAGCGCCCTGATTTCTGGCAGTTCACACACCATCTCAGACACACGCCGCAACACCTGAACCAGGGCATCCATGTTCACCGCCGGCATATTCCTGAATTTGCCCAGTAGCCGGGCAACGTGAGTCTGCCTGATCATTTGTTCAGCCAGAAATCTGTTCAGTGGCGGTAACGCGACTGCTCGATCTCGTAACACTTCCACCTGAATACCACCGGCACCAAAAGTGATGGTCGGGCCGAATACCGGATCGCGAATCACACCAATCAACAGCTCTCGTCCATTGGGTGGCGTATACATTTGTTCAATAGTGACGCCTTCGATTTTTGCCGCGGGATATTTATCCTGCACCGTATCGACCAACTCATGATAGGTGTTGCGTATCGCATGAGCGCTATCGATGTTGAGCCGGACACCGCCAACATCGGTCTTATGGCTGATATCAGGCGAGTTAATTTTCATTGCCACTGGAAATGTCAAGGACTCAGCCGCAACCAGCGCATCATTCGCTGAGTAGCATTTAATACTCTGGGTCACCGGTATGAAAAAGGCATGTAATAGCGCTTTGGACTCGACAATGCTCAGCACCGTTCTATTCTCAGCCAGCACGCTTTCGACGATCAGTCGCGCACCATCAATATCGGGTTCACTGCGAGATGCAAGCGGGCTCGGCACCTGCATCAACAATTGCTGGTTCTGATAATAACTGGCCAGATAAGCAAAAGCTTCGACGGACGATTCGGGGTTAGGGAAATAGGGTAACCGATGCTTTGAAAAAAGCCTGTTAGCAGCCTCAACCTGCTGCTCCCCCATCCAGCAGGCGAGCACCGGTTTTTTGCTGTTTTTTTGAGCATCGATAACCGCCTGGGCACAGGCCACCGTATCGGTCATCGCCTGCGGCGAAAGCATCACCAGTACACCATCAACCGCAGGATCATCCAGACAGGCCTTCACCGCACGTCGATAACGCTCTGCTGAAGCATCCCCGATTAGATCAACAGGATTGGCATGCGACCAGTGCGCTGGCAGATGTTTATTAAGCTGTGTGAGGGTATCGGCTGATAAGGACGCTATCGTCACCCCAAGATCAATCGCCCGGTCGGTGGCCATCACCCCCAGCCCCCCGCCATTAGTAATAATGGCCAGCCGGTTGCTACTGACCCGTTGCCGGCTTGCCAGCAACTGGGCGGCAGAAAACAATTGTTCGATGGTCATGGCACGCACCGCACCGGCTCGTTGCAGCGCGGCATCGAAAACATCATCCGCACCGATCAAAGCGCCGGTATGGGTGGTGGCCGCACGCGAGCCTTCTTCATGCCGGCCCGCCTTGATCACAACTACCGGTTTCATTCGGGCGGCAATACGTAATCCGCTCATAAACCAGCGCGCATCACGTACCCCCTCGACATACAGCAGAATGCTGTGCGTCTCCGGATCCTGTGCCAGATAATCCAGCACGTCACCGAAATCAACATCCGCCGCATCACCCAGTGAGACGATGGCAGAAAACCCGATATCGTGGGCAATAGCCCAGTCGAGGATAGAGGTACACAATGCGCCCGACTGAGAAACCAGGGCAAGATGCCCCGGGTTTGCAGTATTTTTACTGAAGGTCGCATTCATCCCGTCCAGAGGACGAATGAGTCCCAGGCAATTAGGCCCGAGAATACGCATCTGATATTGCCGTGCAGCATCCAGCACTGCTTTTTCCAGCGCCAGTCCCTGGCCATCACCTTCACTAAAGCCGGCTGAAATAATAATCGCGGCACGCACGCCATGCTCACCACAGGCATGAATAATTTCTGCTACACCTGCCGCAGGCGTGGTGATAATGGCCAGATCAACAGGTTTATTAATGGCGGCAATAGACGGATAACAGGTCTGGCGACGTAAACGTTTATATTTTGGATTGATCGCATAAACTGGGTGACTAAAGCCACCTTTGAGCAGATTATCAAAAACCCGGGCGCCGACGGATTCAGCACGCTCACTGGCACCAAACACGGCAATTGCCTTTGGTGCGAAAAGGCGGTCTAAAAAATGAGTCCCCATACGTATTTCCCTGCCAGGCTGTTATTATAATTTAGCGGTAAGCCCCGTTTAAGAAAAAAGGTTTCTGAATAAAATTCATGACTATTTCTATCATATCGCACCCCACCTGCGCACTGTATGACCTGGGGCCGCATCATCCCGAAAGCCCGACTCGACTAAGCGCAATTCAGGACCAGTTGCTAGCCAGCGGTTTAGATTTTGTTTTACAGCACCATGATGCACCACCGGCCAGTCGTGAACAACTATGCCGGGCACATGAGCCAGCATATATCGATGCGGTATTTCGAAAAGCTCCGGCGGAAGGCCAGGCCTGGTTAGACCCGGATACGCCGATGACGCCATATTCCTTACCGGCTGCCTTACATGCTGCCGGGGCGGTAGTGCTTGGCGTTGACCTGGTTATGTCAGGTGAAAGCAGCGCCGTATTTTGTAATGTACGCCCGCCCGGACACCATGCCGAATACAATAAAGCCATGGGCTTTTGTATTTTCAACAATGTGGCAGTAGGTGCCGCGCATGCCTTGCAGGTTCATAAGCTGGAGCGCGTGGCCATTATCGATTTTGATGTGCACCACGGCAACGGCACAGAAGACATATTTCGGCAGGTGCCGAACCTTCTGTTTTGCTCCACATTTCAGCACCCATTTTATCCTGATACCGGCAGCGATACTGTATCGGAACATATCGTGAATGTTCCCTTAGCAGCAGGCTCTGATGGCCGTGCCTTTCGTGCCGCAGTTGAATCATACTGGCTGCCCAGGCTACACCAGTTTCAGCCTGAACTGATTTTAATCTCCGCCGGTTTCGATGCGCATAGTGAAGATGATATGTCTGATCTAAATTTAAGGGAACATGATTTTGCCTGGGTCACCAGCGAAATTAAAAAAATTGCAGATCAATACGCCAACGGTAGAATCGTTTCAACACTGGAAGGCGGTTACGCGCTCTCTGCATTAGGCCGCAGCGTCGCAGCACATATAGATGCCCTGCTAGGATAATTGTTAAATTCTATTAGCTTAATTATCTAGCCACTTTACCCATCTGCAATTTTTATATAATGTAAATGATACGGAATACACTGGTGACTCATCATGTTTTTAAAACAGTTTTCTATACCGGCTATTTTATATTTTCTGTTTATCTTTACTCTGAATGGATGTGCGTCAACGACAAAAGCCTTTGTTCCTGAGCAGCTAGCAAAAACTGCAGAAGGTCATGCTCGAATTATCGTCACCCGAGAGAATCAACTGGCTGGTCAATACACACCGCTTTATATCGTTGATATTGCCAATGATATAAAAACCAATGCTGCTATCGCTGTTCGAGTCGGTGAATGGAGTAAAGAGCCTGGCCTACATCTGTGGTATACACCCGGCATGATGAATTCATATAGCCAGGGTAGCTTTATGGTCATGCCGACTAGCAATATCACTTTCAGGGAATCGGAACTGAGCCTGGACGACCTGCTCAATAAGAATCTCAATGCCGTTATTTATGTCGATTATTTAAATTGTGCCCCGGATAATATACCCGCACTTTACTGTGGCGATGGCAGTGAGCAATGCGATACGCTGTTCAGTAAACAACTGGAAGAAAGTCGGGGCATTATTCTGAACAAACTGGGAACCGATGCCGATAAAAATAACCTGCGTCAGGTTCAGGTGATCGGCAAAATAGGTGTCGGCGACACGCTTATCTGGGACCGTAAACCCGGATTAATGCGAATTGGTGCGCTATGGGGAGATTTTACTGGCGTAGATAACACACTTTTATTAATGCCAGGAAACATCATGGTAGAAATCGGCAAAACCTATTATTTAAAATATGAAACCAATCTGGGTAATCGCTGGTCAATAACGCGCGTTGAATAATTCATGCCTGGCTGTCAGTTGAATATGCTACTCACTCTCTATAAAACTGAACGGCTTTGACTAAAGCTGGAAATAAAATATCGTAGCCATGTAAAAAATCGAACTGTGGTAATATATCCGCCCCCTGACAAAAGATCCTAAGCTCAATTGCCGCCACCATGATCTCAAAAACAATCCTCCAGCAAGCTGCCGAAAAAAATATTATAGACTCACAACAGATTGAACCGCTGTATCAGTTTATTCAACACCAGCAAGGCGATACTGTATCCGACAACAGAGAAGAACCGCTCAAATTTATCCGCAGCTTTGGCGATGTGTTTATTACTCTCGGGGTTATCCTGTTAAGCATCGCGATTAATATGACAGAACTTTCAGGCTATTATTACTGGCTGCCTGTTATTGCTTTTGTTGTTATTGCAGAATGGCTGGTAGGTGTACGCCGACTGGCATTACCGGGTATCGCCATCCTGCTTTCAATTCTATTTTTCGTAAATAAAGCCATCGCTTTCGATCATGAAAATGCCACGCTGTTTGGTGCCGGGATATTGAGCCTGACCAGTCTGTTGTTTTATCTCCGATACAAAATGCCATTCAGTCTGCTACCACTGGCCGCCGGTCTGGTGGCCATGATCATTATTCAGATTGGTTTAGATATAATAAACAACCCGGTCATATTTGTGGCTCCTGGACTGATCGTTTTTGTTGCGGCCATCTGGTTTGATTCGCAGGACACAGCAAGATTGACACATCTGAGTGACAACGCCTTCTGGTTGCATTTGCTAGCTGCACCACTGATTGTTCATGGTACGATGATTTCGATATTGACCAGTGATCTAGCATGGATTCAATCCATAAACAAAGAAATTTTAATCGTGATTTTCTTTACCGGATTTTTTCTACTTGCCTTACTGATAGACCGTCGAGCCATACTCATTTCAACTCAACTGTATATGATTTATGCGCTCACTCAATTACTGCAAAATCAGCTGAGCAGCACGCAAAACACCATGGTTTATATTTTGATGGCACTAAGCCTGTTCGTGATATTTTTTGGTACTTACTGGTACATGGCTCGACGGCTAATTTTCGGTTTCCTGTCAGGTAGCGTCATAAGTCGTTACCTGCCTGATTTAATACAGAAAGATACAAAATAAAAATAGCAACAGCCTGATCTTCTCTGATGACTTGCCGTCTCCAGTTACGTCAACGCCTTTTGAATTAAAGGCACAAGTGGCTCGGGCAACTGAATGGCGCCGGACAAAGCGAATTGCTGACCTTTCTCAGACATTTTTTTCCAGGTTTTCTGGATAATTTCGATCCATTTTTCTTCACTGTATTCTGGATGCTTTTCTGCAAATTCCTGCATGTAGTATTCAATAAATACCAGATCCGCCACGTCTTCCAGTAATTGCGTATCTGGATTACTCTTGATGCCTTTTTTGCCGACCATTTTTTTTGCGCGCTCAACATCATCAGCACCATAACCTGCCTGTTCCATCAATTCACCCATGGTGTCAGCATGGAATTTATACAGGTCTGTGCGCCATTTATGATAGCCGATACGATCCATGGGATAAGCATCGCGTGGTGATTTCCAGCGTTGAATGTGTTGCGAGCGTATCGCCAGTTTACATACATCATCGGCTTCAGGTGCATAACGTTGCAGCACATCAGACATACGATGTGAATAGAGAAGCTCTTTCGGCCAGGCCTTGCCCTGCTCATCTGTAACCTGATTCGGGTCGTCGCTATTAGCTGCATCGATCAGATTGATAGCTTTTTCGAAAATAGCCTGTGACATATCATATCTCCAGTTGCTGCTTTGTCGATCACTGCGACGTACAGGTAAAAACGTTTATTTGTTAAAAGAGGCGCTATTTATTACATGATGCGCGCATAAAGAGTATATCCGATTAGGGGTATGCCAGGCCCAGGATCTATCCCTTTAATTATGTTTGCTGGATAAACGCGGACTGTTTTCTATTAGTTTTTGTCTGGACTTTCCAAAGTTTTCTACTGTTGTCACACAACAGCAGCTAATTCCGCATTGAGTCGCTCTGGTGTAAATGGTTTAGTTAAAAAACCATTCATCCCCGCTTCAATACACTGGATTTTCTCGTCCTGCATAATATTTGCAGTTAATGCAATTATGGGTATGGCCTGCTTATCTATATCTTTCAATTCCCTGATTTTTTTACAAGCTTCGATACCATCTACCTCTGGCATATGTATATCCATTAAAACAACATCAAATTTACTATCCGGATTAGCTACCGCAGCAATGGCTTCTGCTCCATTTTTGGCGACAACGACATGATGGCCATCTGACTCCAGCAAGGATTTTGCTGCATAGCAATTAATTTCATTATCTTCTGCCAGCAGAATTGACAAGCCGGGTAAGACTGTTGATTCAATAAATTCATCACAACTATTTTCCATACAATCTGCTGGTGCCAGTGAAAGCCTTATTGAAAAATAAAATGTAGCACCTTTATCACAATTATTTTTGACGCCTATTTCCCCGCCCATTGCTTCAACAAGATTTCTGGAGATTGCCAGACCAAGCCCAGTACCACCGTATTTTCTACTGATACTGGAATCCAGTTGAGAAAACTTTTTAAATAAGAGATGTATATTTTCTTCGGGTATACCAATACCCGTATCGATAACTGAAAAAAGTAAATCTACCGAATCATTATTTCTACCCAGCTCTTCAATTCTAAGAGTAACACTGCCCTGACTGGTAAATTTAACAGCATTACCCAGCAGGTTAATTAATATCTGACGTAAACGCCCTTCATCGCCAACAAAATCATCCGCAATACCGGGTTGCACATCAATATACAATTCAATGCACTTGCTTTTTGCTCTATTCTCGACAAGATGAATACAGTCATCACAAAGCTCTGATAATTTAAAATGGATACTTTCAAGAACCAGCTTGCCTGATTCTATTTTTGAAATATCAAGTATATCGTTTAGCAACAGCAACAATTGCTCACTTGAAACATCAATAGTATTCAGATAATTAGACTGTTCTTCAGTTAGCTCGGTACGTTTAAACAGATTCAGCATACCAATAATTCCATTCATTGGCGTTCTGATTTCATGACTCATTGTTGCCAGAAATTCACTTTTAGCGCGCGAAGCCACCTCAGCTTTTTCTTTTTGTTCTTGTAGGTCACGCTTAATTATTTTGTCTTCTTCACGAGTTTTACTGATCTGCCTCCAGATTATTAACCAGGTTATGGCAATAAATAGCATCAAAAGAACTAGAGCAATCACAATCCTGTTTCGTATCTTATCCAGAATAAAATTAAACAGGTCATTATTAGAATAAAAAGTAGCCAGGCCTATCAGCTCATAATTTGATTTAGCATAAAGTGGAATTTTTATAACAAAACAGTCTTTACAATTTATATCACCACGGGATATAACACGCGAAATATTATCAGCATCATCTACTTCAATGGAAATACCATGAATATAGGGGGTCTCGGTTTCATGATCAGAAAGAATTAGTATTTCATCTATCCTTTCTATCAGCACCCGCTCTCTAATTACATCTCTATCTATTTCATCTGCAATAATCCAGGCCTGGGATTGCGCAATTAAATTACTTTGAGTCTTCGAATAGTCCTTGATTTGTGGTTCCAGATAAATAATCCAGTAGGTAGCCACTAATATAATTAAA
>JAPHRO010000039.1 GCA_026195895.1 Gammaproteobacteria bacterium
ACATGACGCACCAGATCCGCACGCCCATCGGTGGTGTTGTGGGTATGATTGATTTACTCAATAAAACCGATCTGTCCAGCCAGCAGCAGCAATATTTACAGGCCTTGAGTCAGTCGAGCAACGCCCTGCAGGAAATCATTGAAGATATCGTCGATTTTTCCCGCATCGAACGTGGCAACATTTCATTTAATAAACAAAGTTTTGAACCGCGTACACTGATTAACGGGCTGGTGCACAGCCTCGCACCGCTGGCACATGAACGCAACCTGGAATTAAACTGTTTTATTGACGAGAACTTTCCCTATCATGTTTACAATGATGCGCAGCGTCTACGTCAACTGCTGTCCAACCTGATCAGACATGCCATTGAAAACTGCGCTAACAACGGTGTTTATATTCAGGCCAGAAGCGGTGACATTAGTCCTGACGGCCATATCAGGATCAGCATTTCAATTGGTTTTACGCAGCCGCTTGATGCGAAACGCCTGTACGCGACCGAGCTGCCAGCTTCAGATGATGCGCTCGCCCTGAGGGTCGGTTCACAGCTCACCCGACTCATGGGCGGTAGCTTTGACATTCATTATTCGGTAAACAGCAAGCCTGAATTTGCGC
Source organism: Gammaproteobacteria bacterium (assembly GCA_026195895.1). Taxonomy (GTDB): domain Bacteria; phylum Pseudomonadota; class Gammaproteobacteria; order SZUA-229; family SZUA-229; genus JAPHRO01. Next base: position 613 of record JAPHRO010000039.1, read on the forward strand.
TGCATTTCAACTGGAAACTCGATGAACTAAAATCGAGAAAAACCCCTGAACATTTTGAACACCGGCGGGTACTTATTTTTGAACCGGATGACACCCATCGCGAAATTCTGGAGAACTATTGCAACCAGCTCGGCATAGAAACCTACCAGACGGATGGCAAAGATAATCTGATCGCCCATATACTCTGGAGCCAGAAAAAGAACAAACTGTTTGATGCGATTATCCTGTGTGAAAACCTGAAACAAAACAACACCAGTGACCTGATCAAACGAATTCGCTATGAAGCCAGTTGCCAGGCGCCTATTCTGTACGCAACCTACATACAGAGCATTGGCCTGCCTGAATCCAGCACCATGCATGATGTGCAAAAAAGCATCACCAAACCCATTTCACTGGAAATTCTTGCCCGCGAACTGAAAAAATTATTCGATGGAGACATCGGTCAATCAGCAACTGACACTATCGGCGTACAACAGAAAAATATCCTGCTCGCCGAAGACAGTGAAATAAATGCCAGTATTATATATAGCCACCTGACCGATATGGGTCACAATGTCGATGTTGCCACCGATGGTACGACTGCTTTATATGCCATGCACAAACATCACTATGATATTGTGTTCATGGATTTACAGATGCCCAACACAGACGGCATTGAGGCGACTCTGCAATGGCGCAAGCTGGAGCCAAAGCAGACCCATCTACCCATTATTGCGCTGACCGCAAAAGCCACTTCTGATGACAGGAAAAAATGCATGGCAGCAGGCATGGACGGTTTTTTAAGCAAACCGGTCTCGCCAGATCAACTGGCTGAAACACTGGAAAGCTTCTGTTAATACAGGCTTTTCATTTAAAATGTCCCGGAAAATAAGGTGTTTATGATCCTCAAGTCATGGCATGATTCCCCGAAAATATTTACAGGAACAGAAGAATGAGCATTTCATCGTTTAATCCCCCCATTCGAACGCTTATGGGTCCAGGGCCGTCAGATGTACATCCACGCATCCTTGAAGCCATGTCACGTCCCACCATCGGCCATCTGGATCCGTTGTTCGTCAGCATGATGGAAGAAGTCAAAATCATGCTGCAATACGCCTTCCAGACTAAAAATGAATTAACCATTCCGGTATCCGCACCCGGCTCGGCCGGCATGGAAACCTGTTTTGTCAATCTGGTTGAGCCTGGCGATAAAGTCATCGTTTGCCAGAACGGCGTGTTTGGCGGCCGCATGAAAGAAAATGTCGAACGCATCGGCGCCACTGCCATTATGATCGAGGACGAATGGGGCAAAGCCGTTGACTGCAACAAGGTTGAGGATGCGCTGAAAGCTAATCCCGACGCCAAAGTGCTGGCCTTTGTTCATGCCGAAACCTCCACCGGCGCACAATCCGATGCCAAAACCCTGTGTGCGCTGGCACATCAATATGACTGCCTGACTATTGTCGACGCGGTCACTTCGCTGGGTGGCAGTGAATTGAAAGTGGATGAATGGGAAATCGACGCCATCTATTCCGGCACCCAGAAATGCCTGTCATGCACCCCCGGTATTTCACCGGTGAGCTTTAGTGAGCGTGCCATCGAAGTTATCAAAAATCGTAACCACAAAGTCCAGAGCTGGTTCATGGATCTGAACCTGGTAATGGGTTACTGGGGTGGCAGCGCCAAACGCGCCTATCACCATACCGCACCCGTTAATGCGCTCTACTCCTTCCACGAAGCACTGGTGATGCTGCAGGACGAAGGTCTGGAAAATGCCTGGCAGCGTCATACGCAGAACCATCTGGCATTAAGAGCTGGCCTGGAAGCCATGGGGCTGAGCTTTGTGGTTGACGAAGCCGACCGCCTGCCACAGTTAAACGCCGTTACTCTGCCAGCAGGTGTTGACGACGCGGAAATACGCGGCAAGCTGCTCAATGAATTCAATCTGGAAATCGGTGCCGGCCTGGGCGCACTGGCGGGCAAAGTATGGCGTATTGGCCTGATGGGCCATAGTAGCCGCGCTGAAAATATCATGCTGTGTTTGAGTGCGCTGGAAGCCGTGCTGGGCGATTCCATTAAGCAGGGTGTTGCGGTTAGTGCAGCGCAGAAAGTTCTGACTGCCTGATTGCATCGCGAGCTAAAGCTTGCTCCTACAAAGATTCACTCACTGTAGGAGCGAGCTTTAGCTCGCGACCTGTTTTACAGCCAGACGGCATCCCATAAAGCATAATCACCAACCCTGTCCACCAGCCCTGCCCGTAGCGGATTTGCAATCACATATCGCGCTACAGATTTAATATCCTCATCTTTACGCAAGGCATGATCATGGTATCCCGCCTGCCACAGTCGCCCTGGCAATTGCCACTGCCGTTTAATATGAAAGCCGCTTGCTGATTTAACTCGCTGCATAAGCTTATCAAGCGGCAGATCATCACCCAACTGAACCAGCCAGTGCAGATGATCCGGCATGATGACATAGCAAAGGGTAGCCACTTCCAGCCGAGGCCCATGCAGGGCTTTGGCAAGAATTCGTCCCGCATATAAATCACGAAAAACAGGCTTTCGTTTATGAGTGACCGTGGTGATCAAATAAATCTGGCTGGCAATGGACACCCGACCTTTCCTTAGCTCGCAGCCTCTGGGCTAGTTCATCTGAATATCCTTATTCATGATTCTGAAAAATTCGCGATCTTTCGCGATCTAAAGATCGCTCCTACAGTTTAATAATAACAAGCTGCAGGAGCGACCTTCAGCTCGCGATTGGGTATAATCAAAGCATGCAAATCTATCTTGTCGGCGGCGCTGTCCGTGATCACTTATTAAACTACCCGTTCAAGGAAAAAGACTGGGTGGTGGTTGGCGCCACTGTAGAGGAAATGCTGGATCTGGGTTACCAGCAGGTCGGCAAGGACTTCCCGGTTTTTCTGCACCCGGAAACCAGAGACGAGCATGCGCTGGCGCGAACCGAACGTAAAACTGCCCCCGGCTACAAAGGCTTTGCCGTACATGCTTCCCCCGATGTCACTTTAGAACAGGATCTTGAACGTCGCGATTTAACTATCAATGCCATGGCGCAGGATGCGCAGGGAAATATTGTAGATCCCTTTCGTGGCCAGCAGGACCTGCAAGCTAAAACACTGCGGCATATTTCCAGTGCGTTTTGTGAAGACCCGGTACGTATTCTGCGGGTGGCGCGATTTGCCGCACGCTATGCTCACCTGGGTTTTACTGTTGCCGCAGAAACCCTGCAACTGATGTCGACTATGGTGGCCGCAGGTGAAGCCGATGCGCTGGTAGCTGAACGCGTCTGGCAGGAAATGCATAAAGCGCTGGGTGAAAAAAATCCGGAAGTGTTTTTTGAAACCCTGAGAAGCTGTGGCGCTCTGCAACGGATACTGCCTGAAGTCGATAACCTGTTTGGCGTTCCGCAACCTGAAATACATCACCCGGAAATCGACACCGGTATTCATACCATGCTGGTGTTGCAACAGGCCTGTAAATTAAGCGATAAAACAACTGTCAGGTTTGCCGCCCTCTGTCATGATTTCGGCAAAGCGACCACGCCTAAAGATAAATTACCCAGCCATCATGGCCACGAGGATCGCGGCAAAAAACTGGTAAAAAAACTCTGCGCCCGTTTGCGGATTCCCAACGAACACCGCGACCTGGCTATTATTACTGCGCAATTTCATACCCATGTGCACCGTGCACTGGAACTGAAAAAAACCACGCTATTAAAAACTCTGGAACAGGTCGATGCGGTACGCAAGCCACAACGCTTTGCAGAATTCATTCTGGCCTGCACCGCCGACATCCGCGGCCGACCCGGGTACGAAGATGAGGTCTATCCGCAGGCTGACTACATGCGTACCGCAGCAGAGGCTATTCGCAATATAAACATTGAAGAATTAAAGAATCAGAATCTTGACGGTAAAGACATGGCGGAGGCCATCCGGACGCTACGACTACAGGCCATTAAAGAAATATAAACTTGAGTAGAAATTTATTTTTTTATAAACAGGTTTTCGAAATGCAGCAAAATTTTTGAAAATATCGTCATCGACATCAGCCATGCAATCACCACCCCAAGACCGTTGGCTAACATATCATAAATATCATATTGGCGAACACCACCCAGCTCCTGTAAAAATTCCATACCAATCCCCATGGCAATAAAAAATACGCCCCAGAACAATACCGCTCGACGGCTATGATAAATCTGCACAAACCAGCCCATTAAAACAAAATAGCCTGCCGTATGCGCATACTTGTCAAAATAATTCACATCCACCTGAATCGGACTGGTGGTCAGGGACGCATGAATCACAAATGCGATTAAGCCATATCCAATAATCAGCCACAGGATTTTGAATTTCAAATCGGGATTATTATCAGACATCAGGCAAACATCAGGTACAGGAAAATTGCCAGCGCAATACGGTAGATAACAAAAGGCATCATACCAATACGTTCAAGCAGTTTGAGAAAAAAATGTATACAGAAATAGGCGGTAATACCGGAAAGCAGAGCGCCTAACATGAGCGGCTGCATATCATCTAAACTGGCCTGCCCCAGATAATCTTTTGTTTTAAGCAAACCCGCCAGCACTATCACCGGAATAGATAATAAAAATGAAAATCGTGCCGCCGCGGTACGCGTCATCCCCAGCAACAAGGCAGCAGTCATGGTTGCACCGGAACGCGAAGTACCGGGGATCAATGCCATGGCCTGCGCCACGCCAATCCAGAAAACATCCTGCCAGCGCATGCTGTATTCATCGCGCTGCCGTTTACCTCTGGCATCGGCAAACCAGAGCAATAAACCAAACACCAGGGTACTGGTGGCCATCACCACCGGCTCACGCAATTCCGCTTCAATAAAATCTTTAAACAGCAGACCGGCAAGCCCTACCGGTATGGTGCCAAACAGAACCGCCCAGGCCAGTTTGGCATCCTGATCAAAACCTTTACCGGTAACCGATGCCAGCCATGACTGGGTCATGTGAATAATTTCGGTACGAAAATATAAAACCACCGCAGCCAGGGTACCGACATGTACCGCCACATCAAATGCCAGCCCTTGATCCTGCCAGCCAGTCAGCACTGGCACCAGTATCAAATGCGCCGAACTGGAAATGGGCAAAAACTCGGTTAAGCCCTGCACCACGGCCAGTATAAGTATCTGAATAAAATCCATGTTTAACTCTTTAGTTATTATATTTTGTCATCCTGATCGACAGCGCGAGCAAGGACTGAATTATAAACTACAAGCGATTCCGATAATCCCTTAATTTAAATCCCGGAATAATCTCAGCTAAATTTTTACTTAAACCCATTACCTTAAAACGTTCGCCCATTTCAGTTGGCAGCGTTAGCGTTTTCATTTGCTGAGCAATTTGCAGTTGCTGCTGAATATTTTCAGTTTGCTGTTTTTCTACTAACTGAGCCAGGCCACTATCCAGTAAAAAATTCCCCTGTGAAGTAAAACCTTCCACCTCGAAACCCGTTTGCAATGCTGCTTCTGCAACCGCAGTAAAATCCACAAACGCCGTCATATCCAGTAGCCCTGGATACCAGAAGGGTTCATCCAGAGCACGATGCCGGTAATAACACATGAAGGTTCCCATCTGTCTTTCTGGCGAATAATACTCAGCACGTGGATAGCCGTAGTCAATCAGGTAAACGGCACCCTGAGATAAGACATCAGCAATCGATTGTAACCAGGGTGTAATATTTAAATTTAATTCTGAACTATAGGCTGCAGAAAACGGCCGCCCCGTCTCCTGCTCTATCGCGACAACAGCCTGCTGTAATTTCTCATCTGCAGTTTGTGTTTTAAAAGTAAAACCATCTTTAGCCCATGCCACACCCAGCGCCTGGATATCACCGTCCTGCTTTACAAATCGCTGCACCGGCATCGCATCCAGCACTTCATTGGCCAGCACCACTGCCTTAACCGGCTGCTCAGGCAACTCGCTTAACCAGTGAACACGGGATAATAATTCAGGTACCCGCGCCGCAATCGTCTGTTTTTGTCGGTGCCGTAACTCGGCACTCAATTCAATGATTAAATATCGCGCCGGCAGTGATTGCTGATTTTTTAACGCCGCCAGTAAATCGGCAGCCATGACACCGGAGCCGGCACCAAATTCAATGACATCGCCTGCCGGCATATTCGATAGCACTTCGGCAACCGGATTCGCCAGCGTCTGGGCGAACAACGGCGAGACTTCGGGCGCGGTTATAAAATCACCGTGCGCACCAAACTTTTGTAAGCCCGCACTGTAATAACCCAGACCGGGCGCATACAATGCCAGTTCCATGTAGCGAGCAAAATCAAGCCAGCCACCGGCCGCCTCGATTTCATGGCGAATGAGCGTCACCAGTTTCTGGCTATGTTTTTTTTCGTCCTCGGAAGGCTCTGGTAAATCCAGTTTTTGCATTGTGGTGTTACAATCAGCTTAAAAATTGACGGGCATTCTATCATGCGAAATACAACAGCTTTGATTACCGGCGCGGCGAAACGCATAGGCGCCGAAATTTCCCGCATGCTTCATGCTGAAGGTATGAATATCGCGATTCACTACCGTTCCTCCGAAGATGAAGCCCAGGCTTTATGCGATGAACTTAACGCATTACGTGCCGACTCCGCCATTATTCTACAGGCCGATCTGCACCATACTGTGGAGCTGGAATCGCTGGTCAAACAGGCCGCCGACTACTGGGGGGATTTATCGGCACTAATCAATAATGCGTCGACGTTCTATCCTACTCCGGTTGGCTCGATTACCGAGGCCCACTGGGATGACCTGATGGGCAGCAACCTGAAGGCACCGCTGTTTTTATCCCAGGCCGCCACCCCTTACCTGAAAACCAGCCGGGGCAATATTATTAATATTGTCGATGTGCATGGATTTCGGCCGATGAAATTACACCCGGTATACTGTGCCGCCAAGGCTGGTCTGGCCATGCTCACCCAGAGCCTGGCCCGTGAACTGGGGCCTGAAATCAAGGTTAACGGCGTGGCACCGGGCGCAATTATGTGGCCAGAAAGCGGCCTCGAAGAAGATGCCGCCACCCAGCAAATGATTCTGGATCGCACCGCGCTGAAGCGTAAAGGCGAACCCCGAGATATAGCGGCTACGGTGCGATTTTTAATTCGAGATGCGGATTATATTACCGGTCAGGTGATCCCGGTGTGTGGTGGACGGAGTATCAATATTTAGCGCGGGTATAGCCTGGTGTCTTAATCACCATCTACATCAAATACTACAGGTTGCAGCTTTTCCCTGCTCTTATCAAACTCAAACCAGAGCGCGGCATAGGTTTTGCCCGCCTGTGGATGCTTCAGATCCGGCGCCACCTCCGCCAGCGGCCAGAGCACGAAGGCCCGTTGCAGTATTTCATCACGGGGAATCTGCAGGCCGGCCTCATCCATCACCAGATCATCATACAGCAGCAAGTCCAGATCCAGGGTACGGGAAGAAAATCGAGGCCCACTGCGATCCCGACCGTGCTGATCTTCGATCTGGCGCAGAATATCGGAGACCTGGCTAACGCTTTCATCGGTCTGCAGGGCAATTACCATGTTGTAGAAGCTGCTGCCCGCAAAGCCTACCGCCTCGCTTTCATAAACAGAGGACAGGATAAGATCGCCGAAATGCTGGCGTAACGCCCTGATACCGGCTCGAGTATTGGCTTCCCGGTCGATATTGCTGCCCAGACTGATATACACCCATGCCATTCGATTATTACTCTCTATTTCTGTCTTTCTATAATCACACCGACGTCCTGGGAGCCGGTGACCGCGCCCGGCTTGCTCAGGCGCAGCTTCATCCAGGGCACGTCATATTCATTTAATACAATCTCCGCGATCCGCTCTGCCATGGTTTCCACTAGCTGAAACTCGCTGCCTTCGACAAAGCCAATCAGCCGCTTGGCCACGGATTTGTAGTCCAGTGTATCCTCAATAGCGTCAGACTGTGCCGCTTTACGAATATCAGTACCCATTTCCAGGTCGAGACTGACCGTCTGGCGGATTTCACGCTCCCAGTCGTAGATGCCAATTACCGTTTCTATGCGTAGATCACGTATGTATACTTTGTCCATTTTGTCGCCGTAGGTTCATGGGGGATGGCGGCATATCATACCTGTAATCAGCCGATGGACCAAAACCGATGATTTTTCCGGTGAACGACTTGTCTCGCGGCGGCTAATCCGTTATTATCACGCCCCTTTCGGATTTCCGGAGTTTGTCAGTCCACCGAGTGGCGACAAGCCCCATATAAAGAGTATTGACTGGAGTCTTTCATGGCCAGAGTATGTCAAGTCACAGGCAAACGTCCTATGACAGGTAACAATGTATCCCATGCGCATAACAAAACGCGTCGTCGTTTTTTGCCAAATCTGCATAACCACCGTTTTTGGGTGGAAAGTGAAAAACGCTTCGTAAGACTGCGTGTTTCTACTAGCGGTATGCGCCTGATTGATAAAAAAGGTATCGATTCAGTTCTGGCTGAAATGCGTGCCCGTGGCGAAAAAGTATAAGGAACTGAATCATGCGCGATAAAATCAAACTCGTTTCATCAGCAGGTACCGGTCACTTCTACACCACTGATAAGAACAAACGTAACATGCCTGAAAAAATGGAAATCAAGAAATTTGATCCCGTTGTACGTAAGCATGTGATGTATAAAGAAGCCAAAATCAAATAAGATTTTGCTCCCTTAAAAAAAGCCCGCAGCAGCGGGCTTTTTTTTGCTCTGAATCTGGGCACAGCCCCATCAACCAGAAACCTGCCCCTACATGCATCACCTGCTGCTACACTTACACCACGCATTTCTTACCGGGGCCGGACACCAGCCGATTTTCGCAGCCACAGTGCAAAAAAAATATAAATATGTGAACCAGGCTTAATTTGATACCGTTGCGAAACTCACGGCAGCAGCTAACATAAGCTGTATAAGATAAAACAACCTCTTTCAAAAGCAGACAATAAAATGGCAGAAATTTTTGTTGGCCGGCAGCCTATCTACGATCGGGATCTAGATATCTACGCCTACGAACTGATGTCTCGCTCCAGTCGAACCGACCAGACCCGTGCAGACCAGGCTGATGCCGACAAAGCCACTTCACGGGTGATCATCAACGCCTTTCTGGAAATCGGCATCGATAAGCTGGTGGGTAAAAATATTGCATTTATTAAACTGGCGGAACGCTTTCTCAACAGCAAAGAGGAATTACCCCTTCCCTCAGATAATGTCATCCTGAAGATTCCCGGTTATATCGAGGTCACCGACAGCACCATTGAAGGCGCTAGACAACTCACCAAAGCCGGTTATAAACTGGCCATCGACGATTATTTACAGCACCCGAAACTACAGCCACTGGCCAGCATGGCCTGTATGATTGATTTAAATATCGAAGCCCTGGATCGCCCTTCGCTACAGGCGCATATCAAAATACTGAAGAAACTCCATCCTGTATTGCTGGCGGACCATGTTAAAACCCATGACGAATACGATTTCTGTCGTGATTTAGGCGTCGATTATTTCCAGGGCTATTTCCTCAGCCGGCCTCGAATTATCGAAGGCGAAAGCCTTGCCGCCAATCAAATGACCGTGATGAATCTGCTGGCCACGCTGCATAATTCAGAGACTGATACCGACACCATTGATGATGTCATCAGCAAAGACGTTTCATTGAGTTATAAAATTCTTAAACTGATTAACTCCGCATTTTTTGCTCGCAGCAACAAAATTGATTCCATCCACCACGCCATTGTCATGCTGGGACGCAAACAACTTTGCACCTGGGCATCCATGATGGCGCTGACCAGCATGGATGACAAACCGGACGAACAGGTGAGAAATGCCATGATTCGCGCCAAGAGCTGCGAGTTACTGGCCAGCAAAGCAGGGCACAAAAATCTCGACTCCTATTTCACTGTGGGAATGTTTTCAGCCCTCGACCTGCTCATGGATCGCAGTCTGGAAGAGCTGATAACACCGCTACCCCTGGCAGACAATATCATTGCGGCGCTACTAAACAGAGAAGGCGATCTGGGTGATGCATTAAATTGTGCCCTGGCGCAGGAAACAGCTGACTGGCTAAACATTCGCTTTGCCGACCTGAGTGATGAAGATCTCTCCGATGCCAACATCGAAGCCATCAACTGGGCTGAAGAAGTGCTGACTGCTATTTAGTCAATAGCGCGCTGATTTACCGATTCGCATCCAGTATAAGATTTCCCCAGTTATCAACCCGACACAACCAGTCTTTGGCGACATAGGTGGTTGATACTTTTTCAATTATCAGTGCCGGCCCGGCAATGCTCTGCTCCGAATACATCTCCGCTCTTCGGTAAACGTTTACTTTGCCAGCAACGCCATACAATGTAACCTGATCAGCCGGTAAATCAGCCGAGTCGGTATTGCTAATTGCCGGCAATTTGAATGGTGGCATTTCACCACGCACGCTGACACGAATATTAACCAGCTCGACGGGAATATTCAGCGCATGCCCATATCGCTGTTTATGTTTTTGATTAAATTTTTGTGCTATCTGAGCAAAATCCAGATCATCAATAGCGCAACTTATATTTAAGGTAAAGCTCTGCCCCTTATAACGTAAATCAAGCGAATATAAAGTCGTCGGTTTTTTCCCTGCCAGTTCATCCCGCATATCTTCCAGTGCTTTTTGCTCAAGCGCTAAAAAATATTGTTTCATTTGCGCCACATCAGATACTGATAGCAGCTGTGTGATTGTTCGCGATAATTCTCGCGATGGTGCTGCCACCAGCATACCGAGTGCCGATAACACACCGGCATGAATCGGCACAATCGCTCGTTTAACTTCCAGTGCTTCCGCCAACGCACACACATGCAAACCACCCGCGCCACCAAATGAAGCCAGTACAAATTCGGCAGGATCAATCCCCCGTTGCACTGACATCACGCGCAGGGCGCGCACCATATGCTCATTGGCCAACTGGATAATACCCTCGGCAGTCTGCTCGACGCCCATGCCAAGCTGATTTGCAATTAGCCCCACTGCCGTTCTGGCCGCCGCAACATCCAGGCTCATATCACCGCCTAAAAATGCCGCTGGCTGCAATCGCCCCAATACCAGATTGGCATCGGTCACCGTTGCCTGCCGGCCTCCCTGGCCATAGCAGGCCGGCCCCGGATCAGCACCGGCCGACTCAGGCCCCACCAGCAACATACCACCGGCATCGACCCGCGCAATCGAACCGCCACCGGCACCAATGGTATGCATATCGACCATGGGAACCGCCACCGGATAATCACCAATCTGCGCTTCCGAGGTTAAACTGATATCCTCATCAATCAGGGCCACATCGGTGGAGGTGCCCCCCATATCAAAACTCAATAAATGCTTAAAGCCACTTAAGCCGGCAACATATTGTGCCCCCTTCAAACCGCCGGCCGGACCTGACAACAATAAATGCACCGCATGTTGCCCCGCATGCTGCGCACTGATCGTACCGCCCGCACTTTGCATCACCGACACCGCTGCTCCTTGCGCAGCTTTTTCCAGTCGCTGCAAATAGCCCTGCATCAGCGGACCAACATAAGCATTCAGGCAGGTCGTCATACCACGCTCATATTCTTTGTATTCAGCCAGCACGTCTGAAGACCGGCTCACAAAAATATCGTCAGCTATGACAGAAGCAATCTGTTTTTCCTGTGCATCATCCAGAAAAGAAAATAGCAAATTGATGGCTACCGCCTGCGGCTTTAACTGATCAATCTGCTGACCGATACGTTGCAGATCATTCTGGCTTAACGGCTTTGTCAGTACACCTTCGGCAGATAAACGGGTATCCACCTCCAGACATAAGTCCGACGGAATCAGTGCAGGTTTTATTTGCGGCTGCAGATTATAAAGTTCTGCTCTCGCCTGGCGACCAATCTGCAGCACATCGGCAAAACCTGTATTCGTAATATAAGCAGTGCGCACGCCTTTGCCTTCCAGCACCGCATTGGTGGCGACGGTTGAGCCATGAATAAGTCGCAGCTTTTTCGCTGTCAAACCCAGCTCACGGATACCCTGCAATATTGCTTTTTCAGGCGCCGATGGCGTAGACAGCACTTTATGAATCTTTATTGATTCGCCATTAAAAAAAACAAAATCTGTAAACGTGCCGCCGGTATCAACACCCAGCCAGGAAAGAGTCATAATTATTCAATAAAATCCGCTAACTTTTTCTACAAAAAATCTTTCACTTTGCAACTATTAATATCATTCGATCGATAGCTTGCCATAGCCAGAAACAGTTCAGCCGTTGCAATAGCATCTTCCAGTGCATTATGCGCATTGTAACGCGGCAGGCCATATTCATTGCGCAAATTAAACAGACGCAAACTATTGGGCTTTATTGTTTGATGCTGTTGTTCCATTCTTTGCTTTGCCATTTTCAAAGTGTCAATTATATTTAAGGGCAGACCATGACCATAAAGTTTTTTACAGGCCGCATCGAGAAAAGTTCTTTCGATATTTGCATGGTGTGCAATAACTGTTCTACCGGCAATTTTTTCCAGCAATATCTCAATGGCCACCGAAAAGCTAATCCCCTGTTTTGAATGATCATCCATAATCTGATGAATGACCACATTTTTTTCTTCCAGCTCGGCATCCGGATCCACTGGAATATAGCCGTTTTCGGCCAGCACAATTCGACCCTGTCGAATCAGCGTATAACCAATACTGAGTATTTTATCCGTATCCGCAGACAATCCGGTTGTTTCAAAATCCAGCGATAAAAATTCGCTGTCATTTAAGTAGCTGTTCTTATCCGGCAAGGGCGTTTCCAGATATTTTCTCAACGGACCGCTGCTTACGCGCCGTAATAAATAACTGCGATAGAGGCTTTGAGGAATGATTGCATTTAGCATTTATTTAAGGCGCCTCTGATTAATATCGTTGCGCCAGTACCAGTTGCATGGTGCGGACGACATCAAATGCATCTTTCAGGTGACGCCGTTCCAGTGAAGGCAGTTGTTCCGGCGGTACATAATTATCGGCTTTTTCGCCTTTGCTAATCTGCGCTGCCTGGTGTCTTAATCTGATCGTACTAATAAACTCCAGCGCATCGCGCAGATCCTCCATGCCTTCATGGCTTAGGACACCCGTTTTGCTCGCTGCTTCTAATCGCTCTCTGGTATTGACTGCATCAATACCGGCAGATAAGGCATATACCCTGGCCAGATCAATAATCGGCATAACGCCTCTTTTTTTAAGATCTAACGCCTTTTGTTCAGAGCCTGTTTCTTCCAGAACAAAATTTCTGAACAGGCCAATAGGTGGTTTGAAGCTCAGGGCATTAGCGCTTAACAGGCTAAGAAATATTGTATTGTTCCGGGTTTTATTCAGAATGTTTTTTTGCACGTCATCGAGTAATGTTTTATCGCCATAAACACAAACCAGATCAAAAAAAATACTGGAATACATCAATGCCATCGGCTCGGGTTCGTCGATCCATTTATTAAAATACTGTTGCCAGACTTTCACCGGTTGACGCCATTTTTTATTGGTGGCCATGACATCGCCGGGGCAATACACATAGCCACAGTCATTTAAGCCATCACAAACTATACGACTCAGATCTTCAAAATATTTTCCATGCGTCTGCTCATCATATTCATTTGGTAAAATTAGCGCGTTGTCCTGATCCGATAATCCGGTTTGCTCATTTCTTGCCATTGAGCCGGCGACGATCCAGGCGTAATCAATCGGTGCCGGACCCAGTTGTTTTTCCGCAAAATAAATCATGCGCCTGACAATGGCTTTGCCGATGGAACTAATCGCATGTCCAATGTCATACGAGTTCATGCCGTTATGCACCAGACTAACCAGGGTTGCTGGCAAATGCCTGCTTAAATTCCGTAGTTCTGCAATATTTTTGGCACGATATATTTCATTGATTAAATATATTGTGTTGTGACTCCCGCGCCGTATCAGATCAGTTGCCGTTATCACGCCAAGCAATCGGTCTCCATCAACCACGGGTAAGCGACGAATATTATATTCGGCCATTGTCAGTAACGCATCTGAACCCATGCTATTCGCAGGTATCGTTAAGGGGTGTGTAGCCATTATTTTTATAATGGGGTCATCCAGTGACAATTCACGGTAGGCCAGTTTGGTACAAAAACTACGATCATTAACAATACCCGTCAAACGTTTATTGCTGACCACCATCGCGGTGGTATAACCACCTTCGGTCATAAGTTTTGCCAGCTCACGCAGGCTGGTGGATTCTTCAACAATTAATGGCTCACCATGTACCAGATCTTTCACCTGGGTTACAGCAAGGATATCTTCCCTGCTGTCTCGTATATCCAGAATGGCACCGCGTAAACGCTCCGGTTTTTGCCTGGAAAAATAGGTTTTGAAAAAATCGTATTGCTCAATTAACTGCTTAAACAAACTACCCGGGATCATGTACAGCAAACTATCTTCCATCGCACGAATAGACATAGAGACTTTTCCACCCGCCATTACAGATCGATAGCCTGCCCAGTCACCTTCGGTGAACTGCCCCTGCAGATTGTTTTCGGCATCATAAACCGCCAGCGCACCGCTACGAATCAGATAAAGCGTCTGATTATCTTCGCCTACTGTTAATAACTCTTTGCCGCGGCGTATATAACTGATTTCAAGCGCATGGGTGATTTGATCCAGCAAGGCATCGTCGAGTTTATTCAGCGGTGCGCACTGACTCAGGTAATCACGAATTTCTAGTTGCTCTATTTCCATTATTGACCCTGTGACGGCAAGCGATGTAAACACATACTATATTGATATTTCACCAGACGCGACTCTGGCATGCAGCCAAATATTCATAGGTAATCTATTAGCCGGCCATTAGATTTTAGCCCAGGCACTACTAAAGTCGTACAGGCCGATCCAGCCTAGACGATGGTCTAATTGTTTCCTGGCTTACAAAAAGACGATGATATTCAGATAAATTCCCCACTGAGGAGCTGAACATGAACAAGCTGGATTCAGCCGATGACCTGGCCTATCCTGTTAAAAAAGACACGGACCGTAAGTATTTGATAGATAACCACAAATATAAAGAAATGTATCAGCAGTCCGTTGATGACAATGAAACCTTCTGGGCCGAACAGGCGCAGACATTAGACTGGGCCAGACCCTTTTCAATTGTTAAAGATGTATCACTGGCAAAAGACGATTTGCATATTCGCTGGTTTGAAGATGGCGAACTGAATGTGTGCGTCAATTGTGTTGATCGTCATCTCGACGACAGAGCCGACCAGACGGCGATTATTTTTGAAGGCGACCATCCCGACGTCAGCCGACATATCAGTTATCGCGAATTACATACTGAAGTCTGCAAACTGGCCAATGCGCTGGAAGCGCTGGGGGTGCAGGCGGGTGATCGCATCATGCTGTATATGCCGATGATTCCAGAAGCGGCCTACGCCATGCTGGCCTGCGCACGCATAGGCGCTATCCATTCAGTGGTTTTCGGCGGCTTTTCAGCCAATGCGCTGGCCGACCGTGTGGCCGATTGCGGCGCCAAAATGATCATCACCGCCGACATGGGCAAACGTGGCACCAGGGCCATTCCATTAAAAGTGAGCGTCGATGAAGCACTGACATTTGCCGGTACCGATAGTGTCGACAGCGTGCTGGTGGTCAAAAACACCGGCGACGAGATTAACTGGGTGGCAGGCCGAGACCACTGGTATGACGAACTGACTGATAAAGCAGATGCAGACCATCAGGCTAAACCATTTCCGGCAGAACACCCGCTGTTCATTCTTTACACCTCGGGCTCAACCGGCAAACCGAAAGGCCTGCAGCACACCAGCGCCGGCTACCTGCTCTATTCAGCCACGACTTTCAGCTATGTGTTTGATTATCAGGAAGGTGACATCTACTGGTGTACGGCTGACGTTGGCTGGATTACCGGTCATAGCTATATTGTCTACGGCCCGCTGGCGGCCGGCGCCACCACATTAATGTTTGAAGGGGTACCCAACTATCCCGATCTCGGCCGCTTCGGCCAGGTGATTGATAAACACAAGGTCACCCTGTTTTATACCGCGCCCACCGCCGTACGCCTGTTAATGGCCGACAGCAAAACCGCGCTGACCGGCAGCAAACGAAACTCTGTGCGTATTCTGGGCACGGTTGGCGAACCGATCAATCCCGAAGTCTGGCGCTGGTATCACGATGAATTCGGACTGGGCCAGAGCCCCATTGTCGATACCTGGTGGCAGACTGAAACCGGCGGTCACATGATTACGCCGTTGCCGGGGGCGACGGTATTAAAGCCCGGCTCTGCCAGCGTGCCATTTTTTGGCATTCAGCCTGCACTGGTAGATCAGAACAGCGATATTCTGGATGGTGAAAACAGCGGCCATCTGGTCATTCTGGATAGCTGGCCCGGCCAGGCGCGCACCATCTGGGGTGATCACCAGCGTTTCATCGAAACCTACTTCAGCACCCACGAAGGCATGTATTTTACCGGTGATGGCGCCCGCCGTGACCAGGACGGCTATTACTGGATTACCGGACGCGTCGATGATGTACTGAATGTTTCCGGTCATCGGCTGGGTACGGCTGAAATAGAAAGCGCACTGGTATCACATCCGGCAGTTGCCGAGGCTGCCGTCGTCGGTTTCCCCCACGACATTAAAGGCGAAGCGATTTACGTTTATGTCAGCACACCCGCCGGCATCGAAGCCGATGATGAAACAACAGCGGAACTGCGCCAGCATGTGCGTAAAGTGCTCGGGCCGGTGGCAACACCTGATCTGATCCAGTGGACCACAGGGCTGCCCAAAACACGCTCTGGAAAAATTATGCGGCGCATCCTGCGTAAAATTGCCCACAACGATTTTGCCAATCTGGGTGACACATCGACATTAGCCGAACCCGGTGTGGTCGATGCACTGATTGAAGGGCGGCTGAATCGTTAACGAGTATGCCTGCATATTGTTAAGAAGCGGGTGAATTGTCGATAGATCACATGGATTGAGCTATGATATGGCTTTTCTGGCTGAGAGCTATTCAATGTATCATTTCCATGTAGCGGATGATCACCCGCTATTCCGCAACGCAATTCTGGAAGTTATCAAACAACATTATCCAGATTCTGTTGTTGGGCAGTCAATGGATCTGGATAGCACGATTCGAGAACTGGAAAAAAATTCCGAAACCGATCTGTTGCTACTGGATCTGCACATGCCTGGCAGTCAGGACCTGTTTGGATTAATCATGGTGCGGGAGAAATTCCCCAGCATCCCTGTGAGCATTATTTCAGCCATCGAAGAAGCCAGCACTGTTAATCGCGCCATGGGCCACGGTGCCTGCGGCTATATTCCCAAATCCTGCTCACCCCAGACAATTCATCAGGCCATGGAGACCATGCTCAATGGTGACCGCTGGGTAGCGGAAGAATTTCGCAACAGCCTGACCCCGGTAGATAGCGAAGAAAAAGATCTGGCTGCCAGAATTGCGACGCTGACGCCACAGCAATACCGCGTATTGTGTCACTTGCGCGAGGGCTGGTTGAATAAACAGATCGGTTATGAACTGGGCGTTACCGAAGCTACCATCAAAGCACATATTTCAGCCATCTTTCGCAAGCTGGGTATTAGTAATCGGACGCAGGCGGTGATTATGTTGAGTAAGATGTCGCTTAATTCTGAGACTGAAAACTAGAGCCTTACTGGAATAGTAATTTTGTAAATCTTTATTATGGTGATTCTTTATTAGATTGGATAACTGGATAAGTATTACAATTTTTGAGATTTTTTTTCGCCTTTATGGCGACTCACTTCTTTGTCACCAGCAACAAAGAAGTAAGCAAGAAAACGCCGCCCCCGGGTCGCGAGCCCTCATTAAAAAACAATGAGGGTACCTTCGTCACTCCCGATTTCTGTGGCTGCTACGGAACTCACCAATCATACAAAACATGATTGGCTCAGACATCCTCGCAGACGGCCCCACTGAAATCACTCGTTCCTCTGCTCACTCAAAGGGGGAATAAATTCAAAAGAAAAAAACGAAAAGCAGCAGGGATTTTAAAATGGCCTGTGTTTAATCTTTTAGCCGTTTTGGCAAATAATTAATATGAAATCCAAAAGCAAAAGAAGCACGCCCACAAAACCTGAAACAGCCCCCCACATCACAAGCTGAGGCGAGAATGATTTTAGCGGAGGCATTCTGCGAGCATGTTTGAGTGAATCATGTTGTTTATGATTCACGAGTTGCGCAGCAGCCGCTAAAATTGTGAACAACGAAGGCACCCGAAGGGCTTGTG
>JAPHRO010000029.1 GCA_026195895.1 Gammaproteobacteria bacterium
AGGATATAGCGGATAGTCAGCTAGTTGATTGCGCAGACGATTGAATTGCGTATAACGTCTGGATTTAAATGCCTGTTCAGCCTGGCGGAATAATTGCCGTTGAGATGTTAATTTTGGATTGTCTTCATAATTCAAACTTTTACTAAGTAATGAATCTGAGATGCTGTTGCCGTTAATTTGAGCATCAGTTTCGGTATTAAAACCGTTGGCTGTAAGCAACCATAAGCCGAGCCCAAGCCCCAGACTAAGTTTGAATGAGTGGCCTAATACTTTTTTCTGTTTTATATATCCGCTCATCAGGTAACTGCTAGTGTGGATGGAGGCAAATTTGCGTAAAAATTAATCCAATATCAATAGTTTAGTCGACATATCTCAGGATTGTGTGAAAAATCTCACAATCTAGCCTGGGTCAGGTGCGAAACTCGGAATTGGGGTGCAGAAAGTATTATCTGCTTGCATATGGGCCATATTTTTTCATGTATTCAGTGCCCAGTACCACGGCCTTTTTTTTATCATCGGGAATCATCTGGTCATACAGGGTTTTCTTGAATGTCTGGGCTTTTTTCAAACCAGTGCTGCCCGCTACATGAAACCAGGCATAGGCCATGACGGAATCAGGCTCAATGCCTTTGCCGGTGAAGTAGGCGACACCAAGGTCAGTTTGTGCCCTGGCATGGCCTTTTTTGGCAGCCTGGGCAAAAAGTTCGACACCTTTGTTGAAGTTTTTAGCAGTGCCATAGCCATTGACGTACATTTTTCCCAGGTTGTACTGAGCATTTGTGTTGTTGTTTTTACTCGCTTTTTCATACCATTCGAGGGCAAGCGGGTAGTTTTGCTGAGTGCCCAGGCCATTTTTGTACATGTTTCCCAGCCGATTCTGGGCACGAGAATAATTCTGCAGTGCCGATTTTTTATACCATTCCAGTGATTTCTGCAGATCCCTGGGTCGGGTTTTGCCTTCAAAATAGATATCGCCAAGAATAAACTGGGCATGGGCGTTTTTTGCCTCGGCTGCCTGTTCAATAAGTTCGAACGCTTTCTCCAGATTTTTCTTGATTCCGTCGCCTTCCAGATACATAAGGCCCAGTCGATACTGGCCCTCAGCATTATTTTGTTTGGCAGCCTGGGAATACCAGTAGGCGCTTTTGGAGAGTTTAAGGGGCACGCCATCGCCATTTCGATACATTTTGGCGATCACCAGTTGTGCATCCACATCTTTTTGTCGGGCGGCTTTCAGTAGCCATTTTGCAGCTATATTAAAATTTTGGGTAACGCCAACGCCCTTGAGATACATCCGACCGAGAATGCTCTGTGCCTTGACGTGATTTTGATCGGCTGCACGCTCGTACCACATGGCTGATTTTTTCACATCCTTGCGAGGGCCTGTTTGCTCGAAATACATTTTGCCCAGCATAAACTGGGCTTCAGCATCGCCTTTTTCAGCCAGTGGAAACCACAACATGAGGGCAGTCGCCTGATCGCCAGCTTTAAAGGCCTGCATGGCCTGTTCAAAAGGAGTCAGTTCTTTTTCAGGTTTCGTTTTTGCCCAGGCAGACTGTAAGCTGGTGGCAAGTAATAGAATGAATAAAATTTTTAGCATAGATAATTTTCGTAAACTTAAATATAAAATTTGTTGATTCACATAAGTATAGAAAATATCAGCAAAAATGTTTATGTCCTGAGACAGGCTATTTTTGACTACAGCTCTGCGTGTTCTTCAATGAAATTACGAATGAACTGCAGGGGTTTGGCGCCACTGAAGCGGCCTTTTTCCTGGCCATTTTGAAATAGTATTAGTGTGGGGAAGCCGCGAACCTGATAATTGCCGGCAATTTTCATGTTATCACCATCGTCCACCTCTACCTTGGCAATAGTCAGTTGACCTTCGAATTCACTGGCTACTTTTTCCAGCACGGGCGCGATCATTATGCAGGGTGAGCACCAGTCTGCCCACAGGTCAACCAGTATTGGTCGATCATGAGATGCCTGGATTACCTTTTCTTCGAAGTTGTGCAGGTCGGCTACAAATATAGAATCAGTCATACAATAAATTAACGGTGATACAAATAAAAAGTTGCGCAATGATAGCATCGTAATCATTGTCGATGTAGTAGCCATCAGCGGCGCAATAAAAAACTGCAGCGTCTATTGCTGGACACTGCTCAGGGCGTGATTATCGACTGGTCGTCGGCGCAGTTTTAATCAACCGGTTGAATTTCGATCGGCCAGTGGCTATCTTCAATATCGAGTTTGGATTTCAGGTCATAAAGGGCTGCCTGTAAAGCTTCTTCTATGACCGGGTGATAGAATGGCATACGCAGTAAATCGTTTACTGTCATACCCATTTCCATGCTCCAGCATAAAAGATGTCCAAGATTTTCGCCTTTTACGCTCACCATGGATGCGCCGAGAATTTTACCGCTGGTTTTGTCCGCATATACGCGAATCAAGCCCTTGTTTTTACCCATAATCAACGCGCGGCCGACTGGAGCCAGTTTAATTTCACCAATAGCGATTGTGTCGGCATCCAGTTCAGACAGACTGGCGCCCACGGAAACTATGTTGGGGTCGCAGAAAGTAATTGCCAGGGGTGTTTTATGTTTGAAGGCCCGTGGTTGATCCTGCATGGCATTATAGCCAGCAACACGGCCCTCGAATCCTGCTTCATGCAAGATGGCTTTTTCAGCGGTGCAGTCACCGGCAATATAAATATCAGAATCGCCTACTCGCATTGTGTGTGGATCAAATATGGGTACGCCGTTACTGCCCAGTTCAACACCGGCCGCTTCAAGTTTGAGTTTATCCGTGTTGGGGCGGCGGCCCATGCTGGCGAAAATTTTATCTACCACAACTGAATTGTCGCCGGCAGTGACGTTAAGTTTGCCGTCGGCGTCCTCGCTGATTTCTGCTGCATGGCCTAACCATAAAGGAAATTCGCGGCCGATAATTTCGATGGCTGTTTTGTTGACATCGGCATCGTCAATACCGCCAATTTGACTGAGCTGATCAATGCCCGTCGTGTTGATACCCATGCGATGCAGGGCCTGTCCTATTTCCAGGCCGATAACGCCCAGGCCGATGACGGCAATGGATTCAGGCAATTCTTCCAGTTCAAAAAGTTCATCTGTGGTCAGTATACGATCACCAAATGTCTGCCATGCGCCTGGAATGACTGGTCGTGAACCCGTGGCCAGAATGATTTTTCTGGCTTTGATGGTCTGACCATCATCGGTTTCCAGGGTGTTGCCATCAACAAAATGTGCATAAGCTTCTATGAGCTTGTCTTCCGGGAGCTGGTCAGTGGAGTGGCTTCGTGTGCGATCTACAAAAGTATCACGCAAATCCTGAACGTGCTCCATGGCATCCGGAATATTAATGCGAA
>JAPHRO010000049.1 GCA_026195895.1 Gammaproteobacteria bacterium
ATATGGTCTTTATCGCCCCGTGGCATTTTTGTGCCTTTAGAGCCTTTCATTACATGCGAAAAGAAATCATCACGAAATAATGAGTAAAATAAGAATTTTGGATTAACTGAATCATTTGATCTAATTACCAAAACATCTGCTGAGCAGCCACCCGATTTATTTGCATACCATATCTTTTTTAAGTACGGGCGTATATTTGCGACCAAGGTATCACCAGGTTGATACTTCGTAACATTTCCAGTTTGAGCAGGCAAGCTTTCCGCTGTTACTTTACCTTGCTTATTAGGTAGGATATTGTCTGTCGTTATATACTTATCAAGATTTAGTTCTGCAGAGCTTATCTTGTCAGTTACATATTCAGCTGCATTAAAAAGTTCTTTTAGTTTATTCATGTTTCAAGTTCATCAACTGGTTTTGTATTTCTCTCTCAAGATTATGAGAATCACTAAATAAATTGTCTAAATTCTTCGAAAACTCATCCATTTTTATAGCAAACTGTTTTGGTGTGATGTCTTCATATTCGATTTTTATATCAAAATACTTTCCGGCACCTAGTGAGTAATTCTTTTTAGCAATTTCATCGTAACTAACGGTAACGGAGAAGTCGTCTTCAACATCTTTGTGATTAAATGCATCAATAATTCTTTGCTCTTCTTCTGGGCTTAGCACTGTCTTTTGATTTTTTCCCTCCTTTACTTTTCTACCAAGATTTGAGGCATCAATTAGAACTACATCGCCCTTATTATTATCATCTATAAATAAAATCGAAACATTAGTACCCGTAGTGGCGAATATATTGCTCGGCATTGAGACAACTCCCGCAAGCATCTTTTCATCAACTAATTTTTTACGAATTTTAGGGTCAATGCCGGTTTGAGCTGAAACGAATCCTGCTGGTACAACAACTGCAGCTTTTCCACCAGGTTTAATAGAGCAAATAATATGTTGCAAGAATAACTGATAGATTTCCATTTTATCCTTAGCTTTGGCTTTTATTTTCGGAATTCCTGCAAAAAATCGATCTTCGTTTTCTTTATTATCTAAATCATCACGAAAATCACTAAAATCTAGTTTAAACGGCGGGTTAGATACGATGTAATCAAAGCGTTTTAGTTCGTTACCATCCTTATGGTACGGATGTAATACCGTATTACCCTGTATTACATTAGGGATTGAGTGGACAAGATTATTTAGTATCAGATTTAAACGTAGAAGGTTAGATGATTTTTGTGATATATCCTGAGTATAAATACTACAACGGTTCTCACCAATGGCATGGGCCACGTTCATTAACAAGGTACCAGAACCGGCTGATGGGTCATAACAACTGACGTTTTTCACTACGCCTCGCTGTGCCTGAGGCACCAAAATTTCCGCCATAATGCGTGCCACCGCATGAGGGGTAAAATATTCAGCATACTTACCGCCAGAGTTGCTGTTGTAGTCTTTGATCAAGTATTCAAAAATTGTGGCGTAGAAATCAAATTTCTGAGTAAAGATGCGCTCGAAGCTAAACTCAATCAGTTTATTGATTATTGCTCGACAAAATGCATCTCGCTTAGAGTCATCTGCTATATATTCACTCAGGCGATCAAACAGGACAACTTTTGCGCCACCATCGGTTTTTACTGCAAACACATCGTTGTTAGTGATAGCAATATCACGCAGTGTATCGTCAAATAGCTTTGCAAAATCTGACTTATTCTGTTGACTGAATAAGTACGAAATAAAATGCGCAGGTTTTAGGCGTGCCGTATCTGCTCCCATTTGAAGCTGAAGCATTTCCAGCTCATCTTCTGTCATTGAAGTAAGCTCTTCTTCCCACTTCTCTGAATTAGCAATTTTTTCATCCAGCTTCTTTGCTTCGAACGCAAACTTATCATTCAGAAACTTATACAAAAAAACCTGGGTGATTATTTTAAATTCATTACCATCATTTCCAAGGCCATAATTGGCACAAATCCCTTTCAGGCTATCTATTAGTTCTTTGGTTTTTTGTTGAAACTCGAGTTCTACCACGTATGTGACCCTGTATTAAATTCGTTTAAGTATTCAGCAACAACCAGCTTATTAATATACTTTGAAGCTTCTGGGTTGAGCTTGATGTTTTGTTGTTTCATAAAATGATCGATAACATGAGGCATCATCATTCGTTCAAAGTAACTTTCGTTATCTAACAGTTGTGCATTTTGCATTACCTGCTCATCAGCATTATTTTTAATGCCGACTAATGCTTCAAAAATCTTCCTTTCAGATTCTGACAGTCCATCATGTTCCTGCAATCGCTTATGAATGCGGGTGTATTTAGCATCACCATGATATTTTTGGCGTAATTGATTGTTTTTACGATTTAGTTCTTTTACCTTGTCGTGAATTTTGTTTAAAGCATCAATGTTTTGATTCATTTCATCTTGCGTAACTTCGCTCAGATTTTTCTTTTTAAACAGACGCTCTAGCTCTTCTTTTAAGGTGACAAATTTAGGATCGTGTTGATCGAAATTACTGGCGAGTGCTTCACGAGTTTGGCGTAGTGTGTTTTTCAGTTTATCCGCGAGCACTAATTCTTCTTCACTAATCTTGGTGAACTTGAAGATCACATCTTCCAGTGCAACATTTAACAGATTCGTGTTATCTGCACCTTGTTCAATATTTTCTTTAAGATTAAGAAGGTCAAGATGATTACTTGTTTCGCGGTACAATAGGTTGAGCTTTTGAAAGTCTATATGTTCAAGGAATGTATATTCACCTTGTAGACGAATAAGGTTATACAAACTTTTCGCATCCATCAGTGCTTTTTTGAGCGATAGAACCAGGTCACGATCCTGTATTTCACTGATTTGCTGGGAAAACACTTCCGCATTCTCGGTATCAAAACGGAATAATACATCTTTGATATGTTCTATTTCTTCTGC
>JAPHRO010000064.1 GCA_026195895.1 Gammaproteobacteria bacterium
AGCCCAGGTGGCGAAATTGGTAGACGCAAGGGACTTAAAATCCCTCGGTGGCAACACCGTGCCGGTTC
The DNA here is from genome assembly GCA_026195895.1 of Gammaproteobacteria bacterium. Lineage (GTDB taxonomy): Bacteria > Pseudomonadota > Gammaproteobacteria > SZUA-229 > SZUA-229 > JAPHRO01. The sequence continues at coordinate 69 of JAPHRO010000064.1, forward strand.
GATTCCGGCCCTGGGCACCATCTCTTTCTTCCATAAAGCCAAATAAAGTACAAAATTTCACAAAATCCAAGTTTTATCACGCTTTCCACTGCTTCGATTTTATACAACGTTATAGATTAGAGTTCGTTGTGTTGGTATGTGTACAGGCGTAGACTTTTAGTGATTATTTACTCAAGCGCGTTCAGTACCATGCATTCACTATTGGGGGCATGAAAATGATAAAACTAAAAGTAAATGGAAAACTCACCGATATTGATGTTGATGATTCCACACCCTTGCTGTGGGTGCTACGTGAACAACTTGGTCTGACCGGCACCAAGTACAGTTGTGGTATTGGCAAGTGCGGTTCCTGCGCTGTGCTTATCGATGGTGAAGTGGTGCAGTCATGTACAGTGCCGGTCTCTTCGCTTAAGGCATCTCAGAATATCGTTACCATTGAAGGCCTCTCTGATAATAACTCCCACCCTGTGCAGCGGGCATGGAAAGAACTGGATGTGCCCCAGTGCGGTTACTGTCACTCGGGTATGATTATGTCGGCGGTGGCCCTGCTTAATAATAATCCCGATCCCAGTGACGCCGCTATTGATGCGGAGGTTACCAATATCTGTCGTTGTGGTACGTTTAACCGGGTACGGCAGGGCATTCATCTGGCGGCCAAAATGAAGCAGAACAACAAACGCGGAGGTGCACGATGAAGAACCAACGCATCAATGTTTCTCGCCGCGAATTTCTTATTCAAAGCAGTGTGCACGGAGCCGGTTTTTCACTGGGCCTGTATTTACCCCTGGCCAGTCGCGCCGCTTTTGCAGGTAATGCTGCAGCCTCAACAGCTGCTCCGCCGGAGGTGAATGCCTGGGTGGTGATCCAGCCAGACGACACGGTGATTATTCGTATTGCACGTTCCGAAATGGGTCAGGGTACCTTGACCGGCCTGGCACAGATGGTAGCCGAGGAACTGGAATGCGACTGGAACAAGGTGACCACCGAGTATCCCACGCCCGGGCAGAATCTTGCGCGCGACAAAGTCTGGCGCAGTTTCTCTACCGGTGGTAGTCAGGGGATTCGTGGTAGCCATGATTATGTGCGCAAGGCCGGTGCGGTGGCGCGGACTATGTTGATAGAGGCTGCCGCCGAACAATGGGGTGTGCCGACGGAAGAATGTTCAGTCGCCAATAGTGTTATTACCCATAGGCCCAGCGGACGTACCACCACCTATGGCAAAGTTGCGGCCCTGGCAGCTGAGATGTTCCCCCCAGATGATGTTGAACTTAAAGACCCAAAAGACTGGAAACTCATTGGCAAACCGGTGAAGCGACTGGATACGGATGACAAGCTCAATGGTAAACAGATATTCGGTGCGGATTTAAACTTGCCTGGTATGCTCAATGCGTCCATCAAGGCCTGTCCGGTGTTTGGTGGCAAACTCAAGTCGTTTGATGATAGCGAAGTCAACAAGATGCCTGGCGTGCACAAGGTGGTGGCGGTGAATGATGATGCCGTTGCCGTTGTTGCAGACACCTGGTGGCAGGCGAACACAGCGCTGGATGAGCTGCCCATCATTTGGGACGAAGGCCCCAATGCAAAATTGAGCAGTGCCGATATCGATAAGATGCTGGATGAAGGTTTAACCTCTAAAGACAAGGTGTTTGTGGGTAACCAGCAGGGTGATGTAAACGGGGCATTAAAGGGCGCGGCGAAAACGCTTGAGGCCACTTATCATTATCCGTATCAAAATCATGCCTGCATGGAGACGATGAATGCCACCGCGCGTTGGACAAAAGATAAATGTGAAGTCTGGTGTCCGACACAAAACGGTGAAGTTGCACTGGAAACGGCTGCCGAAGCCTCGGGTTTACCCATTAGCCAATGTGATGTGTACAAGCTTCACCTGGGTGGTGGCTTTGGTCGACGTGGCGCGGTTCATGACTATGTGACACAGGCGGTTGCGATTGCTAAACAGTTGCCGGGGACACCGGTGAAATTGCTCTGGTCGCGAGAAGAAGATATGGCCCATGGTCATTATCACCCCATCACCAAATGCAAACTGGTGGCTGGTCTGGATGACAGGGGCAATCTTACCGGACTGCATGCGCGTATTTCCGGGCAATCCATCCTGGCGGCCATAAGACCGCAATGGTTAGCAGGCAATGGTGCCGACATGATTGCCTTTCAGGGTTTTCATGCCGAGGGTGATCATGCCATTAGTTACTCGATTCCGAATTTACTGGCGGAGCATGCGATGCGTAATCCTCCAGTGCCACCGGGTTTCTGGCGTGGTGTGAACATTAATCAGAATACGATTTATATTGAATGTTTCATGGATGAACTGGCACATGCGGCGGGTAAAGATCCGCTGGAATTTCGCCGTAAGCTGATGGCCAATCATCCGAAGAATCTGGCTGTGCTTAATGCGGTAGCTGAAAAAGCTGGCTGGGGTAAACCGGTCGCAAAAGGGGTGTATCGTGGACTGGCGGTAACCAAAACCTTTGGCAGTTATGTCGCTGCCTGTGCGGAAGTGTCGGTGAATAATAAAGGCAAACTCAAAATTCATCGCATCGTGGCTGCAACTGATCCCGGTTATGCAGTGAATCCGCAACAGATTGAAGCCCAGGTGGAAGGTTCTTTCGTGTTTGGTTTATCGGCGTTACTCTATGGCGAGTGCACCATTAAAGATGGCGCCGTAGAGCAGTCGAATTTTCATGATTATCCGTCGATGCTGATGGAAGACATGCCAGAGGTTGATGTGATTGTGATGCCATCCGGTGGTTTCTGGGGTGGTATTGGTGAACCCACCATTGCCGTTGCAGCACCGGCGGTACTCAATGCAATCTTTGCAGCAACCGGTAAACGAGTTCGTCGCTTCCCTCTGGCACGTCAGGACCTGCGCGCGGGTTAGTCGCTGTATTTTAGGAAACGAAATCGATGCAACGTTTTGGAACCGACCAGGAAGTTTTGCAAATCGCTTGTGAGTGGCTAGAGCAAGGCCATGAAGTGGCATTGGTGACGGTGTTAAAAACATGGGGCTCATCACCGCGCGCCCCGGGTTCTCTATTGGTGATGCGTCGTGATGGCATTCATTCAGGGTCTGTATCCGGTGGCTGTGTCGAAGAGGATTTAGTGCAACGCTATCGTGACCAGCAACTCAGTGACAGTTTTCCCACACGTGTCGATTATGGTGTCAATCGAGTGGAAGCGACACGTTTCGGTTTGCCCTGTGGTGGTCGTCTTGAATTACTGGTTGAACAGCTGGATGATAGTGGGCAGTTACAATCATTGCTGGATGCTTTACGGCAACAACAGTTGATCACACGACAGGTGGATCTGCAAACAGGCAAGATCACATTACAGGCGGCCAGTGCTGAGGAGTCTTTTGTTTATAGCCATAGTTATGTACGCAAAGTATTCGGCGCGCAATGGAAACTATTATTGATTGGCGCCGGTCATCTTTCGCACTATGTTTCACAAATGGCATTGATGCTGGGTTATCGTGTCATCGTTTGTGATCCACGAGATGAGTATGCACAAAACTGGAAAGTGGAGGGCACCGAATTAACCACACTGATGCCGGATGAAGCGGTTCAATCTTATGCGCAACAAGCACAAAGTATTGTGGTGGCGCTTACCCACGATCCTAAACTGGATGATATGGCATTAGTGGATGCGTTGGGTTCACCGGCATTCTATGTGGGGGCGATTGGTTCTCGACGTAATTGTGAGTCACGCCGACAAAGGCTAAAACAATTTGGCCTAACCCCAGGCCAGTTACAACGTTTACATGCACCGACTGGATTACCCATCGGTAGTCACACGCCACCGGAAATAGCGCTATCGATTCTGGCAGAAATTACCCAGCAACGTAATACTGTCAGTGGCTCAATCAAACAATCAGTTAGTATGGTATGAGTGAGTTTTTATGAGTAACCGGCCAGTTGGGATTTTGCTAGCCGCTGGAAAAAGCGCCCGTTTTGGTTGCAATAAACTTTTATATCCGGTTATTAATAACACCCCTATGCTATTGGTGAGCGCGGCAAAGCTGGTGAGTGTTTTACCTGATTCAATCGTTGTCATTAACCGGGAATTAAGCGCCTTAACAACACAGCTTGAACAAATGGGTTTGCGTGTTGTGATTAATGAACAGGCAGAGCAGGGTATGGGTAGTAGCATCGCCTGTGGTGTTCGTGCCAGTGAATTTACAAATGATAAATCGTGCCAGGGAGCGAGTAGCTGGCTGATCATGTTAGCCGATATGCCATATATAAAAACAGAAACAATTATGTTACTGGTCGATAAACTCAAAGATGGCGCAAGAATGATTGCACCTACTTTCGGTCAACAACGTGGTCACCCAGTAGGATTTAGCCAGTGCTATAAAAAAGAATTATTAGCATTGAATGAAGATATGGGAGCACGCCAGGTTTTAAAAAATAATCAAAGTGAGCTTGAGCTAGTTTCAATTAATGATGAAGGAATTTTAATAGATATCGATTATTCAGGTGATGTATTGTAAATAGTATATACATTACACCAGCTTAATGTGGCTTATTGATTGACTGCTGGTTTTGTCAAAAATGCGTAGTTAAGACAGTTAAAAATATGCAAAAATTATTGGGAAAAATATTAATTCGAATCCCACGACATTAGCAAAAGGGAACGGGGTAACAAAGGGAGTACCAGTATTAATCGAACTGGATTATTGCCGGCAATATCAAAAGGATAAATTATTAGTTCGATTCCGGCCCTGTTAATAACAATTTTAGAATTATTAGGGGCCTCAGAGAATTGTCTTTTGATGACTGCTTGCACAAAAGAAATTAACCAATTAATGCAATATTTTATTTAAGCAGCAGTCAGAGTGAAATTAAATCGCGTGCCTTGTTCTGGTTTGCTTTCTACCCAGATAGTTTGATGATGTAGTTCAATGATTTTTTTAACAATGCATAGGCCAAGGCCCGCATGGCCGTCTTTTCGCTCTGGCGTATGTGCTTGATGGAATCGCTCGAATACCAATTCTTGCTGGTCTTCAGGAATGCCACAACCACTATCGATTACGTTGATAGTTAAAATACCATCTTCGGGTGCTGTGATGTTGATTTTAATTTTGCTGTGGTGGTGACTGTAGTAAATGGCATTGTTAACGAGGTTGTCCAGTACACGTTCGATTAATCCAAGATCAGCATATACCATAGGGTTATCTGTCTCGCTATTAATGTCTAATCGAATTTGTTTCTTTTGTGCCTTGATTTCAAGCTTTGCTATTACATCATATGTAAGATCAAGTAGTGGAAAATTCACCATCTCCGGTTGTTGTTCGCATGCATCAAGCCTGGCCAGTTCAAATAATGAATCGATTAGTTTTTGTAAGCCTTTGGCTTGCTTACCAGTAATGGTTAAATAATTGTTTACTTCAGTATCACTTAGGTGACTGTATTTTATTTTTAAAGTTTCCAGGTAGCCCTGCAGTGAGGCTAACGGTGTTCTTAGGTCGTGGGAAATGTTTGCAACCATTTCACGGCGTAATTTATCCTGTTGCTTTAGTGCGGAAAGTTGTTGTTGTATGTGCAATGCCATACGTGCAATGTGCTTTTCTAGATCGCTTATTTCATCGCCGGGTAACAGACTGTCGCTTGCAAAATTATTAGCTTGGCTGCTAGAAAAATCATCTTCGATAAAATTAGCAAGTTTAGTTTGCAGTGTTAAGATACGTTGGTTAATACGGTAAAAAAGATATAGGCCAATCAATAAGCCGATAATCAGGCTGCCAGTCATCACGACACCGCCAAGATAAACAATGGTATTTTGTGATTGTACATTTAGAGCATTGGTTAGTTGCTCGCCCTGTAGTACAACATATAAATAGCCCTGTGCGTTTTCTTTGCTGGGTATGGGCGTAACTGAAAATGCTTTTTTGGCGTCATGTGATCGAGGGTCATCGCCATAAAGGATGCTATCCGTTTTTAATTTTATGCTTTTTAATATTGGCTCCAGATCAACTGCGTTGCGCTTTACCTTATCTGGTTCTGCTGAGTAAGCAAGTATTTTTCCCTGTAGATCGAGATAATATATTTCTATGCTTGGGTTTATGGTCATGTATTGCATGAAGGTTTCTTTCATGGCTTTTTCATCTATCTTGCCATGATGAACAATTTTTTTATCATTCACCAGGTTTTTTGCCAGGTCACGATTGATGAGTTGCTGGCTTTGCTGATTAATCTGCTGAATCATATAGCTGGCAAAAATGGTATAAGACAAGCCCACAACTAAAAGCATGATGGCAAGTCCTGTTGCGAGTTTGAAATACAGAGTGTTATAAAAATGATTTTTCATCGGTTGATAAGTTGCTCTGGAGCAGAGGCAATAAACTGATAGCCCACACCCCAGACGGTTTTAATGAATTCTGGCGTATGTGGTTCGGTTTCTAACTTACTTCTTAGTCTATTGATGTGAGAGTTAACGGTGTGTTCATAGCCTTCATGTCCATACCCCCACACTTTATCGAGCAGTTGCATACGATTAAATACCTTGCCAGGATGACTAGCAAAATATAAAAGCAAATCAAATTCTTTAGCAGTGAGTTCAAGTACTTGCTGGTTCTTAATGACTTCTCGTGTCTGGGTGTTAATACTTAAGCCATTGAATTGTATTAGTTCGTTGTTGGGTTTCACTTCTCGCATTGCGTCGTGGCGACGAATAAGGGCTTTTACCCGGGCAACCATTTCCATCAGGCTAAATGGTTTGGTGAGATAATCATCTGCACCAGATTCAAGACCAAGTACGCGATCAATTTCTGAAGAGCGTGAGGTCAGCATTAAAATAGGCGTGTAGCTATTGTTTTGAAGGCGAATACGTTTGCATATTTCCATGCCATCCATGCCGGGCAACATAATGTCAAGAATGATCAGATCATACTGTTTTTTCTGGATTTTATTCCAGCCTTCGATGCCATCAAAATACACATCAACAGGCAAGCCTATATCATTCAAATGTAGCTTTACCAGGGCTGAAATATCTTTATTGTCTTCAATTAAAATAATGTTTTTATTTTTCATTGTTATTAATACTGCATTACAGGCGTATAAAATCTATTTATAAAAAAATCATAGAAAATAAACGTGCTGTAATGCAGTGTCTCCAAAACTGATATACAGGATTACATAGCAGTCACAACTATGCGTAATACTGGGTTGTCGAATTTATCAGCGTAATTTAATGTGGAGTTAGGAAAGTTGTCATCAGCAGAAACAATACCACCATGAAGTGTCACAACAGGTGTCACATCATCACGGGCTGCATTGAAACCTTCGCTACCATCTGCAGGGCCGGGTATGGTGCCAGTCAGTTCACTGTTTAATTCAGTACCCGCATCATATGCATTGCTGTAAAAAACAGTGGTTTGACCCGACTCGAGTTCAGATAGTTCAACGCCATTTAAGCCGCTAAAGCCATCATTGGTGTTTACCAGCATGCCAGCAACAGACAGATTCTTTCTAAAGTATCTATCTGATTTAATGGTAAATTCCAGGCTGGCACCCGGAAGTAAAGGGGCATCTGCCTGAAACTGTGGATTGTTTTTTTTCAGTAATAGTAAGGCGCTACCATCACCGCCTTCTGCCATTTTTTCCAGTGCCTCTGAGGCAGCTTCTCCTATTTCCCAAAAGCTTAAGTGTTTACTGTGTAACATAGCTATAGGAGGAGAGACAGGTTGCCCGTGCGTTAGATTAGTAATGCGAATGCTGAATTCATTGGGTCCTGTATTGTCACAGGCAGTCAGAGTCAGCAGCAATGCACTGGTAGCTGTGGCTTTAAGTAGCGCTGTTGATAAATGATTACTCATGTGGCTTCTCCTATTTAACTTCAACAACTAGACGAGCAATGGGATTAAGCCAACGATGTACACGACTATCCAGATCACTGGCACCTCCTGCAGGATCTGTATCACCGATGACACCGCGGTGAATATGTACGCTGGCGTTATTTTCTGAATTACTCAAACCCGTTGCATTGCTACCGCCCTGGCCCAGTGGGTCTGCAGGCACGCCCGGAGCACCCGGTGCTCCCGCGCCATTGATAATTTCGTCATTGATTTCAGTGCCGGCATCATAGCCATTCAGGTAATAGGTATAGGTGCCTGCTTCAGTTGGAATCTCCAGCGAATCCAGTCCAACAAAGCCATCGTTGGTCGGCAGGATCATGGCGGCAACGGAGAGATGGGTGTTTGATGGCATCGTTGTCATATCGAAGTTAACCGTTTGTCCGGGAGCAGTAAGACCATTAGCAGGATTGGTTGTGGTATCTGCATTGAGGGCAGTTAAGTCAGATGCCAGTCCCGAAATATCACCACCTTCAGCCATCGCTTGCAGACTGGTTGAAGCAGCAGTGCCGATTTCAAAAATATGTTGTTCAGCATCATGGGCACTAAACAACAATGGTGTGAAATGACTGCCATGAGTTAAGTTAGTCAGGCTAATAGTTAAATCAGCAGCTGATGCTGTGGCAATTGATGCTGTGGATAGCACCATAGCGATGAGTTTGTTTTTCATATTTATATTCCTTTTTTGAATGATATATACAGTTACAGCGAATCCATATTGATCGGTAAATATCAATTCAAAATCACAGAAAGATAACAAATAATTAACATTTTAGAATAATGACATTGTAGCTTTGGCAGAGTGAAATCTTTTAAGGTCTTTATCGTTAGTAGTTAGTTATCGTTAAGACAGAAAATTTCAGGTGATATCGAATACCAGGCATTAGAGTAATAGACGATTATTACTCTAATGATTTTTCGTCAGGAATTATTTAATTATAATGAAGGCCACTAATTAAGTGCAGTCACCATCTGATCATTAATCCATTGTTGTAAATACTCTACGGTCTTTAGCGGTGTTTCCTGTTCGCTAAACTGTTCCAGCATTGCTTCACACATTCCCGCAAAGCTACCTGTAGACATGGCAGTCGTCAGTGCTGTGAGTTCACCGTTTTCCAGCGCCCGATAGTGGCTAACCAGGTCCTGTCGCCAGATTAACCAGGTAGTATCGCAGCTTGTTTTTTGCGGTGGTGTTTCTTCGTTGGCGAGTGCTTGCCATATCTGGAAGCTATTATGTTGTTGTGGAAGTAACTGTATGGCGCCTTGAAATTGTAGTGTCAGGCTGGCCCATGCCTCTAGATTTAATTGTGCCAGTTGATCAAGTGATACGCTCGGGCAATCGGCGGCATCAAAACTGTTAGCAAAGGCCTGTTCGATACGGGTAATTTCAGCAACTTCTGTTAACGTTTTAAAAGGTTCCAGCTGCTCTACCAACTCGACCATATGCCGCCCAAAGTAACGCAGGCTAGGGTGTTGTGACGGATAGCTATCAATGTAATGTTGCATCAGGCTGTCGAACAGTTCATCGCCCAGGTAGCTATGCAGGCGTTCATAGTCGGTGCTAAGTGCTTCCTTTAAACGCAGGGTGTAAGCGTTGCCATAAAATGTCATGCGCTCTTCGGCGGAGCATTGCTGGTTGGATTCTATGCGCTCGACAATCCCTGCGATGGAATCATCTAGTAGATAATCCAGAAATTCGTACTGTAGTTTACGCAGTGTGTTCATAACTTAATTCTGTATAGTTTCGATCTGAGTTGGTGCTGGCTTGTGAGGCGGTATTTAATTGCAGGGCGTTAGCAGGCAAGGTCCTGGTGGCAATGTCTTCAGCAATAGCCAGTTCTTTACGTAGTCGTGGGAATTCTGGAATATCGTCATCCCGTTCAATCATCGTACTAACGGCGCCAAAACGTTTCAATGCTGTGGCATAGAGCGACCATACCGGATCACAAACATCATGATCGTGGGTGTCGATAATCATCTCACCATGGTAACTATGGCCAGCAAGGTGAAACTGCATTACCCGATCAATATCAATACCGTTCAGATAATCAACTGGATCAAACTGGTGATTATGCGCACTGACAAAAATATTGTTAATGTCTAACAGAATATGGCAATCAGCACGGCGGGCGATTTCATTAACAAATTCCCACTCAGTCATTTCGGAATTATTATAAGTGACATAACTGGAAAGATTCTCCAGCAGAATGCGTTGCCCCAGATAATCTTGCACCTGGCATATTCGATTAACCAGATGAGTAATCGTGTCTTCATTGTACGGCAAGGGTAAGAGATCGTGGCTATTGGTGCCATTTACACTCGTCCAGCATAAATGATCTGAAATCCATCGTGGCTGCACGCGTTGCATGAGTTGCTTAAGATCTTTCAGGTAGTTTAGATTCAGTGGGTCAGTGCTGCCGATAGAGAGCGAGACGCCGTGCATGACCATGGGATAATCGTTACGAATTTTATCGAGGTAATCGAGCGGCTTGCCACCCGGTACCATATAATTTTCGGTGAGTATCTCAAACCAGTCTATGTCAGGCTTGTGTTCAATTATATAAGGGTAGTGCTCAGTTCGAAGACCAAGGCCAAAACCCAGAAAAGGACGTGTCACGTTATAGTACTCCCGTGATGTTCATGAAAATGCAAACGAGGCAAAAGGCTGAATCTGTTCTGCCTCGCTGCATTAATACAGGGCAAAGTCGTTATTTGCCGACTTTACCACCCAGGTGATCACAGGCCTTTGCAGACACCGATACGAAACCTTGCCCCTTACAGGATGCATGGCCTTTGCAGGCATTCTGGGCAGTTTTGCAGTCATTGTGGCCTTTGCACTTGTTCACGCCATAGCAGTGCACATTGGCTTCAGATGAACCGGCAGCAAATGTCGGTGCTGTCGCACTCAACATACCTGCGGCCGCGACTGCCATAGCCATACCCATTGCTTTCTTTGAATTAATCATGTGTAAATCTCCTAATATATATTTTGTGTTGTGTTATGAACCGACTTTGCCGCCAACATGGTCACATGAGCTTGCCGACATGCTAATAAATCCCTGGCCTTTGCACGAAGCATGACCTTTGCAGGCATTACTCGCTGTTTTACAATCGTTGTGCCCCTTGCATTTGTTAACGCCATAACAATGCACGTTCTCAGAAGCAATGGCTGATGTTTTAGTCGACATGCCATCTGTGCAGCCAAGCATAGTTGCAGCGGCAATTGCGAGTGCTGCACCGGTAGTTTTAGTAATTAAACTCATTTTTATCTCCATAGAGGTTATTGGTTACCGTACTAGCAGACCGAGTCTATTACGCTTGGTTCTAGGAAAACCATGAAGAAAACGGGATGTTATAAAAATGTGATAAGTCTGTTATAGAAATGTGATATTTGGGAAAGATTTCAGTGGATGATGAAGGTTAGTGAATGGCTTCTTTGGGCTGCGGTTTCAACTGGTCGATGCAACATCTAATCTCTAAATATAAAGAGGTGGATGTTGAATATGAAACAACGACCAAGAATTTATTACACCAAAGAACAAAAAGCCATGATGTGGGATCGTTGGCAGAAAGGCGAGACACTAGGTTCTATTGCCAGGCTATTTGATCGACATCATCC
>JAPHRO010000031.1 GCA_026195895.1 Gammaproteobacteria bacterium
ACGCCCCGAGTCGGGTTTCACCCCCAATTTTTCATCAAAATCGGTTCCCCCAGAGGCTCGAAGAGCCTCTCTTGGACCATTGGGATTAACTATAACCACGTTCGTTATTAAAAAATTATGGGTTTTGCACAGAATCTGCTCTTCTGTTATTTTATCAACATATCCAATCAATTTTTTACGGTCGAATTCGTCAGTTTCAAAGATTTTTTCGATTTCGATATTATCAATAGCAGTTAAAAACGCGTCAAAATCCGCCACATATTTTTCCTGTTCGCTGTTCCACCTTCCCTGTGCTGCAATCCAGGCTGCTCGCAATTCGCCGCTTGGACAGTTATCACGATTTTTTCTTAGTGTTTTCCATAGCGTCAGCGCACGTTTAATTCCAAAAAATTGGAATGACCGAATCCCCCAGATTTTACGCCAGGCCTCAACATCAACCATCGAACCCGTGATGTCACCCTCGTCGTTTGTTTCCAAAGCCACGCCTTTTGCTATATATTTCATAATATACGACGCCGCCGACCCACGCTTTTTATTTTCACCGACAATTTGCAAAGCCGGGCTATTCCAGCGCTGGTCTGCGCTGCATTTGCGGGATTTTTGCCCTCGGTTCCAGTGATTTTTCAAAACTGCGTCGATAATTTCAGTTTGTTCTGCGTCGTGAAAAACCATTAAATGCAGATGAGCCGTGCCATCTTTCTGGGGTTCTGCGACACGCAAACCCAGCAATTGAATATCATATTTTGCCAGTTGCGAGCGAATACGCTGCCAGTCTTCGAGCAAAACAGTTAGCCCTTCCCGAACGGTTTGTTCATTCCAGGTTTTTTTCGATTCGTAGTCAGGATTAGCGTGCCATTCGCCAGGTAATGTTGCTGTAATAAACGACCAGGTCATATTTTGACGCTGCGCCCGTTTTTCAACACCAGCGAAAACTGTATATAATTCGGCAAACCGTGCCTCGTCAGTTCGCATACAATCAAAAAGCGTCATTTGTCGTTGATTTTCACCCTCGCCAATCATCACCGGACTTCCATCCTCCTCATAAATTTTTTGAGATTCAGCCCATTTTTGTGTCTCTTCTTTGCGCTGCTGCACCCATTTTGTGTTGTAGCTCGATGCATATTTTTGCCCAGACTGACCACCGACCATTTTTAATTTTAACGCCAACATTTCACGACACTGTGCAGCAGCACGGCGAATTCGTCGGGTCCATGTTTTTGGGTCGATTAATTGATTAACTGCCAAAGCGACAGTTTTTTGATTAATAATTTTGAATTTATCATCCCCGCAGCGCACAATTTCGGTTTTCAGTTTTGCTTTAAAACCGTATTCGTGCACACATTCCAAAAATCGATATAATTCCTCAAGGGCCGATACTGTTTTTGAAACTTTAGCCCTTGCGGATTCTCGCAAAAAATCAATGGTTTTTTGTTTTTGTCTAGCAATTTCCAAAGCTATTTCTTTGATATTTATTTCGCTTTTATTGGCAACGCTAAGGCCCTGCTGGTTTTTAGCAAAAATTTCCAGTTCATTTATAAAATCAATCGCTGCTTGTTTTCCAGATTTATTATATTTATCAGCGGTTTGTCGAGTAATTTCTCTAACAAATTTTCTTGGCAGCTGCATTAAAGCAGATTTTTCGATTTTTTGAATTAGTCCATCTATTGCTGTTTTTTCGTGTTTTTGCAGTTGAGATTTGCGAATGCCCGCTCGCAAAATTCCCGTCAGCGTTTGCTGCTGAATAGCTATTTCAACATCAAGATTTTTTTTGGCTGGAATGCCAAACGGGTATTCAGTGGTTTTTAAACCGAATTCTTGGACAATGTCGCGGATATTTTGCATATAACGTATAGCTATCTGCACACCGCCTAGGCATCATTTAAACGATTGTTTTATCTTATCGATTAGTCATTTATCATAGATAAAACCTTATGGTTTTTAGTATCACTTAAACGATTGGTATTTCTTATCGATTAGTCATTTATCATAGATAAAACCTTATGGTTTTTAGAACTAAATTAATATGCCCCGCTTGCATCATGGTCGGCCCTCCGGGTACTGGCAAATCCATGCTGGCCAGTCGTCTGGCCAGTATTCTACCGCCCATGACCGATGACCAGGCACTGGAAAGCGCTGCAATCAACTCCATCAGCATCAACGGTTTTGATCTCAACAACTGGAAAACCCGCCCGTTTCGAAGCCCGCACCATACCGCCTCGGGTGTTGCTCTGGTCGGCGGTGGCTCCAACCCTCGGCCCGGAGAAATATCACTGGCCCATCATGGCGTGCTGTTTCTCGATGAACTGACAGAATATGAACGCCACACGCTGGACGTGCTGCGCGAACCACTGGAAACAGGCCGGATCACCATATCTCGCGCCGCCCGTCAGGCCGAATTCCCCGCAAACTTTCAATTAATCGCCGCCATGAACCCCTGCCCGCAGGGATATAGCTGTGACGGCAAGGAACTCTGTCAATGCAGCTCGGAGCAACAACGCAAACATCGATCCCGCATCTCAGCGCCATTACTGGACAGGATCGACATCCATATAGAAGTACCGCGAGTTAGTCACGATCTCCTGAAAGAAACCAGCGTTAATACTGAAAACTCCCTCCAGGTGCAGGCACGGGTGGGTAATGCCTATAAACGGCAATTAGACCGGTGCGGTAAATCCAATGCCGATTTGAGCAGCAAAGAGGTGGAAAAATTTTGCGCTCTGAATGAAGCTGAAATTAAACTACTTGACCACGCCATGGAAAAATTAAAACTCTCGGCCCGTGCTTACCATCGCATATTGAAATTAGCGCGGACAATCGCCGATCTCTATAAAGCAGATGAAATAAATGGCTCACATTTAAGTGAAGCGATTTCTTACCGCACACTGGACCGATTAATTGCAAGCTAGCCGTAATGATCAGAAAAAGGTATATTAGGCGGCCTTAAGCGCCCGTAGCTCAGCTGGATAGAGCGTTGCCCTCCGGAGGCAAAGGTCACAGGTTCGAATCCTGTCGGGCGCGCCATTTATCTCGGTTATTGAGCTGAATTCATACTAAAAAACACACCGGGTAAAAATTCAGTCCATTATTGTCAATAATTTGGACAAAATTTTTCAAATAACTCTTTTTCTTCGATCGCGTTGGCGATATATTTACGAAAAACAATGATTCTGGCTGCGCGTTACAAATCCGGATGAAACAATACTCAGAGTCCTAAATTATCTGCCAAACCGGGACTCCAATACCACTCAAGCATGGGCTAGCATCTTCCATAAAACAGAGTAAATATGCAATTTCCCCCTCTCTTTATATTGCAGTAAGGGTTAACAGGATCTCGACGCTATAAAAACTATGTAGATGTTAATCACAGGACCGTTTTATACACGCCTTGTGAGCAGCACAGCATGCTACCCTAATCCAGTTTGGATCTTGCTTCTCTTTACGAATATGTTCAAGATATGAATGACTACCCAAGCTTAACGGCCTTCTAAAAAGAACCTAGTGATTCTGGAATAATTTTATCCGAATAAATACATCAAGTATTCAAGTTAAAATTTCTAGAATATTTTTTGTTATATATTTTTTAAACAAACATAAGTAAAAAAGCCCTTCAGCCTTATAGCGAAGGGCTTTTATTACATTTTCTACGAATTGTTTCTAGTCATCATCTACTACTTTTTCTTCTGCACTGAATACTTCATAAATAGCCAGCTTCTTCAGTGTTTCTGCTGGAAGAGATGTATTCAGGAAGCCGTCAGCCGCAGTTGGGAATTTGCCGCTGGCCCCTTTCTTCATATAGTAGACTTTGTATTTTACTGTTAATGGGAATACCGCATCCTCAATGTCGTAGACTACTGTATATTTCTCTTTCTCATTAGGCTTCAAACGATTGTCTGTCGCAATATTTGAGTCAAAGCCTGGACGAACTACATGAGTGCCATCAGCCATGCGCTTGCCGGTTTCACGACCGTAGATGCGCGTAAAGTGATCTGCAGCACCTTCAATGTCAGTGATTTTCTTCACTGTAGTCACACCTTTCACTGCCCACACACCGGGTGCAGTTTCTACCGCTGTACTACCGGTAACAGTTGCATCAGGTGATACCCATTCAACCAGCGTACCATCCATGAACTGGCTATTTACCGGTTCTTTCTTACTAGAAAGATCAGCCGTGTAACCCTGGATAACAATCTTACGGTCATCATCGTACTTCACTTTAACCGTTTCATGACCGGGCAGAATAGTATTACCTTCCAGCACCGCTAGCTGGTTTGTCACCGATTTAAACCTGGACTTGCCTTTAGCCTTTTTGAATGACAGCTTGTTACCATTTGCATCGGTCACCACTACACGTGTCAACACGCGACGCATGGGATGTGCGCCCGGGAACATGTGGGCCGTCTTATTCTGCAGATAAGTTTTAACTTTCAATTTGTCATCGTCTGCTTTGACTTCCATGCCCGACTCAAAACCAGTCTTGATTTTGGTAAGACCAAAATCAGCCTTGTTAGCCCCCATGAATGCATGGTTATTCAGGTAGCCTTCAGCAACTGGACCTACACCACTTGCAGGATCAAAGTGCTCTGTCACACCGTCTTTGGCCGTGAACAACGAATCAGGATCATCCCACTTATGCAGAACAGTTTTGTTCGCCAGTGGCTCCATGTGACACTGCTGACACTTGGGTGAGGTTTTTGAATCTTCAAAGTTATTACCCACACCATCGCTCATTGCAGTCCATGTACTACACAGTTCAAGAAATTGATCATCGCCGGGCTGAAGCCCGGGGATACCATTAGTTTCAGGATTTAGCATCAGCGATGAACGCTGATGACAGGACAAGCACAACGCCTTACCGTATGCCGCGAATTGATGCCTGGACTCAAACTTGTCGCCATGATCTGCATCGACCGCTGCCTGAAAATCACCTTTAACCAGCGACGCACGATCAGTTACATCATCATCACGGCTATTGCTCACCCCTGTGATACCAAATGGACCATAGAAAGGTCCACCGGTGTAGTGACAGTCCGCTGGATTACCGTCTGCATCTGTACCATCACAACCCACTGGAATGCTCTTCATGGTATAACGACCGTCAGCCGCCTTGGCGATATCAAAGCCTGCTGCATCCTTTGGTGTATTGCTAACATCTGCATACTTTTCTGGACCAATCAGCGCGAAGAAAGCATTCATATCATGCGTACTGGCATCCGGACTATAGTGCAGTGTATCACCGGCATTATGTACCAGTGGACCAATCGGCCCCATCTTCATCGGCTTAGCCAATGTATACTGACCAAGATCACCATCAACGTCATTCATCATGCGCACAGTTTCTATACTATGGCAGTATGCACAGTTAATACCCTCACGGTTATGTTTGTTGCCAACATGATAGCTAACGGTATAAACCTTACCGCTTTGAGCCATTGAGCTTACCGTCGCTTCCAGATCAGGATTGTATGCCGGCGCTAAATTTGTTTGCAGCGCCCTGGCATCTTCGAATGCATCTGGGTCTACGTTCTGATCGCCGACTTCGGTTAGCGTAATTTTGAAGTCGCCAGAATAATAGGCTGTTGGCGCGTGACACTTGATACAAACCTGAGCAGTTTTCTGGATCGTGCCTTCCTGATAGGTGCCCGTCGGACCGACAGCACCAATCTTACTCGCCTGCAGACGCAGGAAATCCTGGTATTTAGACTGGAAGATGGGGTCTTTCCATGACTTCGCATGCATGGATGTCTTCCAGGTGTCATACAGATCATTGTGACAGTGCTGACACTTATTGTCTGCACTATCAAACAGTGTATGGGTGTACCCTGTACCTGCGATTACTTCAGCTTCGCCCGGTCCGCTCAACTCAGTCCGACCATCAGCCAGGCCAGCCTGGGAGAACATAAGTATAAAACTCGTGAGTGCAATCCCCACTATCTTAAACTGATTCATAACAACTCCTGAATTTCTTTAATCAATTTTAATAATCCCAGCAACTTGAGTTATTACTATCTGAACTTCCCAGGCAACTCAGATTTGATAAATGTCAATTATTTCTAGCACCGGAAATTGCAACAAATTGTTAAGAAAATGTATATGACCAGAATGGGTCAAAAATGAAGGAACCGCGAAAATAGGAGCAACAATCAGGGTAGCGAAATGAACATTTCGCTGGTAGCTAACGCCGGATAAAACTGGCTCCAGACAGTATGACGGCCACCAAAGCGAGCATAACTGACATTATCATCAAAGCTTCAGCCATGGTAATGCCAAACAATAATTGCGGCGTATAGCCACAGGATGTCTGCACTTCGAATACCAGAGGGAACCATTTATCTAGGGCAAACCATGGTGGAACACCCAATTCCATATCACAGCTACCAAATGTCCAGCCACGTTCTGTAGCCAACAATTGCCAGGAACGCTCCACCAGAGCAAACATGATGGCTGCAGTTATCAGATGAAAAATTGAATTAATTAATTTATGTTTCTGAAACAATAATGCCAATAGCGCAACAATAATAAACGCCATCACCCAGATTCTTACATGTATACAAAGCAGGCAGGGCCATTCACCCAGTCCATATTGATAAAATAGCGCTACCGCTTCCAGCGAAATACCCAGAAGAATTAACAATAACCAGTAGTATTTACTCTGGCTTGCGACAATCCATTTATTTAACATTATATATGCTCGGTTAGCTGCTTAATATTCAATATCAGACCATTAATAAACCATGCGGTTCTATGAGTTTGCCAGTGTTTCAGGAGATTTTTATCCTGACTACATTCATCACTTCCATCTCTATTCCGGCTACCGATTCGATAGCTGAATAGTAAGTGAGATTAACTCGCTGCCCGGCTATGTTTTTATAAGCCGCTTTACGTTTAAATTTAAACGGCACGCTGTAACCTTCAATCATCAAGGTATTGACTATCCAGTCGCCGGACTCACGTTGCACATGGGAACTGACCTTCATCATATCTGACTGCGTCAATTGCTGGTGCCTGTTTAAAAGTTTATCGGCCGCTGATTTCATAATTCAAAACTTATTTTCCAGAACGTACTACAACGTCCTTAAAAAATGGAATATATTCAGTCCAGTTTTTGATCGATCCCATATGGGAAAAAACTACGATGCCATTTTTATCCAGCACATAACTGGCGGGGAATACTCGAGCCAACTTTCGGTCTTTTATCCTGACGCCATCTTTTAGCGTCAATTCTCTATCATCTTCGCTTTCCACTCCCGAATCCGACAAAGGCAAAGCCGTAAGATTATGTTTTTGCGTCCATTCTCTGCCTACTCTGATTGGCTCCCTTACCTGCAACACTACAAATTCAACATCATTACCCATGGTATCCCTGGCGATACGATACATATCTATCAGCGTATTAAACTCTAATCGACATGATGGACACCAGCGTCCCCAGAAATGAACAAAAGTAACTTTACCTGATAAATCAGAAATGGATTTCCTTTTTCCTTCTGGATCAATAAAGCGAACGTCATAAAACTTTTGGCCTAATAACGTGCCGGTTTCTGCCGCTTTTGATTGTGCTTTGGTTTTATATGGCCCCCAGGATTTAATCCATGCCTTCCTGTCAAAAACAAGCTGATCATCGACCGCATACAACATGCATTTCTGCTGGGTATAACTGCTACAGGCCTCAAGTGCTGTTTTTTTCGCCTGTGCTACCGTTTCTTTTCCTGATTTCCATGACCAGGCACCACCCGGCGCTAATGCAAATGCTCGATGAAAATCGGCATAGGCATAATCAAACTGGTAACTATCCTGAGCTTTTTTGCCTACATGGGGAAGCGCACTCAACTCCTCAGCATGTGCATTAAAAAGTATGCCTGCTAAGAAAATACTGAATGACAAAACAAAGCCGTTTATACCCTTCATAGGAATTCACTTGTTTTTAAAAACAAAGAGGCTCCATTGTTCCGGAGCCAGGTCGTCATGTAGTGGTTGATCCACTCCCTTGTTATAGTTTTTTATCCATAATCAAATTTAACTACATAGTAGAAAGTGTTTTGCGACTAACTGAAAAACCTGCCAGCTTACTCATATTTGAATTTTCCTTTGACAGGTTTTTCAGCACTCGCTTCTTGCCTCCCGAATTAACGGTTAATCCTCTACTTCTTCCCAACCGGTAATCATCGCTTTAATGTGCGAAGTTACTGTATGTCCTGCTGTCGCCAGATAGATATGCGCGATAAAGAATATCAGCATCATAAAGGCAGCCGCGACATGGAAGAAGGCAACCCACTCCAGACTTAAAAATCCAGCGATTCCCCAGTCTTCCCAGGAACTATAGAAAAGATAGAACCAGCCAGTTGTCCAGATCAGTGGATTGATCAACAGTAGTACAAACAGATAAGCCAGTCTTTGTAATGGATTATGTTTGCGTACTGTAGTCTGTTTAAAAGGATGTGGCGCATCGGTGAAGATACCGGTGAGGTAAAACTTCATCATCGCATCCACTTTTTCCAATGTTGGAATATACTGTCTCCATTCGCCGGTGGTGACATGCCAGAAGATGGCAAATACCCACAGGCTCACCAGCGTCCATGCTGCAATAGTATGCAGCTCGCTAGCGGCTTTAAAGCCAAAGATACTGTACAAACCGTGCACCTCAAAACCGGTCAGCATCATAAACATGATGAGCAAGGCTTGAGACCAGTGCCAGAAACGTTCGAAACGTTTAAATATATAGATTCTTTCAGCAGCCATGATCTTAGCCTCCTCTCTTATGCATGATGTAACGAAGGGCACCGTGGAACAGCACACCGATAAGTGTCAGGAAGGCAATTGCCAGACCCAGTTTATCCATTAACGGTGTATTGTTTGCTCCTGGTATATACAGCCCATCGATGCCGGCAAGACGTCCATTTTCTTTATGACACTGATGACAGTCAACTGCATCGTCTTTTGGTGCAACCATGTGTGTTATCGGCCAGCTCATTTCAGTTTCAATGAAGCCTACTTCGCCGCTAAACTCTTTGCCGACATATTTCATGCCGTATTCCACTGCTTTTTTATGATCAAAGTTTTTCCACAATGCACTATCGGGATCATCTGACAAACTGGTAACAACGAGCTTGTTGTTGACCTTGTCATACATTTGCTTGCCGCGGAAAACTTTAGTTGGCCATACTCTTGATTTGCCATCATCGGCACTACCGGTGAATGAGTTAATCTTGAGTATCTGGTCTGGATCAAAAGTATCATCGACCAGGGTCCATTTAACTTCTCCATTAAACCACTGGTATTCAGGCACAACATAACGGTCGTGGGTGAAATCACCTTTCTTACTGTCGTATTTCACTTTGCCGTCAGATCCTTTGATCTTGATAGGTTGACCCTGCTCATCCACTTTGCCACCGGTTGACCAGTCCCAGGTCATCTTGGTGAACTGATTGCCACGAGCATAAGCTGGAATATGACAAACCTGACAGGCCAGTTTATCTGTATGCTCATTCATTTTAGACAGGCTACCTTTATGGGGCGCATTGTCGTGACAGGCAACACAGGTCGCGGTATTACGTTCATCCAGACTGCCAGGAATCAGACGGCCTTTGTCCTCTTTAGCAGTGGGCTGATAACGACTACCGGCAACTTCATGGGCATCTGCGGTATGGCATTTGGAACAACTGAAGTTAAGCCCTTCCGCATCCATATGCACATCCAGATGTTTTTTCGGATTGGTTAACGAAGTATCCAGATCACCATGTTTTACCGCGTCACCACCACCGCCGCGGAAGTGACAGGCACCACAGGTCGCGCGCGATGTTTTACCCACATTCTGCGCAATGGTTTTCAGATCAGTAGGTGGTCTGAATTTGCCGGAATGGGGTGGCCATTCGATAGTTTCGTAGTTGGGATGCCCCGCCAGACCCGGCAGTTTTTTATACTTGCCGGTGGTGTCGTGACAAACGACACAATCCACTTTTTCTTCTGCCGTAAAATCAAACTTGTCATCTTCCCAGCCATAACCAATGTGGCAGGCAGTACAGAATTTGTAATTTGAAGGCACAGAAGTACAGAAGTTATTGATCACATTATTTTTCCCCAAATGCTGATTAGTATCTGGGTTAATGTAATCCCACTTCCAGTGCTTGGTAGTGTGTAACTGTTTGGCCGCTTCGGTATGACAACCGATACAGGCTTTGGTTACTTCAGGGCCACTTTTGAAATTCACATCCAGTTCCTTGAACTTGGAGTGATCCGCAGTGGATTTACTTTTCGCTTTAGCGGTTGCGTCGTCGGCTGCATCTGCTGCTGCCTGGACTTCAGTGGTTTGCATCAAACCAGAGAAACCCAGACTCACGGCAAATAACATCGCCATAGACCAACCTGTTTTATTTATGAAAGACATATTGCCTCCTCACAGGATTCGTTGAGTTTCTTGATTTAACAGCCGTCGTCAGATTGACCGCCGCCAGCACCGCCGCCGCCAGCACGTTGCCTGATCAATGGAGGCGCAGGTTTACTGTCATCAAACTGCACAAACTTGTACTGATCTTCCTGCACCTTCGCCATAATGTCACCCACACCAAACATTTTGCCCATCAGGCCGGAATTCATCAGGCCGATATAGGTTTTACCGTCGTCTTTCTTGTAAACGGTAATGGTGCATGGCATCAGAATGGAGAGAATACGGCTGTCATCATCTTTGAGCATAGGAGCCGAATATTTGGTGCTGCAGGCTTCGATCAGCAACACGGGTGGCACATTAACACCGGCATTTGCCACCGCTTTGGCCGGATTACGCAATCCTGACAATGCCCAGCCGTTGTCTGACAGGCCCTGGATATTTCGCTGTATACGGGCTGCTGTTTCCTCAACCCCATAAGGGCTTTCTACCTCCCGCAACATCATAGTGTCTGCCATATTGAAGCCGACAACGCCGACAAATATGACCCCCGCTATAAAACCAACCACTGCTTTTAACATGACGTTTCTCCTAAAAAAATGAATTCACTAATGCATCCTGGAAATATAATCCGTGTATGACTTATTAATATATTAATACTTGCTAATATTGTTTGCGTTAAAACAAGAAACCCCTTGTCCAGGCATAAGAAGTTTTTATACCCTCAATATTAAGCCCTGCTAATATATTTTTTTTATAGATCAGCGTAAGATATCCATGTTGATCCTGCCCCCCTTGAGCAAAGTCATTTTATAAAAACCGCAGAGATCTTAACATAGCCCGGAATCCTGTCTTTCGTTTAATCTACAACTAATTGATCCTTACCAAACATTTTTAAGTATGAAAACTATAGCCATTACACTAATCAGCTTGTTAATCAGCAGCATCACTCATGCCGAAAGCTTAAAACTGGCACCTGCTGATCTCGAAATCGGCGAAGAAATTAACGAAACCTGTGCCGGCTGCCATGGCGAGTATGCCGAAGGCGGCAAAGATGGCGAGTACCCGCGGCTGGCTGGACTCCCCGCCAGTTATATAGAAAACCAGTTGCGTCTGTTCCGCGACCAGACACGCCCCAACATCCCTATGCTGGAATACCTTAACAAAGGACAATTGCCCGAGCAGGAAATAGTCGACGTTTCCGGCTATCTATCGTCGATACAACTGGTCACTAAACTGCCGCCCCTGGTCGAAGGCCCCGACTTCGATGCCTATGAACGCATGATGATGACTAAAAAGCTGCTCAATATTGCCAAACTGGATGGCGATACCACGGCTGGTAAAAAACTCTACAACAAGGAATGCCGTTCCTGTCACGGCAGCAAAGCAGAAGGTAAAACCAGTAAAGGCATCCCAATGTTAGCGGGGCAATACACAAAATACCTGAAACGCCAGGTACAAATGTTCATTGACAAGAAGCGTATACATGATATTGAAGAACCTGACGAAGAATTACTGGTTGATTTCAGCCCGCAGGAACTGGACAATATTTTCGCTTACTTATCGATACTGGATGATGAGTAACAAAAATTTATGAAAAGAATTAAGCGGTTATTTATTTCTGAATCCTCAGGCATTCAGCGTTATTTAATACCCATTGTTTTTGTAGCTGGAATTATTTTCTGGGGTGGTTTCAATACCGCCATGGAAGCCACCAACTCCCTGGAGTTCTGTATTTCCTGCCATGACATGAAAAATACGGTTTACCCGGAATACAAAGAGTCTGTACATTTTAAAAATATTTCAGGTGTACAGGCAGCCTGTCCTGATTGCCATGTACCTAAAGAATGGTTTCCCAAAATTATCCGCAAAGTGCAGGCATCCGTTGAAGTTTATTACTGGTTAACTGGAAAAATCGACACCCCGGAAAAATTTGAAACGCATCGTCTGGCCCTGGCCAAGAAAGTATGGAATACCATGAAAAAAACGGATTCCAGAGAATGTCGTAATTGCCACAACTATGATGATATGCTTCTGGATGAACAGGATAAAAGCGCTGCTAAAAAACATACGCGCGCCATTGCACAGGGTGAAACCTGTATTGATTGCCATAAAGGCATAGCCCATGAATTACCCGATGAAGACATTGAAAACCTTTAGGACGTTACTATGAATTCCAAATTTTCCATACTCCCCGCTTTCACTCTTTTACTGGGCTTTTATTCAACATCCATTTTCGCGGATTTTGATAAAATTCTCGAACAATGTGCGGATTGCCATGGCAAAAGCGGCAATAGCGATAAAGAAACAATGCCAACCATAGCGGGTATTTCACAGGTTTATTTCATCGATACCATGGAAGCATTCAAGGAAGGCAACCGACCCGCCAGTATAGTAAAAAGAGATGGCAAAGCTGCTATGGACATGCAAAGCATCGCAAAAAAGCTTAATGAAGAACAAACCAAACAATTGGCAAAATATTTTTCCGAACAGAAATTTATTTTAAAAGCACAAGACTTCGACATGGATAAAGCCATCGCAGGAAAAAAATTACATAAAAAATATTGTGAAAAATGCCATGAGAAAGGCGGTAGTTCCAGCGCCGATGATGCGGGCATACTGGCCGGCCAGCAAAAGCTTTATTTAAAAAAATCGCTGGATGAAATCATCAAAGGCGAACGCGATGTTGGCAAAAAAATGATGAAACGGATTGAAAAGATACAGGAAAAATATGGTGATGATGGCTTTGATCAGTTAATTCAGTACTATATCAGTCAGGGCAGCCAAAAATAGTCCCAGGTTCCCGCATGGTGAACGGATTGGCCATAGCTGTTATGTACAGACTATGGCCGCTATCGAATCCAGAGTAAAAGATTAGAGCATCACTGAATAATTAAATCGCACAGCCGATAGCCAGTAATATACAAATTGCGGTATGAACCATTAACGTCATAGGCAAGGCGGGAATCAGGCGTCCGTCGACCAATGCTTTGGCAGCTTTTGCTGCCGGAATAGCGGCCAGTAAAGCGATATAACTCCAGCCAGGTAAGGGTGAAAAAACTAACAGAGCGAAGCCTGCCGCAAACCAGATGCCCAGACCATGCAATGCCATTTGTTTACCCATACGTACGGGCAAAGTCAGTTTACCCGCTTTACGATCAGCTTCGATATCGGGTATAGAATTGACCCATAATATGGCCGCGACAAAACAGCCAATGATCGCTCCCAGCCAGACAGAAGAATACAGAATCTCTGCTGTTTGAATATATACAGCTCCGACAACAGGTAAGACCCCAAAACAAATTGCAATTGTAATATCGCCCAGCCCGCGGCATGCCAGACAGGGTGGCGCTGAATAAAATATGGCCAGCAAACCACCCGCCAGCCCAATCATTAAAATGAATGGCCCGGTGATCACAGTCATAGCAACCCCCAGTACCGCGCCCATCATCATTAACACAAAACCAAAACGAAAAGTCTGTTCTTCAGTCAACACTCCATTCTGAATGAAACGACTGCCACCAGAAAATGGAAACATACGGTTGTTGTTAGCCGCATCGGTACCATTACGAGAATCAAAATAATCGTTTAAAACATTAGCGCCCGCGTGAATTAATATTATATTGAGCAGGGTTAACAGCGCCAGGTCAAAATTCAGTTGACGGGTTTCACCCCAGACCAGACCCAGACCCGCAATGATAGGCAACACAGATGCGGTTAAAAATGGCGGGCGTGTTGCTGCAATATAGGTAATAATTTTATTACCCAGGGTATTGCCATGAAATACTTCAATACTGGGTTCACTTGCTTTTGTGTCACTCATCCAGGAAGCCCTGTTTTTATTTTTTTATCGGATTAAGGTAAATCACTGCGCTTGAATAACCAGTAACCAATGGTAGCGGTGGCCGTACCAATCAAGGCTGGATAGACTATTGCAAAGCCAAGATAGCCATTAACCCCAAAATTATCCAGTATCACAAATGCTGTTGGCCCAAGCAGTACCAGTTGCGCATCAAACAACATCATCGCCGCGGTCCTGAATACCTGCAGGGGATTCGCCAGGGAAACGGCCACCGCCGACTCCATACTAACGCCTTCCTGCACCATGATGCCGAGCAGGATTAAATCAAGGAACAGGATCAAGACCAGCCAGATAACAAATGCTGCGCCCGTAGCCACGTCGGCCGTTCTTGCCATGCTGGAAATTAGCATACCAATACCCAGGAAACACCAGGCCAGCACGACCAGTAACGCCGTGTAATAACCAAATAAGCCCCAGGGTACTTCAGCGCCCCTGA
>JAPHRO010000069.1 GCA_026195895.1 Gammaproteobacteria bacterium
GCGGCACACGTCCCGCCGGTGCACCAATGAGTGCGGTACAGCCTGCCGGTGCGCCAATCGGCAAACTCAAGCCGCCGCCGACGGTAACCAGAATATAATGATTACTTGCATCGTGGCCGCCATTGTTGGTCACTTCAACGGGTAAATCCAGG
Source organism: Gammaproteobacteria bacterium (assembly GCA_026195895.1). Classification (GTDB taxonomy): domain Bacteria; phylum Pseudomonadota; class Gammaproteobacteria; order SZUA-229; family SZUA-229; genus JAPHRO01. Next base: position 153 of record JAPHRO010000069.1, read on the forward strand.
AAAGCAACCGGATCACTTAAAATGTAAACACGATTGGTACCGGGATCGACGTCAATATCCAGATCTTCCGGATCAATAGAAATATTATTTAAGGTTGCAGTATTCGCGACGCCATTAATATCACGCAAAGCGATATCGCAACTATTGGAAAAACCCAGTTCCAGTTGATTGCTCTGATTGGGAAAACCTGCCGCGACCGGTGCCGGACAATCGGCCGCTGGATTGATAATCGCAATTGGCGAGAAACCACCGGGGAAACGTGGATCGGTACAGGTGGCCGATGATTCTGTTGCGATATCAGGCGCACCCTGAAAATCAAAATCTGCAATGCGCACTATGTCGAAAGTAATGGTTATGTCATCACCATGACGAATAATATTTATGCGATCCGGCGCTTCTTCGATCGGCAGAACATTTGGATCACTGACCAACTGGAATTCAGGGGCGGTATTATTTTCATAATTTGCGCCGTCACGATTCAGCCACAGGACACGTTCAACCATGCCGTTATAGTTATTACCAAAGTTTGTCGCAATCGTTAACGGCAAATAATAGGACCCCCCATCCAGCACAAACTGTGTTGGATCTATGGCATAACCCATCGGTAAGGTGTCGCGTAAGATCAGGTTTTTAATGGTACCGCCGGAACCGTTACTAATGGTAAAAGAGATACGCCCCCGATAACCCAGATCAGCACCTCCATCGATACCCTGCGCCGTATGCGCTGTAACGGTGACACCCGCCGGTATAACATCAGTACTCAGCAGTTCGGTATCATCCAGATCAAAACCAGCGGGTATGGGTGAGGCCGGTAATACAATACCACCAGCCGTATCGTAGGGCGGTGCGCCATCTTCACCGTCACATCCCCAGGACACATCGGCCCGGTTATTCATATTGGTACACTGGTCGAGAATTTCACCCAGAATATAAATAAACTCATTAGAGTTGCTATTTACATCTTCCCCATTTGGACCGTTGGCGCCGAAGGTTCCTGCCACATCCCTGACGGTTGACTGAGAAGCGTCGGGCGCAAAACAGCCAGTAGGCATGGCAAATGGTCGCGCCAGTGCTTCGCCGTCTGGCACCTGCGCAGGACACACCGCGAGAAAATTAAAGTTGACTGTTGTTACCGGAGAAATAATATCCTGCACCAGCAAATCTTCTAAATTCGCATCGCCCAAATTACGCACATTAATTCGCCAAACCACCCGGTCGCCACGACCACCGTAAACCGTATCGGTATATTGGGATGACGTTTGTCCGGCATCGACATTACGCCCCTGCTTGTCGACCTGCGGTACCGGTTGTTGAATGGGTAACACAATATTGTCTGGCAGCGCATTCAATCGAACTGGCGTAGCGGAATTCTGGTCACAGAACAAACCATATTGCCCGGTGGCTTCGATATTTCTAACCACGCTGGTTAATGCTTCTTCATCACCGATGGGACGACGGACGCGGAAAATAATTTCAATTTCCTGCGGCGTATTCGGTGCAGCACTGAAGGCACTATAAAGATTGGCTAACAGCGGTATGTTGGTTGAAGTAAAATCGACCTGAGTACCCGCCTGTGTTGGCTGCACAGCAACGACACACGCGCCTTCATCCGAAACACAACTTACCGAGCCCGGCACCAACTGCAAACCGGTGGCAAGAAAATCTTCTGTTACTTCAACATCGGTGGCCAGAATACCACCGGTATTCCTGACAAATAAATGCACTTCACCTTCGTTACATAATTCGCAATAACTATTGTTTACATCATGGGTCAGGGTGACCTGTGCTGTCGGAATAACAATGTCTGGCGTGTTGGGTAATAACTCCTGATGCCCCAGGGGTGCGGCACAACCCCAGTTAGTGAGCGAGTCGATGTCGTCCTGTGCCGGTATGCCACTCTGAAAACAACTTTGCTGGGTGATGGCGACATTGATATCAATATCGATAGATTCACCGGTGCCAATGGCACCCAGTGCAGACTGGCTCAAATCCCATCTAATTGTCTGACCCGAGGGTACGCCCACAATACCCGCAGATGGCGAACTGGAACTGACATAATTCATTTCAGGCGGCAAAGTAATTTCAAATACACCACCTTCAGCATCACCATCACCGGTATTGACGATATGCGCCCTGAACGAATAATTTGTCTGATCACGTAAAATCAAACTGGGTGGGAAAAATTCCAGATTAAGATCGGCAGTTCGGAAATTCGCCGGCGCACTATTTAGAATAAAAGAATAATCTCTGTCTGCATCACCACCGGCATCGGGCGAAGTATGTTTGCTATCGAAAGACAATGTTGCATTGAACGCGGCACCAACATCCAGCACGCGTGCATTAAATGACAATATGCCAGCGCCACTTATGTTTGCAGACGTCGGCAGCAACGCATATTCCACCGGGCCATCATTATCGTTGGGCGGCGTATTAAGCGTAAAACCGGCATCGGCAAAACCGCCATTGCGGGTTATATCATTATCGACATTAACAGACGGCGCATCTGCACCATCTACGATTTGTAAATTGGTCAGGCCTAAATTAAATAACAAATTATCGGCGCTGGTGTCCGCATTCAACTCATTTAAATTAATATTCACCGGCACGATTGCACAGACACTGACATCATTACCGTTATTAACTGACCCGGTTAATTCCAGATCAGAACGTTCAATGGCAACGGCCACACCCTGATCAAATGTAGTGGTTCCGGTACAACCTGGGGTAGCGCCAACAATGGTTAAGGATGTGTTTTCTATATAGGTACCGATATTGGCTTCATCGACCGGATCATCGTTATAGGGATCGGCACCGCTTAACGTACCTTCTGCCGAGGTTGCTGCATATTCAAGTTGTAATGTCACATTATCAACCGTGGCAGCGACGCCACATAAAGCCGGTACAAAGCCAAAATTATTAACCATCAGCGGGTTAACACCGTCACCACCGGTGAAATGCACTGCTGGATTTAACGCCGTTTGGGTACAGGTAGATCCGGCGCCGGTAACTGTGAGTAAAACCTGTGTTCGGTTATCCGTTAACACTAGCGGTGATCCCGCTCCCTCGCCGGTTCTTAGTTCACCACTAAACTGTAAGTCTCCCCAGCTAATCGCACCGGCTTCATAACCTGGCGGAAAGGCATAGGAAACAGTAAACGGAATATGCTCCGCTTCACGATTTTCATCTCGATTGATGTTATTGGTATCAGGCGCACCGGCTTCAAACGGGCCTCCCGCAACACCAATATTCAGAACGGCGCCGCCAGCGGGATTCTCATTCAAAATAAAACCGGCACCATCGGCATCATTAATCGCGCAGTTGGTTGCCAGGCTGGCATTATTGGTAATCGTTTGCCCGGTCGGACACACACCCGTACCGCCGCCATCGAAGTTAACCTGTAAATTAGGCGTAGCCTGTAAATCAACAACATCGCCACGCCAGAAGATGGTGCCATTTTCAGGTATTTGTCCGAGCGGCACGCTGCCGGTAAAGACCCCGACACCCTGCACTTCTACTTCAGTACCGGCGGGAATACTGGGTATGGCAATATTCTGAATACCGACGGGGAATGTGTCGGAAATAGTAAAGTCATTATTGTTGGCATTATTACCATCATTGGCGGGTAACCCTGCCAGATTAGTGCCGCCCAAAGCGAGGGTATAGCTTGCCGGCTGACCGACATTCAGTGCACCAGTCGACGAGGTTTTGGTAATCGTTGCGTCGGGAACATTGCCAATGTTTAAATTTGAATTCTGGTCTGCCGGATTAAATGCCGTACCACATACATTTTGATACACCAGCATCCAGTTCAAACCACCACCGGCTGGTGGCGGACAGGCTGTTGCCTCCAGCGTAAAACTCAATGTTTGGGTAGCGCCCGCAGTAATAGTACCTGCATAGGTAAACACATCGGTGGCCGAATCAAATGACCAGCCGGGTGATGTCACCGTAATATTAAAGTTGTCCAGGTCGGTACCTGCACCGGGAACCGTCAGGCTGACATTTTTTGCCGTGCCGGTGCCGTTATTGGTAACGCCGACATTGACGGCTGTCGGGCCACCGTTCAACGGAATAGTGATATCAGGTGCTGTAAAAACCAGCAATGGTTCCTGCAAATCAAACGCCACTGCATCATTGCTGGTATCGCTTCCGCCGGTCTGTTCGGTAACATTGACCGTATTCGATAATACCGGACAGGACACCGCCGCCGGATCAACCTGCACCGTAGCCGTGGTGGTGATATTCAGTGCACCACCATTCGGGTGCAAGTAGGGAATATTATAAACCGGTGATACAAAGCTGCCGCTGGCGGCGGTCATATTAAGAGACCCCGCATCAAAATCGGGTCCTAGAACATCGGTCACATTTACATCAAAAATACCGCCCGGCCCGGTAGCAATAACCGCTACATTAAAGGTAACCGAATCACCGTCACCGGCAATTGGGGTAACCGCGGTTTTTAAAATGGCGACGTTGCTGCTACGCACTTCGACATTAATTGTTTCGGTTTCGGTGGGGTTTACTGGCGTACCATCAAAATTTGAATAACTGGCAGTAAAATCTACCGCGTAAGTGCCTGATGCTACAAAAGGCGCCACAGAAGATGTCGTTAAGCCAAGATCAAATTGATACTGACAACCCGGTGGAATATCGGCGGCGGGCACGTTGAAGTTAATCGGTGTACCTATACCGCCAGGCTGGGTGGCATTTACCGCACCGATAGCCAGACAGTTTCCACCACCGGATAATTCACTAACGGTCACAACAAAAGGCGCACTGGGCAACCTGAACCCGGTAGCTACGTCTGCGGTGATTGCTATGCCGTAAGCGGTATTATTCTGAATTTCTGTGGCATTGGTGCCGGGCGCATTGTTGACCAGGGTTATCCGGAAGGTATCACCTGTTGTATCGGTTACATCGGTCGCGCCATTCCAGACACCACCAGAATCCATGTAGTCTGGTCGGTTGGGGATATCCTGAGATATAAAGCTCGAACTAGAAGTGCTTAGATCCGCATCCGCAAAGACATTTTCGACAGGCAATAAAAAAACGCCGCCGGCAAACAGGACACTCGCCAGTCGGGTTTTAAATTTCCCTGTCACACCTTTGATCGGCATTTATTCGTTTTCTTCTGTTACCAAATCTCGTTATTCCCTCTTTTATCAATTAGTTAGCTTATAAATTATACGATTCATCTCTATCCCCTACTGTGAAGAAAAGCCCATATTTCTTATTGAATTATTTTTTAAGAATGATTTGTAAATGCATGTTTTTAAAAAGATTTTAGCACATTAAGAAAAGATATCATTAGAAAGGGACAAGAATCCAGCGCTATTTACCCATAAGGCGGCTTATAAGTGACGAATATCACATTTAGCAAACTAAAAATAAGCAGATAAAAATCCACTCCCTGCCCACCCTTGATAACTCAAGCTATGAGGCCGGCAGGAAGTCGATCGGATAGAGAATGGTAATGGCCGGTACGCCTTCTTTCTTGCCGAAATTGAATTTCTTCACTCGCTCAACAATTTTAGCTTCCAGCCCCGGTGCCTTCATATCACTGGATTCCAGACTACAGGCAGACACACTACCATCCGGCTGAATCGTTAAACGTAATACCACTTTACCCTGCAGCGTTGGATTCTTGCGTAATTCCCGATTGTAAATACGATACAGAGCGGCTTTATAACGATCGAATACAATCTGGATTTCCTCGTCGGTACGTGACGGACCGGGACCATCACTCAGCGGTCGTTCTTCACCAAAGAAATCACTGCCTATAGAACTTTCAACTCTTGAAAATTCTACGCCACCCATACTCTTGCCTGAACCACCGACATTGCGACTCAAGGAAGCCGTATTGATACCACCACTGGCACCCTCGGCCGATGCGGTCACCAGAGATCGAGTCACCTGACGCGATTTCTGGCCACGGTTGCTGATACGTGCCTGCGAGCCCAGTTTCTGCTCGGCACTATTGTCCATCAGGTCGGCGAAATTATCCTTGAATGCCATCAGGCCAGAACGCTCAGCTTTGCTGCGGGCAACTTTGGCTTTTTCTGTTTTCGGCTTGGGCACATCTTTGCGTGGCCGCTTTTCTTTGTCGTCTTTCTTCTGCAGTTTCTGTTCGACCTTGGGTGGTGGTGGTGGTGGCTCTTTTTTAACCATCAGCTTGGCCAGGCGCTCTGGAATTTCAACCGGCTCGCGAGGATCAGGAATAGGCAAATCCCAAAGCGGTATCAGGTAACCTAAAACAATACTTATCAGCAAACCAACGATAAGGTATTTGCGAAAGCGTTTTTCATCTTCGCCCTGTATAGCCCAGGGCATCGCCATTGGGCTATACGGGTGCACCGTCATTTCGCGCTCGATGACAAACTCATGACGACGTTCTTCAGCACGTTCATGCAGCACCAGTATTTCTTCATTCAGAATACTGATCTGCGCTATAACACTCTGGATGTCTTCCTTGATTTGTTCGCGCTTTTTCTGCGCTGCCATAACCTGCTCATCATAATTGACCACCAGATCATGAATGCGCCGGTAATGTTTTTCAGATTCCTGCTCACTGCAATCATCACCCCAGAAAAGACAGGCACCACCGATTTTATTTAACTTGTCCAGGCGATCTGCAATTTCACTCAGAAATACAAATTGCTGCCGATCGTTAAATAAATCTTCTAAACCAATATCAACCAGACGCAGCTCTTTTTCCAGCGCTTCAATACGGTGCTGGGCATCTGCAATCTGCTGATTGATTTTTTCCTGTTCTTGAGCGACTTCGTTGTTCACTATTAATCCGGATTCTGTGATGCCTTTTGAACTACTGCCAGGGAAATTTTTCCATAGCCCGCACTCGTACAGCTAGACATAACTTTCTTCAATAATTTAAACGGTATTGTTTTATGCGCGAGCACGGTCACTTCATTACTTTCAGCGACAACACGTGTACGAATACCAATGATTTTATTTTTCTGCTCAATCAGGCGCGCCTTGATCGTTTCCAGCACCACGGCTTTACTTGCCATGGCTTCTGCCGTTGACATAACCGGCTCGCCCTGCACAAGTATTGCTTCTGGCGTCACCATAACCAGCACCGTTTCACGGGGTTTGGTTTCGACCACCGAATCCGGCAGAGTAATGTTTTTTGGTGGTTCCATGACATCACTGGAAGATGAGTTCACCAGCAGGAAAAATACCAGAATAGTAAACACATCCATCAACGACACCAGGTTCAAACCCGGTACTTTCTTCTTGCTTCTACCCATACGTTTGACGCGACGTGACCCCTGCCTCATGGCGCGTCTCCTATGGATATATCGGGAAACAGTGCAATTTTCTGTACCTCATCTGTTTCACCCTGCTTTACTTCAGCACTGCGCACCACATCCATGACATCAATCAGATAATCATATTCAATTTCTGGTTCCATCAATACCGTAACGTCGGTTTTATCTGGATAGTTGGCCTTGATTTTCAGTAAGTATTCCGTCAATGACTTCAGGTCATAAACCATTTTCGCTTCGCTCACCACACCAGTTTCGGCATCGACTTCGGGCGTGCCTGTGACTTTTGGAAAACGCGCGATCACTCGCCGGCCATTGCCAATTTCCAGGCCTTTTTCGCGCACGATCACTTCAATGGTGAGTTTGATTTTTGTAGGCGCACTGGAACCTGCCGCAGTTGGTAAATTCAGCTCCAGAATGGTGACCCGAGAAAACACCGCCGTGATCAACAGAAACGGCACCAGCACAACCATCAGGTTGAGAAATGTGGTGATATCCATTTCAGGCGTTTCTTTATCAGTACGCCTGTAGTGTCTACGTCTAGCCATTAGATTTAGAAGCCAGTGCAGCCTGACGTTTGGCAAATTCGGAAATAATATTCAGTGTTTTCACTGAAGCCATCTCCAGGCTATCGACAATATCACCGGTTTTTGAAGTTAATAACGCATGCAGGATAAGCAAAGGAATACCCGCCATCAAACCAAATGCGGTAGTATTCATCGCCACCGAGATACTGGCGGATAACAAATCTGCTTTCTCTGCCGGATTGGCATTGGCTACCGCAGTAAACGCTTCGATCAAACCCATGATGGTACCCAGTAGGCCCAGCAGCGTTGATATGTTGGAAAACAGGGCAACATAAGGTGTACGTTTTTCCAGTTGCGGAATAATCTCCATCATGCTTTCTTCCATCGCGATTTCGATATCATCACGTCGGCGCACGGAACCCTGCCTGGCCAGACCCATGTTCAGCAGGTTACTGATGGTCGAATCATCGTCTGCAATAATTTCCCGCGCCTTGTCAAAATCCCCTTCTTCCAGCACCGGATGTACCTGATCCCACATTTTGCTATTGATCCTGCGTACACTAGTTAATTTAACCCAGCGTTCCATAGCGATTGCCAGACCAATAGTAAATACGATCAGGATTGGGTACATAAACGCACCACCTGTTTGGAAAAATCTCACCATCGATTCGATGATTTCCATCATGTACTCCTCGTAAAAATATTCTCTTTCATGTTTAAATAATTCAGTTAATGCCTATTTTTTGTGGCTGAGTTCATAAAAATTCAGCTCACGCATAAATACATCTTTATCAACCGGTTTCATGGTTTCGTCCAGCAAGCCTGATGTCAGGCTTGATTCAACACCGACTTCTGAGTTTTTCCACGGTACAATATATAAAGATTTTGGTGCTTCTTTATTACCAATAATTGAAATACCCGACAACTCTTTGACATCACCCGTTTTCTTTTTATCTTCGGCCAAAGTATTGAATGCCAGAGATAAGGATAGAACAAGAACGACAAAAATTTTTGATAAACTCATGATCATGCTCCAGATACCTTTTATTGCCCCAACCTTCGTTTCAAGTCAGCGACCCAAATATTTATCGTTTTATCATCTGGTGCATATTTTTGGTATAGCTCGAAATGTTCAAGAGCACAACTAAAATCACGCATATAAAGCTCGCAAAGAATACCTAGATTTTTGCGTGCTGGCAAATAAGCCTCATGTACTACCAGGGCGTTTTCATAAGCCTTTTTAGCATCATCAAAACGACCCGCTTTTCGGTAAAGCTGTCCAAGTTCGTTATTGGCTACCGCATGCCCAAGATCGATATCAAGTGCTGACCGCAGGTTCTTTTCAGCCAGCTCGTTATTCCCCGTATGTATATACGCCATTCCCAGATTAACATAAGGCGCTGCAAAACGTTTTTCAGTTTTTATAATCGATTCAAGCAATGGAATCGCTTTATCATATTCCTTGTCTTTTAAATAAGACACGGCGCGATTAAAATCATCTTCGGTATCAGAATCAACATCTAATGACACCACCGGCATCCTGGATTCTTCCTGCCTGGTTTGCATCTGATCTACAGCACAGGAAGCAGCAAATAAAACAAATACAGACAAAACCACTGGTCTGATTTTATTTATTGATAACATTTCAGCACAGTATTTCATTATCATTGAACCATCACCTGCTGCTGCTCACCCATAACTGGATCAGGAGTAGATTCAGGCTGAACCTCTTGCTGCTCAATCGTATTCGGCTGCGGTTTTTCCAGAACGGCTTCTACAGGCAAAATACTTTCCACATATTCACTGGCCACTTCCGGTTTCGCATAACGGGCGGGTAATAGCAGCGCCAGTTTTTCGATACTCCTGTCAATCCAGCTGTTATAGATGCCAATACCTAACAATTCCATATTTTTTTCATGCACCTTAATGGCTTTTTCTTCAAATGGAAACGCCTGCTCTTCAAGCACCAGTTCGTATTGTTCCAGCTCCAGATCATTAAGCTTATCGGGTCTTTCGGATTCCATTAACGCCTTACTGAAATGAAAGTAAATTTCCGCAATCTGGAATGTAGCCGCTGCGGTAACTTCACCCACTTCGTAATCAACCAGTTTGGTATAGACATTAATAGCCGATTTCATGCGCTTTTTCTTTTTATTAAGGTTTTTCTTGAACGGTTTAACCAGCTTAACATTTTTAAAACGTTTTAAACTTGGTTCTGCCAGAATCAGCGACGCATGAGCCGCTAAAAATTTAGTCCTGTCGGTACGGCCTTTGCCAGCTTTTAAATCCAGGGCAACAATAGTCTGCAACTGTTTTATATAATCCTTGTTCTTTTTCTTCAGCTTATAAATATCGGCAATTTTCTGACGTGTCTCCAGCGCGAACTCAACCGGCCTGGGGAAATAACGAACATATTTATGATACACCAGCAATGCCCGATCTTTATCTTCTGCTTTCTCGTAGAGCTCAGCGGCCTGCAATAATGCTTCACGTCGAACCCCATCATCTTTTGACTCTTTTTCAATCCGCTCAAACTCGGCTGCCGCCAGTAAAAACTTACTATCTTCTTTATACACAATAGCCAGTTTTTTAGTAACTTCAGGCTGCAATTCATGTTTTGGATAACGTTTTCTGAAAGCTTCCAGAACCTCAGCTGCCATACTCCAGTCTTTTAAAGAAATTAAAGCCGCCGCTGCATCATATTCTGCAGTTGGTCGAATTTTTGAAGTTGGCGTTACCCTGGCAACGCGTAAAAAATGATTCGCCGCTGTTTTATAATCCGCCAGTTTGCGCGCCTGTTCACCCTGTTTGTATATGGATGCTGCCAGATTTTCCACTAGCCTGGGCCGATCCTTGTCTTTTTGCGCAGTCATGGCCAGCACCTGCACATAGGCCTCTTCCGCTTCCTGATAATTGGTTAAATCAAATGAGGCATGGGCGACGACCAGCCAGGAGGAACGAATAAGTTTTTTATCAGCATTTGGATAATCGGTTAGAACCTTGCGACCAGTTTTCACCGCCATCGGATAATTTTTTAATTCATACAAATCATCGGTTGCGGCCACCAGTACGATAGCGGCTTTATCATGTTTTGGATAAATGTCGGCAAATTTTAACGACGTTCGAATAATTTCATGTTTAATCAAATTACGTTCTGATTGCGCGGCTTGTTTCAAATATTCCCGATAGGAATAAACTGCGGCATAACCTGCTGCTGCCGCTTTAGTATGTGACGGATAATTATATGAAGTTCGCTCATATTCCAGTGCAGCACTTCTGAAATCTTTGTTTTCCAGCAGTAACTCTGCCAGTTGAAAGTTCATGCCAGGTGCCTGAGTATCTTCCGGGAAAGACAACAGAAACTGACGATACCAGTGCGTGGCTTCTTTGAAGTTTTCCTGCTTGTGCTTCCAGTGACGCTTATCCTGGTATAAGGCGTGATAGTGGTTTGCCAGATCGGTCAAATTCGCCTTCAAAAACACCAGCACTTCCGGGTAAGTATTTATATCAAAAAACGACCAGTAAGCTGCGCTGAGACCATAGGTGGTGGCGAAATTCTTTTTCGAGTCGATGACCAGCTTTGGAAAGCCACCCTGCAAATATATTTCGATAACACGAATATTAAAATACGGCGACACTTTATTAAGTGGATTACGCTCAACATAAACATTGTACGATTTTGCTGCATCAGCATAACGACGTTTTTCCAGATAATATTCACCCAGATGACTATAAATACTGGCCTCATACAAACGCGTACCGTGTTTCGCAAAATATTCAACGACGGAATCCGGCCCACCCAGGTAAGAAAAACCTAAACTGATAACACGATAGGTATCATCAATACGCTTTTTCTCGATCTTGTCGTCTATCTGATCAAAATCATAACCGATTGAAATTTTATAATCTAAAAGCGCTATAAAATCATTCAACGCTTCTTCATATAAATCCTGCTTAAAGAAAGACCAGCCCTGTTTGTATAAAGCCAGCTCATAAAAAGCAGAACTTATACCAAAATCCAGCACTGCCTGGTACGCTTCTTCGGCATCCAGATATTTTTTACGGGTAAAGAAATATTCCGCGCGTCTGAACTGCGCTTCATCGATATGCCGTGAATTAGGATATTTAATCACCAGTTTATTCAATACCTTCATGGCTTCTTCAATTTGCCCGGTTTCTTCATAGGCCCGGGACAATTGATATAAAACCTGGTCATTGCGTTCATACAATGGATATTTCACTAACAGATTTTTATATAACTCGATCGCCTCCATTGCACCGGCCGTTTGCAGTTCCTCAGCTGCAGCGCCGCTAACTGGCACCGCCGGTTTTTCAGATGCTGCTGCGAGTTCAGCTTCTTTGGTCGTGCGTTTTTCAAATGCTTTCTGAGATTCGGAAACATTGGCAATAGCATCAGCTCGGGACTGTGCTTTATCGGAACCTGTGCCTGCTGACTTATCTTCATCTTTATCGCCCGCCAGAATTGCCGCCGCACCCGTGGCCACTGCTGCAGTTGCAGCAGCCGGTGTGGCAGCAGATACTGGAGCTGTTAGTTTTTCAGTTGCCGACACATCTTTAACCAGGTTTGCGGAATCAACAACCGAACCATATTCTTTTTCGACTTTCAGATCAGCCAGTCGCCGCAGTGCTTCCGGTGTCATCGCGCTTTCCGGCGTTTCCTCCAGAAACTTGCGATAACTTTCCATGGCTTTTTCCAGGCTGCCTTCGATTTTTTCTTCCTTTATATCGACATCCACATTACGCAAACTGGCCAGTGTTTCTCGATCACTGGTCGTTACACAGGCGCTAATAGCCAGCGGCAACAAGAAAACAGACAGACGATAAAGCTTCATTCTGCTTTCTCCTCTTCTGTTGCTGGTTGTTCTGCAGACTGCTCTGCTGATTTTTTCTGCGCGGCTTCTAAATCCTTCTGGATTTGCTCAGTCTGTTCTTTCTGCTGCGCTTTAGTTGCGCGGTCATAACTTTCTGCCAGTGCAAAGCGCGCCTTGATCTGGTATTCCTCAAGTCGTTGACGACGCCGATCCAGTTCATTGATAGCGACATTTTCCAGCATCCGTCCCTGTCGGGCCATGATGCCATTCAGCTTAATCTGGGTTTGCTGCAGACGCGTTCTGAGCTGACGAATAGGAATCGTATAGCCCTCGTAACTTTGTGTCGCCGCCTGCCGCGTACGAATAAACGACTGATAAACCGTGTTTAGTTTTTCTATATATTGATCTAATTCGTGTAAATGTTTGTAAGCTTCGGTTAAACGTTTGTCATACTCTGAATGCACCTGCCAGTACAGAACACCTTTCAGGCGTTCCATTCGCTGTCGCATGGCTTCATTTCTGTACTGTGGATTGGCTGACAGATAAACTTCCAGCCTGCCTAACCGATCCAGCACCGTCCGCTCATTAACCGTCGCAAGATATTCAGGCCGCCGCGCAATTAACATGGCTTTTAAGCGCTGATCCAGTCGATCCCTTTGCTCCATGCGTAGCTTTATACGTGAATCCAGTTTCTTGAATTGTTTTTCAACAACCGGCAACAGCGGCTCAAAATACTGGCGACGAATCTCAATAATTTCTTCATACACATCAAGACTTGCTAACCAGTCGGTTAAATGCACTCTGAGTTCAGCCAGATCATGGTAATTTTTTAACATTTCCTGAAAATCATGGGATGCCATTAATTCCATCAGGTAATGGGTTTCTGGTGTGTCTGGCAAATCCCTCAGCGTGATTAACCAGTTGGCATCTTGTTCAGATTCCTTGCGCAACATGGCGGCAAGAAATTTACCTTCACGAATACTTTTAATGGAGCGATCAAGATTAGTTACTTCCTGGCCAAACACATCCATGGCCTTGCCATACATAATGGCCGCTTTACCAAATACATTAAGTCGACCATAGGCATAGGGAACGGCCAGCATCGCTTCCTGCACCGAATCATTGGTCACGGATCGTTTATGCAATAAACTCCAGGGCACCAGAGCACGATCAAAGCGCCCCAGCGAAACATCCACCCAGCCAGCACCCAGTAATGCACGATTGGAAAACGGACCATCGAGTCGCACTCGCTCCAGATAACTCCTGGCCACCTCGGGCGAGCCATTTTCCAGCATCCGATAACCCAGGGTTAAATTGGCTTTATCTTTTAAGGCAAGCACACTTTTATCATTGCTATTTATTTTGCCGACCTGATCCAGTTTTTTTATACCCTCTATATCCTGGCCGTTCTGAATCAGCGCAATGCCCAGGTTATAAGCAGCAAAGCCTGCCATCCCATCTTCGTTTTCGATCAGCTTGAGTAAATTTGCCGCATCATCAAAACGACCGGTGGCTATGTATACCTGGGCGCGCAGGAAGCTTTCGTCCACTCGGATATCATCGGGTAATTCCCCCTGGATTTTTTCCAGCGCATGCAGTGCGTTGATGGGCTGGTTTTTCTGAAGATATATCTTAGCCAGGCGATAAGCCGCTTCGTTGCGCGTCCGCTCATCAACGTTACCCTCCAGAACCGCTTTCAGGGCACGACCGGCCCGTTGATGCATGCGATAGGAAAGCTCCAGATCACCAATGGAAAACTCGGCCTGGTCGATATGAAAATGAAAAGGATCAAGACTGGGTTCATCGAGGCCATAGTACTGGCCCAGCTCGGTATCCAGTTTTGAAATAGCTGAAAAAAACTCGTCCTGAAACGAGTGAAACAGGGCTTCCCCGAAAAATAAATCCTTTAATTCGGGGTTTTTGCTGTCACTGCTGGCAAGCGCAGTGTTAATCAGCAATAAACAACTTAGACTGAGTGCAAAACGAATCACTATTGATTACCAGTCCTTGAAACGAATATCCTGCTCACCGGCATCAGGCCCGGCAATTTTAATTTCGACAAATTTTGGCCCGGCTTTTTTCGTTAAGCTATAACTGGCACTGCGTTTATATTCCCCGCCTGCCGGCGCCTTGCCAGAAAAACTGACCACCAGATCATGATCACCGGTTTTTACATTGCCGGTATACAATCGCTGTACGCCACCTCGCTGCAGGGCTTCCAGTTCGCGAAAAGTATATAAATGATGCGCCACTATTTTGTTGTCCAGTTTGACCTGAACCGCATCGAGCCTGAAATCATCACCTTCCTGGGTCGACACAAAAACTGACACCTGGGTATTTGACGGAAATAACAGTTTTTCTTCCAGCAAGGACAATTCGGCCGTCAGATCTATTACGTCCTTTTTAATATCCTGCACCTGCTCATCAAGACCTTTTATCTGTTCACGGGATACGTCTTCCGCCTGTGTCCATCCCATCTGCACTGCAAAAGCGATGCATAATATGAGTTTCAAAATCTGCTTCATACTAATTACCTGTTCCGAAGGTGTTCTCATGTGCGCAATCTAAACATAATTCTAGACGCTTTATCGTCGATAAGTGCACAGTAATACAAGCTGGCTGGCTTATGCTCCATTGCATTTTATAGAGTATATTCCAAGAATATATGCTTTGTAATCAATAAATTAGAAATAAAACGGAGATTAACTGTTAGATAAAACAATTAAATGATTGATTTTTATAAGGAAATACTAAGACAGCATACGGGCTTATTGGGTCAATTTTAAACTGGCGACAGACTCATATATCTCGGACTCAGGTCACTCATTAATTTTTAATCGATTTTAAGATACCCAGGAAGGGCTGAATTTACGCAGTGGGGATTTTTATAGAGCGCTAACAACAGCACCAATAAAAAAGGGGGCTTAATAAGCCCCCTTTTTCTAACATAAGCGGCTGAATACTAAGCCACTTCCACCGCTTTCATACTCAGACGAATACGGCCCTGACGGTCGATTTCAAGGACTTTAACCTTGATTACATCGCCTTCAGATAACTTGTCACTAACATTCTCAACACGTTCTTCACATATCTGGGAAATATGAACCAGACCTTCCTTATTAGGCAGGATGCGAACAAAAGCACCGAAGTCCATAATCTTGATAACCGTGCCATCGTATACTTTGCCAACTTCCGCTTCCGCGGTAATCTGCTCAATACGATTTTTTGCTTCTTCTGCAGCATCAAAATCACTGGATGCAATTTTCACGTTGCCATCGTCATCAATATCAATGGAAACACCGGTTTCCTCAGTAATAGAACGAATAACCGCACCACCCTTGCCGATTACGTCGCGAATCTTGTCAGGGTTGATGGTCATTTTCAGATAACGCGGCGCATAATGAGACATTTGCTGGCTAGGCTCAGAAATAACCTTGTTCATTTCGCCCAGGATAAACATACGACCGGCTTTTGCCTGCTCTAATGCTTTCTCCATAATGTCTCTGGTGATACCGGTGATTTTGATATCCATCTGCAAGGCACTGATACCACTTGCAGTACCGGCAACTTTGAAGTCCATATCACCCAGATGATCTTCATCACCCAGAATGTCACTCAATACCGCGTAATCGTCACCTTCTTTAACCAGACCCATTGCGATACCGGCAGTTGGCGCTTTCAATGGAACACCTGCATCCATCAATGCCAGCGAGGTACCACAAACAGAGGCCATCGAGCTTGAACCATTAGATTCAGTAATTTCTGATACTACACGAATCGAGTATGGAAAATCTTCTTCTGTAGGCATCACTGCCATGACGCCACGTTTTGCCAGTTTGCCATGACCAATTTCACGACGACCGGGTGTGCCGGTACGACCGGTTTCGCCAACACTATAAGGAGGGAAGTTGTAGTGCAGCATGAAGCTGTCAGTTTTTTCACCTTCCAGGGCATCGATTTTCTGTGCATCACGTGCGGTACCCAGGGTAGTCACAACTAAAGCCTGGGTTTCACCACGAGTAAACAGAGCTGAACCATGGGTACGAGGTAACACCCCGGTGCGCACTGTAATCGCACGCACATCATCCAGGTTACGACCGTCGATACGTTTTTCACCAGAGATGATGCGACCACGTACGATGCTCTTTTCAACTTTACCGAACATTGCCTTGATATCAGCAGCAGAATAACCATCATCAGAGGCCAGTTTCTCAACGGCCGCATCACGAACTTTATCAACCGCCGCATAGCGATCTAATTTTTCAGAGATCTGGTACGCAGCCGTTAAATCAGCAGTCACTTCACTGGTTACAGTAGCCAGCAATTCCTGATCAACTTCTGGCGCAACCCACTCGATAACAGGCGCATTAACTTCAGCCGCCAGTTCTTTGATCGCCTGAATCGCCACCTGGAACTGCTCATGACCAAACATGACCGCGCCCAGCATAACGTCTTCTGATAACTCTTTCGCTTCTGACTCAACCATCAGCACTGCATCGTCAGTACCGGCAACCACCAGATCCAGATCAGAATCTTTCAACTGACTAAAGGTTGGATTCAGGATGTATGCACCATCTTTATAACCGACACGTGCACAACCGACCGGACCTGCAAAGGGCGCACCCGAGATAGCCAGTGCAGCCGAAGCACCCAGCATCGCTGGAATATCCGGATCGATTTCATTGTTCAAGGAAACAACGGTAGCGATAACCTGAACTTCGTTAGTAAAACCTTTAGGAAACAAGGGGCGAATTGGACGGTCGATGAGGCGGCTAGTCAGAGTTTCTTTTTCTGATGGTCGACCTTCCCGTTTGAAGAAACTGCCCGGAATTTTACCTGCGGCGTATGAACGTTCCTGATAATTAACTGTGAGCGGAAAAAAGTCTCTTGGCTCCCCAGCTTTATCAACTACAGCCGAGACGAGTACGACAGTGTCATCCATATTAACGATAACGCAGCCAGATGCCTGACGTGCGATTTCGCCCGTTTCAATAGTGACGTTATGTTCACCAAGCGTAAAAGATTTTTTAATTGCGGTCACAGGTTGTTCCCTATCTAGGTTTTTATATTACGACTAAAAATTAACGACGCAGACCAAGACTTTCAATTAAGTCTTTATAACGTTGCTGGTTTCTGGTTTTCAGATAATCCAGTAATTTACGACGCTGGTTAACCATGCGCAGCAAACCACGACGAGAATGGTGGTCGTGTACATGGCCTTTAAAATGCTCAGTTAACTGAGTAATACGGCTTGTTAACAATGCAACCTGTACTTCTGGAGAACCTGTATCCCCTTCAGATTGCGCATATTTTGATACGATTTCTGCTTTTTCTGCAGCTGCTAATGACATAGCAATAACTCCTGACTCAATTTGCCTCGGTAAAAGAGCCGGGATTTTATCATAGATATCCCGACGTACAAAAGCTTAAAACCCGTTAAATCAACCATCGAGGTCGATTTTTCCAAAACAACGACACCCACATGCCATCCGCAGAGCCGAATTGGCATAATCAGGCGCCAATAATCTATAAAACCATCATCCGACGCGGTGCTACCCGCCCATCATCATCGATTTCACCGACACCGATAAACTGGTCTTCTTCATAAATTCTTACCCAGCCATCGACGGGCGCCTGGGCCGTTTGAATCGGCTGCCCCAGTTTCATGTAATAAGCACTATCCGCATCCAGCCTGATTGCTGGCCAGTCAATGATGCCGCTATCCATATCCAGCAACAACGCATCCTGCGCGGAGTAATTCCCTTTCTCACCCTGCTCATCCAGTGCCTCTAGCTGCTCCATGGTCACCATCCCACCTTCATAGGGGCCTACCGCAAGACGTCGCAGTTCAGTGACATAAGCACCGCAGCCCAGCGCTTCGCCCAGATCTTCCGCCAGGGTGCGCACATAAGTGCCTTTCGAGCACTCCACTTCCAGTTCCACTTCGCCATTTTCAAAACCGAGAAGATCCAGCTGAAAAATAGTCACCGGCCGTGGTTTGCGCTCCACTTCGACACCCTGGCGAGCGAGATCATAAAGCCGTTGACCATCTTTTTTCAGCGCTGAATACATGGGGGGAATTTGTTCAATATCGCCGATGAATTGCGGCAACTGGCGTTCAACATCGGCACGGGTAATGTGCTCATAGGGACGTGTTTCCAGCACTTCGCCCTCGGCGTCAGCGGTGGCGGTTTTTGTGCCTAACTGACATTTGAAGCGATACACCTTATCCGCATCTAATAAAAAAGCCGATATTTTGGTGGCCTCACCCAGGCAGATGGGCAGCATACCCGTCGCCAGCGGATCCAGGCTGCCGGTATGACCGGCTTTACGGGCAAAAAACAGGCGTTTTACTTTCTGTAAAGCAAAATTCGATGACATGTTGAGCGGCTTATCCAGTAACAATACGCCATGCACTGGACGGCCCTTATTCTTTTTTCGACCCATATCTATCTAGTTACATCAAAATTATTCAGGGGATAAATCAGTTTTCAGAATCGGCATCCGCGTCACTGGCCCGCGCCCTGGAAATCAGCGCATCCATCGACATGCCCCGTTCCAGGCTGCTGTCGAAGACAAATCGGAGCGAGGGAACAATACGGGAACGGATGCGATGAGCCAGTTGACGGCGTAGAAATCCAGCAGCTTTATTTAAAGCCTGAATGGCTTGCTCTTTTTCATCGTCATTCATCACGGTAAAATAGACAACGGCACTGCTTAAGTCTTTGCTGACTTTGACTGCGGTAAAAGATACCCAGTTGATCCGGGGATCTTTCAATTCATCACGAACCAGTTCTGCCAGTTCGCGACGCAACTGCTCTGCCATGCGTTGCGAGCGTGAAAATTCTTTTGGCATGATACAAATCTACTTTCTAGTGCGGGTTCGCCCTGCAGTCAATGAATATTAAATCCATCATGCAACAGGGCAACCAGACGCGCCGTTAATGACGGCCTGATTACAGTGTACGCTCAACCTGAACGCGTTCAAACACTTCGATCTGATCGCCCACTTTCACGTCATTGTAATTCTTCACACCGATACCACATTCTGTACCACTGCGAACTTCTTCCACGGCATCCTTAAAGCGTCGCAGCGATTCCAGCTCACCCTCGTAAATAACAACATTGTCACGCAATACACGGATAGGCTGGCTACGTTTAATGACACCTTCTGTTACCAGGGAACCGGCAATCAGGCCAAACTTGGGCGATTTGAAAATATCTTTCACTTCCGCCAGGCCAATAATATCTTCCCGGTATTCCGGTTCCAGCATGCCGGTGAGTGCCTGTTTGACTTCATCAATCAGGTCGTAAATAACACTGTAATAGTGTAAATCGACGCCACGTTCTGCCACCGATTTACGGGCTGTCGCATCGGCACGTACATTGAAACCCATTACGATAGCATTGGAAGCGGCGGCAAGGCTGATATCAGTATCGTTGATACCACCGACACCTGAACCCACAATCGCCACATCCACTTCATCATTGTCAACGGCCAGTTTCAACAGCGCTTCGCGGATCGCTTCCAGACTACCCTGCACATCGGCTTTCAACAGGACATTGAGCTTCTTGACATCACCCTTACCCATATTGGCAAACAGAGAATCCAGTTTTGCCTGCTGCTGTGCAGCCAGACGCGAGTCGCGATCCTTATGATGCCGCATTTCAGCCAGCTCACGTGCTGAGCGCTCATCAGCCATCACCTGAGCCGGATCACCGGCAGAAGGCGTACCCGACAAACCCAGCACTAAAACGGGAATGGACGGGCCGGCTTCAGAAATCTGCTGACCATTTTCATCAAACATGGCGCGAATACGGCCATATTCCTGACCGGCAACCAGCAGATCGCCTTTTTTCATCACGCCCTGCTGAACCAGCACAGTGGTAGTTACCCCACGGCCCTTGTCCAGCGACGCCTCTACCACGAGGCCTTTACCAGGACCGGTCGCCGGGGATTTTAGCTCCATCACTTCCGCCGTTAAACTAACGGCATCCAGTAAATCATCTATACCTTCGCCGGTTTTGGCAGACACATTGACAAATATGTTGTCACCACCCCAGTCTTCAGGGATGACTTCATGGTTACCCAGCTCGGTTTTAACCCGATCCGGATCAGCTTCTTCCTTATCAATTTTGTTAACCGCAACAATCAGCGGCACGCCCGCCGCCTTGGAATGCTGGATCGCTTCAATCGTCTGCGGCATTACGCCATCATCGGCTGCCACCACCAGAATAACGATATCCGTTGCCTGCGCACCACGGGCACGCATGGAAGTAAATGCTGCATGTCCTGGTGTATCCAGGAAGGTAATCACGCCTTTGTCTGTTTCAACATGATAAGCACCGATATGCTGGGTAATACCGCCTGCTTCGCCGGCCGCTACTTTGGCTTCGCGGATGTGATCCAGTAGCGAAGTTTTGCCATGATCAACGTGACCCATAATGGTCACTACCGGTGGACGAGCCACCAGTTCACCCAGTTCCTGGGATGCGGTATCCAGCAAACTCTGCTCACGATCATCCTCGCTCATGGAAATCGCTTTATGGCCACATTCCTCAACCAGCAGAATCGCCGTGTCCTGATCGATAACCTGATTAATGGTTGCCATGACGCCCATTTTCATCATTACCTTGATGACTTCAGCCGCTTTCATGCTCATTTTTGCTGCCAGTTCAGATACCTTGATGGTCTCAGGCACACTGACCTCATGCACAATTGCAGCAACCGGTTTTTCAAATGCGTGTTTACCTACCGCATCAGAAGCAGCACGTACTTTTCTGGAGGGTTTTTTCTTGCGACCACCCGGTTTCCCGCCGCTAACATGTAGCTCATTACGGCCATAACGGGTATCTGCTTTTTCTGGCTGTTTTTTACCTTTTTTGGCTTTCGCGGAATCTTTGGCCGATTTATCGGATACCGGTTCCTTTTTGCCTTCTGTCTGAGCCTGCGCCTGTGCTTCTAATGCCGCCTGCGCCTGTGCCTGTTCTTCCTCTCTGGCACGAGCCTCAGCCTGTTCTTTTGCTCTGGCTTCCTGTTCCGCTTTTTCTTTGGCTGCCTGTTCAGCTTTGCGACGTGTCTCTTCTTCGGCTGCCGCACGCTCAATATCACGCTGTTCCTTTTCTGCCATCAACTGGTCAAGTTTGGCTTTTTCGTCGCTAACCGTGGCTTCTTCCCGCTTCACATAGGTGCGTTTTTTACGCACTTCTACGTTAACCGTTTTACGACTGGTGCCACTACCGGTCACTTTCAATTCTGACGTGGTTTTTCGCTTCAGGGTGATTTTCTTTTTACCGGCACCCGCCGCTGAACCTTTACCGTGACTGCTACGCAGGTGATCCAGCAATTTGAACTTATCTTCATCACTGATGGCCGCATCGGCACTCTCTGCTTCAATGCCGGCTTCTTTTAGCTGCTCCAGTAAACGTTCTACCGGGGTGCCGACAACTTCCGCAAGTTGTTTGACTGTTACATTAGACATATGTCACCTCCCCCCAGATCGTTACTGGTCTGCCTCTTTAGTTTCATTTTCAAACCAGGGCGCACGGGCTGTCATAATCAGCTCACTTGCACGCTCTTCTGTCATCCCATCTATTTCCATCAATTCATCAATGGCCTGTTCCGCCAGGTCTTCCATTGTACAAATTTTTAATTCAGCCAGTTTATAAGCCAGATCATTATCCATGCCATCCATTTCCAGCAGATCCGGCTGTGGTTCTTCTACGGCTTCTTCTTTTGAAATTGCTTTGGTCAACAATGCATCACGGGCGCGACCGCGTAATTCTTCAACTATATCTTCATCGAATTCTTCGATGTCGAGCAACTCTGATTCCGGCACATAAGCGACTTCTTCAATGGTCGAGAAGCCCTCGGCCACCAGAATAGCTGATAGTTCTTCGTCGACATCCAGTTGTTCCATAAACATCTCAACCAGCTCTTTGGTTTCGGATTCGGATTTGGACTCCATGTCTGTAGTCGACATTATATTCAATTTCCAGCCCGTTAACTGACTCGCCATACGAATGTTCTGACCACCGCGGCCAATTGCCATGGATAGCTTGTCATCCTCAACCGCGATATCCATGCTCTCGGATTCCTCATCAACCACGATGGAGGCAACCTCCGCCGGCGACATGGCATTAATCACAAACTGGGCGGGATTATCATCCCATAAGATAATATCGACGCGCTCACCGGCCAGCTCATTCGATACGGACTGCACACGGGAACCACGCATACCGACACAGGCACCGACAGGATCAAGACGCGGGTCATTGGATTTAACGGCAATTTTTGCCCGCGAACCCGGGTCTCGAGCGCCGGAGATAATTTCAATCAACTCCTGGCCAACTTCTGGCACTTCGAGCTTGAACAGCTCAACCAGAAATTCTGGCGCTGTTCGACTAACAAATAATTGTGGGCCGCGATTTTCTGCGCGCACTTCTTTCAGGTAGCCGCGCAGACGATCACCAGGACGTACAGCTTCGCGTGGAATAACTTCTTCGCGTGGAATAATGGCTTCGACATTGTCACCCAGATCCATATATATGTTGCCGCGTTCAACACGCTTGACGGTACCCATCACCAGTTCGCCCACTTTATCCTGGAAGGCATCAACAACGCGTGCGCGTTCCGCTTCGCGAACTTTCTGTACAATGACCTGCTTGGCTGTTTGCGCAGCGATACGACCAAACTCCACCGATTCAATCTGTTCTTCAACAAAGTCGCCCAGTTCGATTTCTGGCTCTTCAACCTGGGCCGCCTCAAGGGTAATTTGCTTTAGCGGAAATTCCAGACCACCATCTTCCTGTGCTTCCACTACTTCCCAACGACGAAAAGTATCGTAGTCGCCGGTATTTCGATCAATGGCTACACGAACTTCGATATCCTTACCCTCTTTTTTACGGGTCGCCGTAGCCAGGGCCGCTTCTATCGCCCCAAAAATAATTTCCTTGTCGACGTTTTTCTCATTTGAGACTGCGTCTACTACATATAGAATTTCTTTGTTCATGACCGGCTCCCGATATCTATTTTAATCATGACTTAAAATTTGATTCTCTAAAATTGTGGTACCAGGTGAGCTTTTTCTATACCACCCAGTTCCAGATGTTGCGTTTCACCATCTATTTCAATCAGCACAGCATTATCTTTCAGGCCCAGCAATTTTCCTGTGAAATTGCGCTGGCCTTCGAGATTTGGCATGCCCATTTTTATCTTTACTATTTCACCGGCAAAACGCTCAAAATCCTGTTCCTTGCATAGTGGACGATCCAGTCCTGGCGAGGATACTTCCAGATTAAAATGTCCGGAAATAGGATCTTCCACATCCAGCATGGCGCTGATCTGACGACTGACCTGCTCGCAATCTTCCAGTTGAATGCCTTTTTCATGGTCGATATAAACGCGCAGCAATCCGTTGCTGGGATGCGGGCGATACTCGATATCCACCACTTCATAACCCATGCCTTCAACGAGCGGTTCTAACAATGACCACAGATTACTGGCGCGTTTAGCATTCATTCAAAATTACCATTGTTTGTTCCTGTGCCTCCCTGCACCCGCGACATACCGTACTTCCTGTACATATAAAAAAAGGGCGCTAGGCCCTTCTATACTTTATCCATCCCCTCAAACCGGAATGAAAAAAGCCTCGTGTTTAACGAGGCTTTGCTATGCAGTAGCGGAGAACGCTGCATGATGAATCACACCGTTCTATTTCCCTACCAGGCACTCGCCCTAAAAAGCAACCAGTGCAATAAATGTGGTAGCGGGGCAGGATTTAAACCTGCGACCTTCCCATGGGTATTAACTATGAGACCGGCTACTCGACGGGATCATAATCCGAAGTCTCAACAAGGACTAACTTTTACAAACCCGTAATAAAATTGGTAGCGGGGGCAGGATTTGAACCTACGACCTTCGGGTTATGAGCCCGACGAGCTGCCAGACTGCTCCACCCCGCATCAACTGGACGCGAATAATACCTAGTTCGACTCGTTATTGCAAGTCCAATCATTTAGCGAGACCACAAAATAATATTAAAATTTAATAATTTGCAGCTACTTTTTTGTTTGAATAAAAAAAGCCTCCGACGTTTATCGGAGGCCTTTAACAGAACATTTAATTTTATTATCTCGGATTAAAAATCGGGCTAAAAATGTCAGCTAAATACAGACACGCACAGAGACATTAAAGCCGCAGGGTATAGCCCCAGAACCAAAATCGCTAGACCATTGGCGCTGAGCGCGATTTGCATATCCCGACTTTTTTCGATGGGTGTTTCATCAACCGGATCATCGAAATACATCAATTTAACGACGCGTAAATAATAATAAACGCCAATAATTGAGAAGAACACGGCAACCAGCGCCAACCACAGCATATCAATATCAATCACTGCTTTCAGCACAGCCAACTTGGCCCAGAATCCAACCGTCGGCGGCACACCCGCCATGGAAAACATCAGTATCAACATCATGAAGGCATACCAGGGACTGCGCTGATTCAGGCCTTTGAAATCATCCAGATTCTCAGCTTCCAGACCGGCGCGTGCCAGCAGAATAATCATACCGAAACCACCGACTGACATCAGCGCATAGGTTAAGGTATAGAACATCGCCGCAGAGTAACCATCATTATTCGCCGCCAGTATACCCAGCAGGATAAAGCCAACGTGTGAAATGGTTGAATAGGCCAACATGCGTTTCAGATTGGTTTGCGCAATGGCGATCACATTACCAATGGCCATGGATAGCACAGCCAGTATCACTAACATGCCCTGCCAGTCTGCCTGCAAACCACCCATGCCTTCAGCCAGTAAACGCATCACCATGGCAAAGCCAGCAATTTTGGGTGCACTTGCGATGTAACTGGTCACTGTGGTGGGCGCACCATGATAAACATCCGGTATCCACATGTGGAATGGCACTGCACCTAACTTGAACGCCAGTCCAATCACCATAAATACCAGACCAAATATCAGCACGATATTGGTATCGCCCATCTGGTTGATGGCCGTGGCCACTTCGGCAATATTTAACGAGCCGGTCATGCCATAAATCATCGACATACCATAGAGCAACATGCCGGAGGCGATCGCACCCAGCACAAAATATTTCATGGCCGCTTCCGAGGCATTTGGATTATCGCGATCAAAGGCGACCATGGCATAAAGCGACAGCGACAATAGCTCCAGGCCTAAATACAGTGACAGAAAATGATTGGCCGAAACCATCACCATCATACCCAGTACACCAAACAGCCCTAGTACATAAAACTCACCTTTAAAAATATTGCGATCTTTCAGGTAGTCACGGGAGTACACAAACACGATGGCAATGATCAAAACAATAAAAAACTTGAGCACATCGCCCAGCGCATCGCTAACAAACGTGCCATTAAATGCAATAACGGTTTCACTTGCCGAAGTGGCTTTAACCGCGATCAACACCAGCGTTACCAGCAACGTCAACTGAGACAATAAATAAGTCGCGTTACGATTTTCATCGTCCAGATAGACATCTGCAACCAGCACAACACAGGCCATGGTCAGCAGAAAAATTTCCGGCCAGGCTACCGCATAATTTAATAGTTCAAGTGTCATACATTAAATCTCATAATATTCTGCAATATATCGTAAGTGTTCAGATTGAACCTGTACGGTTCTCAAAGTTTGGACACGTGTACGTGCTGTAACAGGTTATCAACTGAAGCATGCATTACCTCAACCACGGGTGCCGGATATAAACCCAGCGCAAGCACAGCAATGGCCAAAGTGGTCATAATGACCAGCTCACGCTGATTCAGGTCTTGCAAGGCTTTTACCTTGTCATTCTTAACTTCACCGTAAAATACGCGCTTGACCATCCACAGGGTATAGGCCGCACCCAGTATTAATGTGGTCGCCGCCAGAAAAGCAAACCAGAAATTGGCTTTAAAACTGGCAATGATGACCATGAACTCACCGACAAATCCTGACGTGCCTGGCAGTCCCGCATTGGACATGGCAAAGAACACCGCAAATGCTGCGAATACGGGCATGGTATTGACCACACCACCGTAATCACCGATTTCACGGGAATGCATGCGGTCGTACAAAACGCCGATCATCAGGAACAGGGCACCGGAAATAAAACCGTGGGAAATCATCTGTATCATGGCGCCTTCAATCGCCAGTGAGGCACCGGTAATATCCGTGTTGGCAGGATTTGACCAGATTCTGAAAATAACAAACATACCCAGGGTGACAAAACCCATATGCGCGATGGATGAATAAGCCACCAGCTTTTTCATATCAGTTTGCACCAGCGCCACGAAACCGATGTAAACCACGGCAATCAATGACATGCCAATAATCAGCCAGTCCAGCGAATTACTGGCATCCGGGGTAATGGGCAGAGTGAAACGCAGAAAGCCATAGCCACCAATTTTCAGCATGATCGCCGCCAGAATCACCGAACCGCCAGTGGGCGCTTCAACGTGCGCATCCGGCAACCAGGTGTGAACCGGCCACATGGGCACCTTCACCGCAAAGGCCGCCAGGAAGGCAAAGAAAATCAAGGTCTGTTCCGTCATACTCAACGGCAGTGTATGCATATCTAAAATGGCGAAACTGCCGGCACCCGTTTTGCTTGACTGGTAGTACATATAAATCAACGCTACCAGCATGAATACCGAACCAAAGAAGGTATAAATAAAGAACTTGATGGTTGCGTAAACTCGGCGCGGCCCACCCCAGACACCAATGATAATAAACATGGGTATCAGCATGGCTTCCCAGAATACATAGAAGAACATGGAATCCAGCGCCGAGAACACGCCATTCATCAGGCCTTCCATAATCAGGAATGCCGCCATGTACTGCGCGGGCTTGTTTTTAATCACTTCCCAACCGGCCAGCACAACCAGAATGGTGGTAAACGTCGTCAGAATAATCAGCGGCATGGAAATGCCATCGACACCCAGATGGTAGAAGATATTATAGGTACCGATCCATTCAAAGCGCTCAACAAACTGCATCTGGGCAGTGCCGGTATCAAAACCTGTGTAGAGTCCGAGACTTAACACAAAGGTCACGATGGAAACAATTAAGGCCAGACGTCGGGCACCCTCTGCATCACCTTTATCACCGGACAACAGAACAATAATACCGCCAATTATCGGTATCCAGACAACCAGGCTCAGTAAAGGCCAATCTGCAAACATTTTATTTTTTCCGACCTAATTATTTAATTTAATTATTTAACAAACAGCGCCAGTAGCGCTATCAGTCCTAAAATCATCGCAAACGCGTAGTGGGACAATATACCCGTTTGAACATGACGAATAACACCTGCAAACCAGCCGACCACGCGTGCCGAACCGTTAACTATGAATCCATCAATCAGGGCAACATCCCCAAGCTTCCAGAAACCTTTACCTAAACCACGGCCACCATCAGCAAAGGTAGCGAAGTAAATTTCATCCACCCAGTATTTACGATCAAGCAGCTTGTAAGCGGGGGACAATATGGTTTTCAGCTTTTCTGCCATATCAGGATTAATAATGTACAGATAATAAGCCAGGCCGACGCCTGCCAAAGCCAGCCAGGTAGGCAGTGCAAATATGGCATGCTGAATCATCGCCCATTGACCGTGATAATCTTTGCCAAATGCAGCCAGCACATTGTGTGATTCTTTAACAAATATCGAATCCGCAAAATAACCACCAAACAGCATCGGCTCGATGGTCAGCCAGCCAATAATGACTGAAGGTATCGCCAGTGCAATCAATGGCAAAGTAACCACCCAGGGCGTTTCATGTAAATGTTCTTTGGTGTGCTGATCCATGCGCTCTTTGCCATGAAACACCATGAAGTACATGCGGAATGAATAAAATGCCGTGATGAACACACCGGCAACAACCATCCAGTAAACCAGATCAGAACCTGGCACATTAGAATAATGCACCGCTTCAATGATTGAATCTTTAGAGAAGAAACCGGAAAAACCCGGTACCCCAATCAGCGCAAGCGAGCCGATCAACGACGTGATCCAGGTAATGGGCATATATTTTTTCAGTCCGCCCATTTTGCGCATGTCCTGCTCATGATGCATGGCAATAATGACAGAACCCGCAGCCAGGAATAACAATGCCTTGAAAAACGCGTGAGTCATTAGGTGAAACACGGCGGCGGAATAAGCGGACACACCCAGGGCAACCGTCATATAACCAAGCTGTGACAGAGTTGAATATGCAACCACACGTTTAATGTCATTTTGCACAATACCGATCAGCCCCATAAACAACGCTGTTATGGCGCCAATCACCATGACAAAACCGAGAGCGGTTTCCGAGAATTCATACAGGGGTGACATACGTGCCACCATAAAAATACCCGCAGTAACCATGGTCGCGGCATGAATCAAAGCAGAAATCGGAGTTGGACCTTCCATTGAGTCAGGCAGCCATACATGCAAGGGTACCTGAGCCGATTTACCCATAGCGCCAATAAATAACAGAATACAGATGACCGTAATCACCGACCATTCGCTCAAACCAATACTCATGGTTTGATTAGAAATTTGTGGTGCCTTCTGAAACACCTCAACATAATCTAATGAACCGGCGTACATAACCACTGCTGCGATACCGAGAATAAAACCGAAGTCACCGACACGATTAACCAGGAATGCTTTCAGGTTGGCATAAATCGCGGTTTCTTTCTTGTACCAGAAACCGATCAATAAATATGACACCAGACCCACCGCTTCCCAACCGAAGAACAACTGCAGGAAATTGTTGGACATCACCAGCATCAGCATGGAGAAAGTAAATAAAGAAATATAACTGAAGAACCGCTGATAGCCTGGATCATCGGCCATATAGCCGATGGTATACACATGCACCATCAATGAAACACCGGTCACCACCGCCATCATCATCACAGTCAGGTGATCAATCAGGAAACCCACTTCAAAGCGCAGTCCATCACTGACCATCCAGGTATAAACGGTTTCGTTATAAATTGCGCCGCCGTTAAATACGATATGATTTAACGCCATCAGCGACAGAATAAATGAAATACCCACGCCGACAATAGTGACGGTATGCGCACCGGCCCGACCGATCTGCTTGCCCATAAAGCCGGCAATGATCGCACCTATCAGAGAAGCCAGAGGAATTGCTAGATAAATATTTTCCATCAGCGCACTACCCCTCCAGATTCTTCAGTTCAGACACATTGATCGTCTGGTGATTGCGGGACAGCACCACAAGTATCGCCAGGCCAATAGCTGCTTCGGCGGCTGCCACAGTCAGGATAAAGAATACGAACACCTGGCCGGCCAGATCCCCAAGAAAATGTGAAAAAGCAATGAAATTGATATTCACTGCCAGCAACATTAACTCGACACACATCAATAGAATAATGACGTTTTTTCGGTTGATGAATATGCCGGCCATGCTAATGGCAAACATGATGGCGCCTAAAATAAGATAACTGGACAGTGGAATCATTTTTCTTTCTCCTCTGCCTTCATGCTCACGACGCGTAAACGGTCTTCTTTTTTCACCATCACCTGTTTACCCGGTGTCTGATATTTAGTTTCTGGCCGACGACGCATGGTCAATGAAATTGCAGCGACAATAGCTACCAGCAGGATCACGGCGGCGATTTCAAATGGATAGACATAATCCGTATAAAGCACACGGCCTAATTCTTTTGTATTGCTATGGTCGGCTACGTGACGTGCGGGTTCAGCAAACTGTTCCAGGCCAAAATTCTCCGGCCCGACAATCATCACCATCTGCACAACCAGAATCAGCGCGATGACAATCCCAAACGGCACATAGCGCATGAAGCCTTCGCGCATGCGAGTAATATTAATATCCAGCATCATAACCACGAACAGGAACAGCACCATCACCGCACCGACATAAACCAGCACCAGGGTTATGGCTAAAAACTCTGCCTCCAGCAACATCCAGATCGCCGAGGTTGCAAAAAATGTCAGCACCAGTGACAACGCAGAATGCACAGGATTGCGCGCAGTAATTACACCCAATGCAGCCATAATCATAATGGCAGAAAAAGCATAAAAGACGCCTTCAGTAAAACTCATGTTTTAATCCCAAACCCCGAAAGGTTTTTAACTCGCTTATATTTTGTCTATCTTCGGCCTGGCCAAATCCAGGCTTATCTATATTTGGCATCAGCCGCTTTACACGCCGCAATCTGTTCTTCGTATTTATCACCAACTGCCAGCAACTTGTCTTTGGTCATAATATTTTCACCGCGATTTTCAAAATGATATTCAAAAATATGGGTTTCTACGATGGCATCGACCGGGCAGGCTTCTTCACAGAATCCGCAATAAATACATTTAAATAAATCGATATCGTAACGCGAGGTACGCCGCGTACCATCGTCACGCTCGGTCACATCAATGGTGATTGCCAGTGCCGGACAAACGGCTTCACATAATTTACAGGCAATACAACGTTCTTCGCCATTGGCATATCGACGCTGCGCATGCAGGCCACGAAACCGTGGTGACATGGGTGTTTTTTCTTCCGGGTACTGGACGGTAATCTTTTTAGCAAACAGATAGCGCCCGGTAATCATGGCGCCCTTGATCAGCTCAAGAAACAGAAAACTTTTGATGTAATGTTTTAGTAGTCTCATGATTACACCGCCCATGGTCCGATTTGCATGACTGCCATGACCGCCTCAACAAAAATCCAGACGATAGTCACTGGGATAAATACTTTCCAGCCCA
>JAPHRO010000076.1 GCA_026195895.1 Gammaproteobacteria bacterium
TCGCTACCGCTATCCATTTATTAACTGCACGCAATGCGGGCCACGCTATACGCTGATCGAAAAACTGCCTTACGATCGCCCCAACACCAGCATGAAAACATTCCCGTTGTGCGATCCCTGCAACCAGCAATACCGCAATCCACAGGACCGTCGTTTTCACGCTCAGCCGTTAGCCTGTGCCGACTGTGGCCCGGTGTTAAGTTACCGTGCACAGGCACAGAATATATCCGGCAATGAGCCGGCATTAACTGCCGCTATTGCAGCCCTGACGGAGGGAAAAATTCTTGCCGTCAAAGGCATTGGCGGTTATCACCTGATTTGCGATGCAAAAAACACCCAGGCAGTACAAACTTTACGTGATCGTAAAAATCGCCCGGACAAACCTTTTGCCGTGTTATTCCCCTGGCAGGGAACAGATGGCTTAAAAAATGTTCTGCAATACCTGCGACCCGATGCCAGTGAAGCAAAACAGTTACGCCATCCCGCTCGGCCCATCGTATTGATAAAACAGCATGCTGACTCAACACTGGCCAGCAACATCAGTCCGGGGCTCAACGAAGTAGGCGCCCTGCTGCCCTATAGTCCATTGCATTTTTTACTCAGTCAGGACTTCGACAGCCCACTGGTGGCAACATCGGCAAATTTTAGCGGCGAACCGGTCATTACCGATAACGACGAAGCGCAACAACGGCTAAGCAAAATTGCCGACGCGTTTGTTCATCACAACCGACCAATTCTACGTCCCGCCGATGACAGCGTCGTGCGCATCATCAATCATCGCCCGCACTATCTGCGCCTGGGTCGCGGCATAGCACCGACAGAACTGACACTACCCTTTAGCCTGAACCAGCCGGTATTAGCTGTTGGTGGCCACATGAAAAATAATATTGCACTGGCCTGGAATAATCGCGTAGTGATTTCATCGCATGTCGGCGACTTAAGTTCAGTTCGCAGCATGAAAATTTTTGAGCAGGTCATTGCTGATCTGAAACAACTGTATGCAATAGAACCGCAACATATTGTGTGTGATGCCCATCCTGATTACGCCAGCCATCGCTGGGCAAAAGAATATGCCGGCAATCATCATAAAAACTGTGTCGAAGTATTTCATCATCATGCACATGCCAGCACGCTTTGCGGCGAATATCCGCAACCTCAACGCTGGTTGAACTTCACCTGGGATGGCACAGGCTATGGCCATGACGGCCAGATCTGGGGTGGCGAAGCACTGCTGGGTAATGCTGGCCAGTGGCAACGGGTTGCCAGCTTCAAACCTCTGCGCATCGTGGGTGGTGACAAAGCATCACTACAGCCCTGGCGTAGCGCCATGGCACTCTGCTGGTCGGAAGATTATAACTGGCAACCCGATGGTATCAATGTAGAACTGGCCCATCAGGCATGGCAAAAAAATCTGGGCTGTTATCAAACCTCTGCCGTCGGCCGATTATTCGATGCCGCCGCGTCTTTTATTATGCAAAAACACACATGCAGTTTTGATGGCCAGGCACCCATGCAGCTAGAACAGATCGCCAGCGAACTCACTGCTGATCACGCTATCGACTTACCGATAAATAACGACTCTCAGAATTTTTTTCAAACCGATAGCAGCACACTAATAAAACTTCTCGCCGACAATAAGCAAAGCGCAGAAAAGCGCAGCAATATATTTCATGCCAGCATGGCCATGAACCTGGTTAACCAGGCGGAACTTGTTCGACAACAGCACGGTAAGTTTGTGATTGGCTTAAGCGGCGGCGTATTTCAGAATCGCAAACTCACTGAATTTGTGATTCATCAATTAAAAAGTAAAAACTTCGATGTATATAGCTCGAATCAAATACCCTGCAATGATGCCGGCATCAGTTATGGCCAGATTATTGAAGCTTATAATTATATAAATCAGGATTAGTTTTCACATGACTAAATCACAGGATAAATTTGTCACCCTGGCTCACGGCAATGGCGGCCGCTATATGCGTGAACTCATCGATGACGTTTTCAAACGGCATTTAGCCAATCCACATCTTAATACCAATGTCGATGCCACGCTCATTGATCCGGGCGACGGCGACATTTTATTTACCACCGACGGCTTCACCGTTAAGCCGCTGGAATTTCCGGGCGGCACTATTGGCTCACTGGCCATACATGGCACAGTCAATGACTTATCCGTTGCCGGCGCCACCGCAAAATTTCTCAGCCTCAATGCTTTTATTGAAGAAGGCATGGCATTTGAACAACTGGAACGGATAGTAGCCGACATGGCGCAAGCGGCCAGACAATGCCAGGTAGAAATTGTTACCGGTGACACCAAAGTAGTGCCGCTAAAAGAAGGCAGCGGCATTTATTTCGCCACCTCCGGCATCGGCATCAAACCCAGAGATATACAACTGGGCATGGAAAAAATAAAAACCGGCGATAAAATTTTAATCAGCGGCAGCATTGGTGATCATGGCACCGCCGTTATGCTGGCCCGCGAACAGTTTGGTTTAAGCGGCGATCTGCAATCGGATGCAGCCAGTGTGCATCCATTGACACAGGCCATACGCGATCTACCCGGCCTGCGTTTCATGCGCGACCCCACCCGAGGCGGACTGGCAACAGTGTGTGCCGAAATTTGCCGCAACACCCAGCAGGGCACTTATCTGTTTGAAGCGCAGATCCCCATCAAGGAACAGGTGACTGCGGTCTGTGAAATGCTCGGCTATGACCCCTATTACCTGGCCTGCGAAGGGCGCGTACTGGCCGTCGTCGCCGAACAGGATACCGATGAAGCATTACATTGCTGGCACCAGCTAAATGAAGGACAGGACGCGGCTATCATTGGTGAAATCATTGCCGACGACAGGCGCGTTATCCTGGAAACCGAACTGGGCGGGCAGCGTCTGCTGGAAGAACTGGAAGACGATCCGCTGCCACGAATCTGTTAACTCACACACAGGGAAATTGACATGGAAGTTAGAAAAAGTCTGAAACCCGGCGCCGCCGGCACCAAACATCTACTCGAAAAATACGGCGAACAGCTTGTCCGCGTGCGCTATCGATATGATGACACCCTGCATAAACGCTATACCACAGTAGAATTGATTGTTGATAGCAAGGAATGGATGAAAACACAATTCACTAATCCGCAGGCCTGCCAGTCCTATTACGCAACAGATGTACGGGTTAAAATCGATTATCACGAAACAGAACTCCGCCAAAAAGTAAAAGCAGCCGGCGGCATCTGGCTACCCAAAGACAGACTATGGCAATTGAATAAAAACCTCGTGAAAAAATTGGACATCGAACATAGAGTTGTTAATCTATAAAAAAAGACATGGCTAGTATTAGGAATAGCATGCCTATATCTAGCCCAAAATAACCAGATATGGGCATTGTGCCTAATATTAGGAATCCGTATATATCACTGTTAGAGCCACAAGAAATAATAACAATGAAAATACTTAGTCTCTTACTGTTAGTAATCACTGCATCATGTACCGATGTAGAATCTACAGAAAGAAGCTGGTCATTTGTTCAATCTGTTGGTGGTCTTAAGGTTGGTCAACCCTATACAGAACAAAATATACACTACTTGCCTATAACAGTAGATGTGTCTGGGTTACAAGAAATAACAATTAAACCAACAATGTTAAATTCAGCATTAATGTGTTCAAGAACAGGCCATTTAGTTAAAGGCAATGAAGTATATATTTCTATTTATACTTCTTCAATAAATGATACTGCTAATAAAAATTGCAGTTCAATACCTTTAATAAATATTGAAGAAGGAAATTATACGGTTTATTACAATACAGAAAGTTCCGAAATGCATAAACTAGGCACTATTACAATAAGCTCTAACAAGGCGGTCAAGCGGGACCAATAACCCTTAGTTTCTATGTCACAATTATTTTATACTACTAATCACTACAATAAGAAAGCTCACTACTGGGTCATCGGCCCCTTACCTGGGCGTTATATGTAAAAAAACAAAATCATAAGTGTAGTAACGAGCACTAAAATAATAAAAACCATCTGCACTTGGAAAGTTAGAAGCAAACTAAAAAATTATCTCCTTCGCTAATTATTTTTGGCGTGCGGTAGCGTGAAGTAAAGTTGTTTAAAAACACCACCGGCAAGGTTTAAGTTCAGTGTAAACGGTGGTAGTTTTAAGTTTCTAAAATCAAAAGAAAGCAAGTTAACGGAAAAAGCAAACTAAAAAGGGTAAATATGGCTTCATCATATAACAAGTTAATTAAGCCGTTCGCAAGCTCACTCGGACTTTCAAAAGCGGCGCTTTGCTTGCTTTTGAAATCCGCTTATTAAAAACGTTATGTTGTAAGGAGAAATGATGGCCAGTGAAAAACCAACAATGATACTGCTGTCCAAGTCAGATATGAGCAAAGAAGAAATATCAGCGTTATCTGATGCAGAAGCATGGAAGCTTATTTACTCAATACGCACAGTTAAAGCAAAAGACACTCGGCTACAAGTTTGTTTTACTGGCTTTGGCACAAGCAAAAAACAAGAACTCATTGATCTTGCAAATTCAAATAATTTTAAAGTAGTTTCATCTGTAACACAAAAACTAGATTTTCTGTGTGGAGGAGAAAACGCAGGCCCAAAGAAAATTGAAAAAGCAGAAGCACAAGGCGTTCAGTTTCTCAATGAAAGTCAGTTTGTTCAGTTAATTGAAACAGGTGAAATACCAAATGCAACATAACAAAACGTTCCAGCAGACACGCAATTCCATCGGCCTTTTGTGGCGCCGTTTCACTATGCCACAAAATTCCGCTTCCATTGCGGTCTGCTGAACTCAGCGTTAGAAGCAAATAAAATGGATAGAAGAAAAATAATTACAACATTGACGTTACTATTAGTCGTTTCATTCAAGGCACACAGTAACGAAACAATTAGGCACACAGGTTTAATCTACCCTGATAAAGCAAGCACTGAGTACTTAAAAAAGGTCTTAAAAGCATTAGGGTGTTCTTATACAGAAACAAGTACGCCTAATGGGCAACGCATTGAATGGCAATCTAAAAGCGAAGCAGAAGAACAAGAAATTCAAAATCGTGTTTCACAATATCTATTTTTAAAAGAAGTTTGTAAAAGTAAAAATTTACCAGCACCATCGCAGGCTGCAAAAGAGAAGCTATCATGCAATTAAAAGCTTCTAACAAGGCAATCAACTACGCGCGTAAAAAGCACGCGCCCGACCTCCCTTACGGTCGGCCGGTTATTTAGGCGTTGAAGCTGTAGAAAAACCTAAAAACAAACAAATTTATTGTTAAAATGACTCAACATAAAAGGAGTCATAAAAAATGCCCAACTTTATTCCTTATAA
>JAPHRO010000030.1 GCA_026195895.1 Gammaproteobacteria bacterium
ATCCCGGCAGCATCTCATGGCAGCATGAATAATCTGGCCATGGGAGCCAGCGGTGATGGCCGACACCCGGCCTGGGACTACTATGAAACGATTGGCGGCGGCATGGGTGCGAGCAGCGATACCGATGGTTTGAGTGGGGTGCAGACCCATATGACCAATACCCTGAATACGCCTGTTGAGGCGCTGGAAATGGCCTATCCTGTGAGGATTAATCGTTATCAGATACGAGAACATTCCGGTGGCAACGGGCGTCATCGGGGCGGCAACGGCCTGATCCGTGAATATGAATTCCTTATGCCGACCCGGGTCACGCTGTTAACGGAGCGAAGAAGCCATCAGCCCTGGGGTGTAAACGGTGCTGAGCCAGGACAGGCGGGTGAAAATCTACTGGATAATAATGTGCTACCGGCAAAAATTTCCCTGCGGGTAGAAACGGGACAGAAGTTGACCATTAAAACGCCGGGTGGTGGGGGTTATGATTGATGTCTGTCAGGCAGTAGATTTTCAGGTGTGCCGACGGCTAATCTTTCAGTGAGAACTGCATCGAGTATTCAATGTTCATGGTGTTTAAAGCCAGTAGACTTTCGGGTCTTGGCGGCATGGGTAAGGCGTTATTAATGGATTCAGAAGTGGCTTTCTGTAAAGTGGAATGGCCTGAAAATATTTTCAGATTTAAAATATCGCCATTTTCCAGTAAATCAAAGGAAACTTTGACATCACCTTCGATATGACGGCGGCGGGCAGATCGGGGATAGAATTTATGTTTATCCAGATGCGCCGCTATCGTTTCCAGGTATTGCCTTTTTTTACTGACGAGTAATGCAGGGTCTACCGGTGCATTGTTAGGCATGCTTTGCACGACCTGTTCTTCTTCAGGCGGTTCTTCTATCGGTTTGTCTTCAACAACATCTTCAACAATTTGTTCTTCGACGACAGCAGGCGTTTCTACCGGCGCAACTATTTTTTTCTCTACTGGCCTGGGTTTTTTAGGCGCTACTTTTTTTCGTTCAACAGGTTTTGTCTCTTGCTGAATTTGTGGTGCTACTTCGGGAATGTATTTGTTCAGCACAATGTCAATGCTGTGACTGATTGGCTTATTGCTGTCGTGCCTGTTCTCAAGTCCATCGAAACGAATTAAAAATACAATATGCAATCCTATTGAAAACAACAGGCAGAAAGTAATGATTTTTCTATTCTGAATCA
This sequence comes from Gammaproteobacteria bacterium, assembly GCA_026195895.1. Taxonomy (GTDB): domain Bacteria; phylum Pseudomonadota; class Gammaproteobacteria; order SZUA-229; family SZUA-229; genus JAPHRO01. Next base: position 1,204 of record JAPHRO010000030.1, read on the forward strand.
GTGCAAGTAAATCTGCCAGACGCTCCTCTACTGTATATGGGATTAATAGATTTCTGGAAGTGCTGGTTGTCATGGGTTTGAAAAAATGATTTTTGGGGTTTGTTTTTACATTAGCTGTATACAGGTTTCTCCAGGTAAATAAATTGACCTGGAGCATTTCACTGTTTATCCAAGCAGGGTTTGGGCCATGTTATAAGTTGTTGTTAGTTAAAGAATAATTATCCAGATAAATTTAAAAAACAGGCTATATCACGCAAAAAACTGTGTCATATCACGCAACGATTCTGGCTGTCCGATTAAGGTGTTTATTGATTTCAACTGCCTGGTCACGGGCTTGATATTTGCGTATTAAAAAAACTTCTATTAGCAATAGAATATTATGGCTGAACCCAGCCGATGATGGTGGCCAGGCCAAGCAGAATTAACAGGCTGCCACTGGCCCGGCCAATATGTTTTTCCAGATATCCAAGCTGCTGTTTTAGTTCGCTGCCGAAGTGCGCGACTAATAAACCAAAAATAAACGTGGGTACAACGACGGCGCCCATTCCAAACGCCAGTCCCAGACTTAAACCTGATATGGAACTACCACTGGCGGCCGCTGCGGCAAGTATGGCAGTAAGCGGCACGCATGGATTCAATGCCATGCCTGCGCCCATCATAAATAATGCGCCGGGCATTATGGTTTGCTGCTGCCGGGATGTTGCAGTGGCAACGAAAGTTACTGTTTGTTCGTCGTGTTGCTGCTGATGCTGGCTACAGCTTTTCGTTGTGCTTTTACTGCGAAATAAATTTAAACCCACCAGAATCGCGGCTATGCCCAGGATCCAGCCGGCGATGGATGATTGTAGTAATTCAGTCAGGGCCTGACCGGCTGCACCGGCAGCCAGTCCCAGGCTGGTATAGCCGGTAAGTCGGCCCAATGTGAAAGGCAATAGAATACGCCAGGATTTTTTTACGCCATCGCCTTTGAGAAATACCGGGCCCAGGTAAGGCAGACAGGTGACATTGCAGGGTCCGGCACCAAAGGCCAGACCTGCAATTAAGGCTGCGGGTATTGTCAGGCTCATAACGTCCAAGTTGTTAACGCTCTGATTTATTCGTCTGATTACAATATCGGCCGAATAAATTAACTTTCTCCCAGGTGGTCTGGGCTTTTTTGCGGCGTTTAAAATATTGCGGATCGGCACTGATGATGGGGAACATTGCATACTTCATTTGCAATACATCTTTATCGGGACAGAATTCGACGCAGCGGCCACATAAGGTGCAGTCGGCAAATAATACATTGCTGTGCTCCATGTCAGTATGAATTTCCCGGATGTCCATTGGGCAGGCCTTGGCACATAAGCCGCATTTTTCACAGCGTGGTTTGCCATTCTTGATCAGCCGCACCAGGCCGATTTTTTTAAATACCGCATGCAATGCCAGCATCGGGCAGATGCGACAGAAAGGCTGGCGAATAGTTAATGCCAGCGCAATCATCAGGCCAAATATAAAATCGCCAATAATGGACAATGTCATGAAGGTGGGCGTTGATGTATCAACGTAAAGTTGATCTGAGCTGCCAGTGGCTAGTGTCGTGAGGATGCGGCTGGGGCAGATTTTGCAGAAAGGGTCACCCAGGTCGTGGCTGACAAAACCAATGCCGGAAAGTATCGGTAAACCAAAAACCAGTACACTCAGCATAATCCATTTAATTGGACGAATGCGTTTTACCAATGATTCATCCAGTGATTCGGTTTTATTTAATCCCAGTTTCTGGCCGAACATGGTGACGACTTCCTGGAAAAATCCCAGCGGGCAAACCCAGCCGCAAAAAGCCTTGTTGAGCAAAACGAACATGCCAAGAAAAGTTATCAGGGTAATGAAGAAAGGTACAAAAGCCTGCAAAACATCACCGCCTGCGGCAATGACGCGACCCACTCGATGCCCCATCTGATGCTGGAACGGAATCAGTGTACAGTAGTCTGCAGTTTCGGCATCGTAGGCGCAGGCGAGTGCCGGTAATGCATTGCTGATTTTGTCAGCGGCATAAAAACCGACGATGCTGGCGCCATAAACCATAAAAATAAACATGCCCAATTGAACCAGTTTGCGGACAACAGAAAGATTGATTTGTGTGCCGAACATTATTTTTCGCCTTTTTTTCTGCGGCGTTTAAAACCCAGTCCGGTAACAAAGGCGCCGAATAAAAATCCTCCGCCGACAACCATAGCGCCCAGTTCAGTGCTTTGCCAGTGTTCTGGGCTGACCTGGTAGTCGGAGCTTAGCCAGGTGGCATATCGATTGCCATGGTCAGCATGTTTTGCATGAATGAGTAATTCGCCGGGTTCATTGGCGCGTGCATGCGGTATGGTTTTGGCAAAGTCATCGGGTAATACAAAGACCACACGTCCCTGTGTGTCGGTCAATGATTCAAGCACAGAAGCATTGCTGGTGGCTAATGACGCCGGATGCAATGCAAGGGGAGTGTTCTTGAATCGTATGACAAAAGCGATTTCGTCACCCGCTTTGTAGTGCCAGTGTTCTCTGGCGAGCGGGTCGGGAATGATTTCAAAATCAGTTTTATTTAAAAATGTGATTTCAGATGGACTACGGCCAGTGGGCTTGCCATTAAAGTAAACATAACGAATAGCCGATTCCTGTACGCCATTATGTTCACGGCTGGCGTACAGCGCATGGTAATTATCCTTGCCAGTAGGGTGTAGCGCTATCTGTCCATTGTCGGATTTTATATCGCTGCTTTGCAGGTCGGGCGTGAGAAATTTAATCTGGCTGTTTTCGTGGCCGGTTAAATTAAAAATCTTTGGTGCTCGCCGATCATGCTGGTGTTCTTTTGCCGGTGCCGGCCGAATGGCCATAATGGCGCTGGCTTCCAGTGTGGTCAGGCACAGCAGGGTAGCCAGAAAAATCTGGCTACCCGTGGGCTGTGGTTTCATCAGAAATTAACCTCGACGCCGGTAATAAAAGAAATACCCTGATTTACTACCAGCGAAAGGTCTTCTGCGTCATATACGCCATCCTCATTGCTGTCACTAAAGCCACGTGCAGTGTTGTAATAATCTTCATCTAGCAAATTGTCGATGCGAGCAAAGAACGACCAGTTATAAGTGCCCATTTTTCGTGCATAATTGGCCAGTAAATTAACCACGGTGTGGCCAGAGATTTTTTCCTGATTGATTTCATCGGCATAGTAGCTGCTACTGTAATCAATTTCGGTAGTGATTAACCAGTTATCTCCAAGCTTGTTGTTCAGATAGACATTAAGGTGATGTCTGGGGGTGCGTGGAACTTCATTGTCCGTATTGTTATATGCAGTCAGACAGTTTGAAGGGATTGGCGGACCAAACGGTGGCAATACCGGGGTGCTACCCGGAGGGCAGACGCCGGCAACCGGTTCTGTTTGCAAATTAAACAGGCTGTAGTCAGTATATTTTGCATGCAGCAGGGTATAGTTGACTTCCCAGTTGAAACGATTGTTCGGGGTACCCAGTAAAGACAGTTCCAGGCCACGGTTCTGAATGTCGCCAATATTTTCATAGCTACTATCAGTGCCGGTTGTGTATTGTCCTGCGGATGCCTGGATATAATCTTCGCGTTCAATCTGGAATATAGCCAGGTCGACTTCGACCGGTGTGTCACCCCATTTGGTGCTGGTACGCAGGCCGATCTCCATGTTGGTTGCGGTTTCTTCTTCCAGGTCGGGATTCGCAGCGGTGATCCGGCTGGGCGTGTTGCTGCCAACAAAAAGCTGGGTGACAGTGGGCGCGCGAAAACCAGTTGATAGGTTACCATACAGATCCATATCATCCTGCAGCGCATAATTAGCGCCCAGTCGCCAGGAGCTGACATTAAAATCTTTTGTCCCATTATCGGTGGCATCCAGATTGTCGGTATAGTCCAGTTCGATCTGGTCGTAGCGGCCATTGGCGGTCAGGGTGAGATCTTGCGTGGTCTGGAATTTAACTTCGCCGTAAACCGCCTGTACCTGTTCATCGGTGTTATTGTCTTCACTCAATGAGCCAACGGCGCAGCCAGGATTCCATGGGAAATCCGCGCAATCCAGATAGGTGACTTTGTTATCGTAGGAGTTGTCACGCAAATCAGCCGCGGCCATCCAGGCAAACTTATCGCCACCGGAGCGATACTCTGTTTTCAGGCCTCGTTGTTGCTGATCGTAATCATTAAAGTAATTGTACAGTGATTCGTCTGCACTTCTTGGTGATGAGTTGTAATCGGTTTCATCGGTAAACTGATACAGGTTGACCATCAGATTGTCATTGGCGCCAATATCTGTGGAATAGGTAGTAAATATTTTCTGTAGATCAACGTCATAATTATTAGCGTAATCATTGTAGATGGGATCTGTACTCTTCGGATCGTTTGCGGCGGCGGTTACACCGTCTACCGTGCCGTGACTGTTCTTCAAGCGATTCGCTGATTCAAAGCCGAGGGTGATATCGCTACTGTCGTTGATGTAGTACTGTAATTTGCCATTAATATAATCAGACTCGGAATCTGAATCATCATAGTACCCGTCAGTCTCGCGGTGGGTGATCTGGACATGGCCGCTAGCATCCTCATTGGCAAAGCCCGCACGTGCCAGTTCCTTGTTGTAGCCAAAACTGCCGACTTCAGCAGCGACTTTATAGCCCTTGTATTTGGCGCCGCGTTTGGTCGTGATAATTACCGCACCGGAGAGTGCGTCGTCACCAAACAGGTAAGAAGCACCGCCTTTGATGACCTTGATGGATTCGATATTATCCAGGTCGATATTTACTTTACCGGTGCGCTCAAACACCGGGACACCATCGATGACTACCGCGACTCCCGGTTTTTCACCCATGAATACCTGATTCTCAATGCCACGGATATGAATTTTTAACGAGTCCCCGCTCTGGACTTCGGTGGTCACACCGGGAATGCTTTGTAATAGTTGTTGAATGTTCTGGGCATGCGCATCATCGACCTGTTCACCGCTGATGATGCCTATATTGGAAGGTTCAGAACGCTTGTTTTCAAAGCGATCGGCTATGGTGCTGGATTCGACCTGAATAAGGCCAAGATCTTCAGCCTGGGTGGTAACGGTAAAGCCAAGCATTCCAATGCTTATTATTTTCAGGAGTCCCTTGTTGGTGTTTGCGATTTTCATATTACTACTCTGGTTTTGGGTTTGAAATATATGAGGGGGACTCGACACAGGACTGCATGGATCATGCCAGTTAATAAGTGGTTGATAATATTCGGGATTGTGAAAAAATACGTGTCAGATATGGGTTTATTCACACAGCAGCTATGTGTAAACCCACAATGAGTGAATGATTAAAGTTATTTCTTGGAACCTGACAGCCAACTGAGCGTATTATTTAAATAATCAAAAAAAAGAAGGTTGGACTATGTGCGGTATATGCGGAGAATTTCGTTTTGATGGTGTTGCCCCGGACCTGGCATTGACCCATCGGATGATGACTAAACTGGAACGGCGTGGTCCTGATCATGGCGGTTCTTATTCTGATGGGCCGGTAGCCCTGGGGCATCGGCGGCTGGCGATTATCGATCTGTCCGAACATGCCAATCAGCCGCTGGTTGATCAGGAGCTGGGACTGTCGCTGGTGTTTAACGGCACTATTTATAATTTTCCGGCGTTGCGCTCCGAGTTGCAGAACAGGGGTTATCATTTTTTCTCTTCCGGTGACTCAGAGGTTATTTTAAAAGCTTATGCGGAATGGGGTGAGTCCTGTGTCGAACGACTGCATGGCATGTTTGCCTTTGCGGTATGGGATATGCGCAGGCAGACCCTGTTTCTCGGTCGCGACCGGATGGGTATAAAACCACTGTATTACACATTTGATAATAAACGCTTGCGTTTTGCTTCCAATATCCAGGCGCTGTTAATGAGCGACGATGTGGATACTTCTATCGATCCCATTGGTCTGCACCACCAGTTAGCCCTGCATGCGGTGATTCCGGCGCCACATACGATTTTAACGGGCGTAAAAAAAATGCGTCCGGCGCATACGCTGTGTTTTAAAAACGATGGCAGTTGCCACGAGCAACAATACTGGCATCTCAATGCCACGCGTCCAGACAGGAAAATGGATGAGCAGGACTGGGTGGATGCGATTCACGACAGTTTGAAATCGGCGGTTGAAAAACGTAAAACCATTGCCGATGTACCGGTGGGCGTTTTATTGTCCGGTGGGCTGGATTCCTGTTTGCTGGTTGGCTTGTTGTCAGAAGCGGGTGTGGGTAATTTAAAAACGTTTACCGTGGGATTTGAAGATCAGCCGGAAGAAAAAGGCAATGAATTTGAATTCTCCGACCAGGTGGTTGAAAAGTTTGGCACTGAACATCACAAGTTTTTTATCCGCAATGACAGGGTGCTGGATTATCTGCCTGATGCAGTTGATGTAATGGCCGAGCCCATGGTCGGTCAGGATGCGGTGGCTTTTTATATGCTGTCTGAGCAGGTGTCGAAAGAAGTCAAGGTCGTACAAAGTGGTCAGGGCGCTGATGAAGTGTTTGCCGGTTATTTCTGGTATCCACAAATGCACGAAGCACAGGGGGAAGATGAACTTGATCGCTTTGCATCACGCTATTTTGATCGTGATCATGAAGAATATTTACAGACGGTAACCAGTCAGTTTCATGGCGATGATCACACCGGCAAGCTGATAGCTAAATTACTGGCGGAAGGTAATGCCGATGAATATCTGGATAAAGTATTACGTCTGGACGTCACCACCCTGATCGTCGATGATCCGGTTAAACGTGTCGATAATATGACCATGGCCTGGGGGCTGGAAGCGCGCGTACCTTTTCTGGATCATGAGCTGGTTGAGCTGGCCGCCAGCATGCCGCCAGAAATGAAACTGCAAAGCCAGGGTAAGCATGTGTTGAAAAAAATAGCCCGTGGTTTGATTCCTGATCCGGTGATTGATCGCCCTAAAGCATATTTCCCCGTGCCCGCTTTAAAATATGTGCGTGGCGAATTTCTGGATTTCATGAAAAATATTTTACTCAGCGATGCGGCGCAACAACGTGGCTTGTTTCAGCCGGCCTATGTAGAAAAATTGCTGGCCAAACCAGAAGAATATCATACGCGCTTACAGGGCAGTAAACTCTGGCATCTGGCGCTGCTGGAGCTCTGGCTGCAGAGAAATCTTAATTAACTTAATTATTCGCTGATTTAATGCTGAAAAAAGTACACACTTCATTTTCATCCGGCTGATAAAAATAACAGGTACCGAGATTAACCTGAATTTCATTACCATTGGTTTGACCGATGGTTAAAGTATGTTCCTGTATCTGTTCTTCCTGGTTGATATTTCTGTGTATTGGACACTGGCAATTGCAGATGGCTTTGCACTGTCTGTCTTTACCGCAAAGGATGCCTGAATAATGCTTGCCCAGCATCCGTTTTCTGGAAATTAAAAATAATTTTTCGCAGTTGTTATTTGCGAATCGAATAATGCCTTTGCTGTCGGTGCCAAAGACAGCGTCTTTGCTGGTTTCAAAAATGGAATTTATTAAACTGGAAGTAAACTCGTTGTATTCGATGGTGTTGTCTATATGGTGATTGTTATTGCCAGTATCTGAATCAGAATATAATGAATCATCAATCATGTTCATATAGAAAATCTCATATTGAATTCCCGGAACGTTTTATATCATTTCCATGCAGCTATTTGTAAGCCTGTGTCTGTTGAAAATCAGTAACTATAGTCACATAGTCTGGCGATGAAATAATAAATATTTACAGTTGTCCAGTTCGCAATACTAATCCCACCGCTTCTGCTCGACTATGGACGCCAAGCTTTGGATAAATATGCTTAAAATGATTGCGTACCGTTTCCAGGCTAATGGATAAATGTTGAGCAATTTCTCTGGTGTTCAGGCCTTCAACAGCAAGACCAAGAACCTTTTGCTGCCGACGAGTCAACTGGTCGAGATGAGACTGCGTTATATCGGCGGTTTCATGCTGCTGATTTGCTACGCTATTATTAACCGCAGATTTACGAATGCTAAAGTAAGTGCTGGCGGTCTGCTGGCTATTCTGTGGAATATAGCAGGAACCAATATTCACCTGCAGCGCATCACCTTCGGCGGGCGATATGATAGCGTCGAATTCGCGTCGCTGCTTTGCAGCATGGTGTTGTTGATTAATGCAACATTGAGTTTTGCAGTTGACTGGGCACTGATTGTTGCCATTGCTCAATAAATCGGAGCAGTGCTTGCCGCGCATGTTGTGTTGTGAAAAACCGGATAACTGTTCGAATTGCCGGTTCCAGTATCGGATGTGGCCATCGGCGTTAATGCCAATGATAGCATCAGTGCTGGTGTCGAAAACGGCGTGTATTAATTGTGTAGCAGCGTTCGTGTGTCGGTGTATTAGTGAAGGCTGATTTATATGGCTGGTAATGGGTGCCGAAATTAAGCTGTCAAATACAATATTCATGAGGGGGCCTGCCAATAATACCGATGGTTCGCATCGGATAGTTAAATTCATTTACAATCAGGGCACCTCTGATTAATCAGAGGTGCCTTAAGCTATAAACTAGCAGGCATATTGCTGGAATCCCAGCAATATAAGCGTCTATTTTCGTCATATTGATTTAATAAAAATTTTCTTCTTAATCAATTGGATAGATGGGATATAATTCAGAAATCAACGAAAATTGACGAAGAATTAGCATGCAATTGAATCAGGATATAAAACACTGTTGTGCTTTAGTTTAACGGGGTAAAATGCATTATGGTTTTTTAATATTAACAATGCGTAATTCTTGCTCTGATTTACAGGTAATTGATAAATCTAAAAATGTTTTCAAATTAATGTGGCTATACTCATGCGGCATTATTGCTATTTAGAGGTCTCGGTTTGTATTCAGGCGGTTCTTTTTTTTATTTTCGTTTCAAGCTGATTTTTTGTGCGCTGATTTTATGCTGCTGCGAGCTGCAGGCCGGCCCCAGGCCTGTTGTACCAGAACAGATATCGGGCGCTAAGAGTCTTACTGCTGAGCAGGTCATCGAGTTAATTTTGTCGCAGCCGGACCTGGTTGTTATTGATTCGCGTAAAAAGACTGAATATATAAAAGGGCATATAGAGGGCGCGGTTAATATGCTCAATACGCGCATGACCCAGGCAGGACTGGAAAAGATAGTGCCTGATAAATCAGCGACTATTTTATTTTACTGCAATGGTGCCCGTTGCTTAAGAAGCTCAGATTCTGTCAGCAAGGCATTGTCCTGGGGTTATGAAAATATTTTCTGGTTTCGTGGCGGCTGGAAGGAATGGACAGAGAAACGTCTGCCCGTGATCAGTGAATAAGACATACTACTGCTATTGCCATTTTTATGCGCTTTAGCAAATCTGATAATACACTATGCGAATAGAATCTTTTTCCATCAGGGCGGTAACCGTAATCATTTTTCTGATGATTGGGGTGGTTGCTATCATTTTATCCATACTGGCCGGTAGCTACTTTAAGCGTGCTGCACTGGATGCACAGATGACTAGTTTATCTCGAGTCATTGAAGTGGCATCCCAGGAAATGCTTAAGCAGGTAAAAAGTCATACCTTTGATCTGGGTATGAAACTGGGCCATAGCAATGAATTGATCCGAGCCATTAACGACATTGACCAAACGGGTGGCCGGAGCCGCCTGGTCGACTTGCTGGATGATCCCTTCATCAACGGCTTCGTTGGATTTTCAAATATAAATCTGGAAAAAATTAGAGTGTATGGCCTGGATCTAAATCTTTTAGTGGAAAGTAAGCAGGGTATCGAAGGGCTGGATAAAAGCCTTGCTGATTATTTAATAAATAAAATTGGTCGCCGCCAGGGAATAGAGCGACTGAAAGCAATGGATGCTTTATGGATGTCACCCAAAGGACCGATGTTTTCAACACTGGTGCCAATCGGCGGCTTACGTTTGATTGGCTATCTGGAGATTATCGTTAATCCGGTATTTAATCTTCCAGATATCGGCAAAATTACCGAAACACCTATTAGTGTTTATTCGGTAACCGGTGAGCTGATTAATATTGATGAGCAAAGAAATGAAAACAGCAGTTATTTGCCAATAAAGTTTGTGCTGAATACATCGGATGGACAACCTGCATTTAGAATCATTGGCTATGAAGATGTCGCGCATTTAAATGCAGAAATGGACAAAACGCAAATTGTAACGATTAGCGGGTTTCTGCTGTTGTCACTGAGTACCTTGATGTTCGCCTTGTGGTTATTCAGTCGTTTTCTTTTTGTTCCTCTCCGGCGAATGATTAACGATATGGAAAAGATGACACATGGTCGCCTGGATCTGACGATAAATAAAAAAGGCCTGCGAGAGTTTTATATTCTTGCAACAACCTTTAATTCCATGGCCAATCAGGTAAGAGTACGGACCAATGAACTGGAACGGTTGCTTGATCTGGATGGCAGTGCAATATTGGGTTTTGGCAATGACAATGAGGCGGTATATTTTAATAAAAGTGCTACTGGCTTATTTGGTTACACGAGTGAAGAAATAACGGATCTTGATTTGAGTGATTTATTTGCTGATGATATTCAACAGTTAATGGCTGATTTTAATGAGTCGGGCGAGGCAGCGAAGAAAAAATTGCACACCCAGCTCAATTGTATTTCAAAAGCAGGAGATGTTTTTCGTTGTGACGCCATCATCAGTTTGATCGATGTAAAAGATGAGGGTGGCTATGGCTATGCACTGGTGCTTAGCCCGGTTAGTGAAAGCAGTGACAGGGCGGCAGCAAATAACAGTTTGCTGGCGGTTGAGCATAGCGATCAACGAATAGATGTGATCGAACAATCGCTGAATAGTTTGCTGGAGATTGCGAAAAATGATCCCGGTTTATTGTCTAGCCTGACACATCTCGATCAGTCAGTGTTGCAAGGTACAGGTATAGTCTCCGATAAAGTTCAATTACGTGAACAGGCGGTGGCGGTCATGCGTTCGGCAATGACCTGCTGGGAGCATGATATGGGTAAAACCAAACTGGATCTGGCTGAAGAAAGTAAGATCTGGCCGGTATATATAGACAAGTCTACGCCCACCACTCGCACACTGGATAAATATCTGAATTTAGAAAGTTGCCCTAAAAATCCTCGTAGTCAACGGGTTATCGATACCGCAGAATTCGTATTAAGAAAAACAAAAAATCAACAAACCCCGCATCGCCAAAAGCTCGAGGAAGAGCTGGCAGCATTCAGATTATCCAGATCGGGCGCTTAATCCTGAATCACTTATGCCTTGAGTGAACAGTTTATTATTTTATCAATATGTGACTTAAAGCACCTGTGTCCGTAGATTAATGCTGTCTCCATTCAGCTTGCCAGATTCCCTCAGTAACATGCATGTTGTTTTTCGTTAAAAAAATTTAACACCTTTTCTAAGTCTATGAATATAGGTGGTTAATTTCCCCAAATACAATCAACGGTTTTTGACGAACAAAGCGATGGTAAATCGTTGCTGGCCTGTTTAATTTAGCAATCAGAAATTGAAGTTTTTGAAGTATTTCAATTTGGTAGCTGCAGGCAATTTAAAGAGAACAATTTCTTTAATTGTGCAACAGCTTTAAAGAAACATCGCTGCGCCGATGTTTAATAAAATAAAATGAAAACAGGCTGGAGAGTTAAATGAATCAAACAAGCAAAGTAGATAAATCGGTATCCACGGCGGGTAAGTGGATTCGCAATACAGTGTGTGTCGGTGTGTTAGTGGGGCTTGGGTTAACCATGGGGGCTACATCGGCCATAGCCGGTAATGGGCATGGTCATGGTCACGGCCATGGTCACGGCCAGGGTAATGGTCATGGTCAACAGAGTCATGGCTTCAAACCTTTTACGCCCTTTAGCCGCGTAGCCATGATGCCGGTGGTGCGTGGTGAAAACGGTGCGATCAATTATGAAGCAACTTATGCCAAAGCCAATGCAGCGGCAGTAGCCGTGGCGCACTATCTGGTAGAAAACATCGAATCTGAAACACTGGGCGCTGATGTTATTCAGGGCTACGACTGGAAACTCGGTGGTGAAAGTGATGGTGGTGAAATTGCGGATACGATACTGAGAATTCCTACGCCGGAACGAATTAATCCAGCTTTGCCTGCATCACCATCCAATACCCTGAAAACCAATGTAGTGGAATTCTGCAACAAGAAATATGCCAGCATGGCACTGGGTGTGGCGCCTATCGTAGATGATAATACTATCGTTAATGGTTATACCCATGCACCTGCATTGCCCTGTGAAGTTTCCATATGGAATGATGACAAGCATATATATGTAGATATGCTGGACCCCTCTGCAATTTTTACCCTGTTCTTCACTGACGTACTGTTAAGTGATGATATGAATGACAAGGCATTTGCTGACGCAATTACAGCGATGCCGCCACAGGTAAAATCTGAAATCAAGGCCATTCTATATGCGGTATTGTCAGAATTTGATGCCAACCTGAAAACAATGGATAAGATGATTGGTCCACGCTATACCAGCATGGAACAGGTATTAACGGCTGTTGATGCGGCGCCGGAAGACTCACCATTCAAGCATGTAGCTTATACCAAGCAGGATGGTGGCGCGTTTACTGAAACAGAATCAAAAGCAGTGGCACAGACCATCATCAATACGTTGAGTAGAGATGATGATAATCCTGGCGTACATCCAACGATTATTAATGAAGATGGCGATACACTGGATAGTATTCTGAGTGCTGGCTCAAGCTGGAGATCAGGGCGACTTACGCCTATTACCATTCCAGGTAAAAACCATGTAATAGAAGCCTGCTCACCCAAGTATGCCAAGCTGGCCATGGGGACAGGTGCCCATCATGTTACCGCTTTACCCTGTGAAATTACCGTAAAAATCATTGATCGTGATGGTGACGGTGCTACAGAAACACTGGTGGTCAGTTACCTTGATCCACATTTTATGCTGGGTGCGCTGTTTGCTGATATTACGGAAGAAGAGGCTATCGCATTTGCCGCTGTTCCAGGATATATCATGGATGACCTGCAAAAAGTCGTTGCTGCGGCACTGAACGTTAATTCAGGTATCGATCTGAATGCAGGTGTTCAAATCAGTTATGACATGCTGAATTAATCGCAGCCAAGCAGGATGGCTCCCTGGTTATTTGCGGCCGTTGCTCCATGTGAACGACAGAGTGACATGAGAAGCTGGCTGTGAAATAACCTGGGAGTTTTTTGCATGTTAAGTTAAGTGATAGAAAAAAATGAAAAACTACGCATTTTATTTATTGATGATGGGCCTGGTGTTGATAAATTCTCAGGCGCTTGCTGTGGATTACCAGTTACCAGATTTGCAGGGTGAGACACAGTCACTGGCTCAGTACCGGGGAAAATGGGTCATAGTCAATTACTGGGCAAGCTGGTGTGGTAGCTGTGTTAAAGAATTGCCGGAACTGGCCGCGCTGCACAGTAAACATAAAAATTCGAATATTGTTGTTGTAGGGATCAATTATGAAGACATTAATATTGATAGATTAAAGAAAATTGTTAGTGCCTATAATATTCCCTATCCAGTCTGGCGCAGTAAAGAGGTGCCGGTTACGCCACTGGGTCCTGTGCCTGCCTTACCCACTACCTATATTATTGATCCAGAAGGAAAAGTGGTCGCCGGTCAAGTGGGTGTTATGACGCAGCAGAATCTGGAAGATTATATTGCCCGGCAGAAGACGCTGGATGAATATGCGATCAGGCAGGGCGTATGATTTGTCCTTCAACCTTGCTAAAGTTGTGTGTTATCCGGGGCTTGAAAACCCTAGAATGAAGCCCCATATGGTGAAACACATTCGAATTTATTGAGGTGCAGTATGGACGTAATGGATCGTATTGACGAAGCAGTCAAAAAACATCCGGTTTTTATCTTTATGAAGGGCACTCCCCAGTTCCCCTCCTGTGGTTTTTCTAGCCGCACTGCCGAGGCACTGAAACAGTGTGGTAAAGAATTTGGCTATTGTAATGTGCTGGCAGATGCAGAGATCTTTGAAAATCTGCCCCGTTATGCGGACTGGCCAACTTTCCCTCAGGTGTATATTAATGGTGAACTGGTTGGTGGCTGCGACATTACTCTGGAAATGTTCGAAAAAGGCGAGTTGCAGAAAATGATTGATGAGGTTGTTCAGGCATAAGTCTTATTCCAGTAATATCGCCGAACTGGCGTTTCAGCGAACATAAAAAAACACGCTTAATGCGTGTTTTTTTATGTCTATCAATGGCTTAAAAATTTAATAGGCAATTTGATTGCGGCCATTGGCCTTGGCTTCATAGAGTTTTTCATCAGCGCATTTGATCAGGTTCAGCACAGAAGGCTGTTCGCCCTCGCCCTGATAGAAGCAAACGCCCACGGAAGCGGTGACTTTCAGATCACCCACCGAGGTTTTGAAGGGGCGCTGATTGATGCTGGAGAGCAGGCGATCCAGCGTACTTGGCTTGAAATTCTCGGCGCGGGTATAGTGCATGATGACTCCAAATTCCTCACCGCCCATGCGTGCCACCAGATCTGTTGGGCGAACCGTGCGGCGAATTCGTCGGGTGAAGCCAATAAGGATTTCATCACCCACGTCATGGCCATGGGTATCATTGATATTCTTGAAGTGGTCGATGTCCAGCATCAGGAAGCATACCCCACCACGGCGGGCCGAAGCATCCAGCAGATGGTATTCGAGCTGGCGTGTTAACAGGCGGCGATTACCAACGCCGGTCAGAGGATCGGTCAGCGTCATTTCTTCCAGGTGTTTTACGGTATCTTCGAGCTGCTGTGAAGTTTCCAGCAGATCATTCTGCAATGCGGCAATACGCGCCGATGCATTTACCCTGGCTGCCAGTTCGTGGGGATTGGGCGGTTTGACGATGTAGTCATCAACGCCGCGGTTAAAGGCTTCTACCAGAGGCTCGATGCCTTCCTGCGCGGTAAACAGAATAACGGCGGTATAAACGCCCAGTTCTTCGTCTCGCTGACGAATGATATCGGTAAGTTCCAGACCGTCCATTTCGGGCATGACCCAGTCGGCCAGCACGACATCGGCATGCTCTTCTTCCATGGTTTTTAGCGCGTCTTTAGCGCAGGAAGTCACGCGGATATTGCTAAAACCGGCTTTTTTTAACGCTGCCTGAACCACTACGCGGCTGAACTGCATATCGTCGACAATAACTATGGATACATCTTTATTCGACATAAGTGGTTTTATTTTGCCCGGAGATTGTGGTGAATATCTCTTTCGATTGAGCCTGGCATATGCTAATTCCATTTTTAATTGCTCTTAACTCTTGTTTTTATATCTAAATCCTATAAAAAGCAACGGTTTAGATAAATCATCTTGTCATTTTTTAGCATTCTAACACTATTCGGGGGTATTTGCTGACCACACCATGCCATTGGTTTTGCGCCATTGGTTGACAATTTTGCAGAATAGCTCCGCCGTTTTAAATGCATCATAGGCACCGGTATGTGCACTGTCGCTATCCCATTCAATGCCCGCCGCCTGTACCCCGCGGGAAAGCACTGTTTGACCGTAAGCGAGGCCCGCCAGTGATACCGTGTCAAAGGTGCTGAATGGGTGGAATGGGTTGCGGGAAATCTTGCAACGCTCAGCGCCGGCATTGACGAAATTCAGGTCCATTATGGTGTTGTGGCCAACCATGATCGCCCGGCTGCACTGATTCTTTTTCAGTGAGGTGCGAATCAACTTAAAAATATCGTTTAGTGCTTCTTTTTCTGGAACTGCCATGCGAAACGGATGGTAGGGTTCAATACCGTTTACTTCCATGGATTTGGGGTCCATATTAGCGCCTTCAAACGGTATAATATGGCGAGTCATCTGTTCGTCAATTTCAATAATGCCATTGTCGTCGAGTTTTAAGGTTACTGCGGCGACCTCGAGTAAGGCGTCTTTTTTATGATTAAAACCACCGGTTTCAACATCAATAACCACCGGCATAAAACCGCGAAAACGACGTGACATAGGGGCGGGTCTGTGATTGCTGGGGGTTTCTTCAGGCATATTCATTCGGGTGATGTGATTATCGGGGTTATGAGATATAAATTCATGATGAGAATTATAAATCAGCTAATTACTTGGGTTTTGCTGTTTACTAGCCTCAGCTTGCAGGCAGAAAACCAGGAACGCATTCTACACCCCAAAGGCCTGTTGTGGAAAATAGAAAAATCTGGAGCGCCGCCCAGTCATCTTTATGGAACCATGCATGTCGCTGATCCTCGGGTAGTGCATCTTGCCGAACCCGTAGAAAAGGCATTTAAAAGTTCTGAGCGGTTTGCCATGGAAATGTTGCTGAATTTCCATGCCACGGGTGTTGTTGCCAGTGGTACTTTTTTTAATGATGGGCGAACCTTAAAGTCAATCATGCGGAGCGACGATTATCAGCGGATGTCACGCCTGTTGCACGAGACGATGTATCTGACGGAGAACACGTATAACCATATGCGGCCATGGGCAATTTTGATGCTGCTGATGATGCCGGATCAGAGCCATCTGGCAGACCAGACGGCGCTTGATATGGTTTTATATCGCAGTGCCGCGAGACGAAAAATGCCTTTGCTGGGTCTGGAAACGCCCGAAGAACAACTGGCCATATTTGAAAGCCTGACAGTTGAAGACCAGTTATGGATGCTGAACAAATCAGTCGAGACCTATGGCCGCATAAGCAGCCAGATGCCGGATATGCTGGATGCTTATCTGGACAGGGATCTTGCCAGACTGGTGAAATTACAGAATGACAGCATGTATGACGATTCCGAAGTCGATGACCGGTTTATGTATCAGTTACTGGATAAACGTAATTTACGCATGGTTGAGCGTATGCAAAATTACCTGCAACAGGGAAAAGCCTTTATCGCAATTGGTGCGCTGCATCTACCCGGTGAAAAGGGTGTGTTGCATTTGCTCGAACAACAGGGTTATTCAGTAACACCAGTGTACTAACTGCTCTGGTTAGCCATTTTCCAGCTTTCTGACTCGCCTGCGTGTAGTGGGATGATACGTTCATTGCCAAATGGATAATCTTTATCCACGGTCCAGGGTGTTTTTTCCAGGGTTATGGTCTGCTGGTTTCTCGGTAAGCCATAAAAATCTGCGCCATGAAAACTGGCAAATGCTTCCAGTTGTTCCAGCGCATTATTTTCCTCAAAGATTCGAGCATATAGTTCAATGGCCAGGGGTGCAGAGAAAATACCTGCACAACCACAGGCGGTTTCTTTATTGCTTTGGGAATGTGGTGCGCTATCGGTTCCCAGAAAGAATTTCTTATTGCCAGAGATGGCCGCTTCAACCAGTACCTCGCGATGTGTTTCGCGTTTTAAGACGGGCAGGCAATAATAGTGCGGGCGAATGCCACCCCTGAAAATAGCGTTACGGTTATAGAGTAAATGTTGTGGGGTGATGGTCGCAGCTATACGTTCATCTGCATCCATGACAAACTCAACCGCGTCTTTTGTGGTGATATGTTCAAACACTATTTTTAATTCAGGAAAATTTTTTGCTACCGGAATCAGTACGCGTTCAATAAAATATTTTTCCCGATCAAAAATATCGACTTCTGGATCAACAACCTCACCATGCACCAGTAAAGGCATGCCACAGGCCTGCATGGCTTCCAGTGTTTTGTAGCAGTTTTTAATATTGGTAACACCGGCATCGGAATTGGTGGTGGCGCCGGCGGGATATAGTTTGACCGCTTTTATATTATTGCTATAGGCCCGTTGTATTTCATCAGCCGGTGTATTGTTGGTCAGATACAGGGTCATCAATGGCTCAAAGTTATAAGCAGGTGGCAGCGCCTGTAAAATGCGTTCCCTGTATGCGAGCGCCTGCTCAGTGTCGGTAACCGGTGGGGTCAGGTTGGGCATGATAATCGCGCGGCCAAAACATCTGGCAGTAAAGGGAATAATATCTTTAAGCACATCGCCATCGCGAACATGCAGGTGCCAGTCATCAGGGCGGGTAATTGTGATTTTCATACCGGAATCGTTCAAAATTCAGAGCTTCTCTGGTTAAGGGGTTATACTATGTTGCATATAATGATAACCGATAATGCTCTATGGCTGCGCTTTTTAAACGATTTTTAAATATCTGTCTGCTCGCGAATGGTCCACAGGATATGCCGTATTCTCATGTTCTGTTTCGCATATTACTGGCCCTGTATTTATTAACGGCGATGGCAGGCTGGTCAGTTAAGCTGGAAGTGTCTACAGCCCTGTTCGCCAGTCTGGTAGATGTGTCGATGCTGCTGGTTTTTATTCGGCTGGCATTATCGGTGTCTGGTAAATCGGCAAGATTTATTCAGACGGCAACTACTATGCTGGGTGTTGGTGTAATGTTTCAGTTGATTGAGTTGCCTTTGATGCATGTTTTTGTCGATGAGCAGAAACCGGCAAATCCCGAAGTGGGTTTTATATTGCTCGCGCTGTACAGCTGGAATCTGGCCGTATATGCACATATATTTCGAGAAGCTTTAAGCATACGTTTGCTGGCGGCGTTTATCGTTATACTGGCTTATGTTATTGCGGCTATGGCTGGTTACCAGTTTTTATTTCCAGAATTAAATTCCTGAATAACTTTATTATGGAGTACTAGTTTTTGCATATTCATATACTCGGTATTTGTGGAACCTTTATGGGCGGTATTGCGGTTCTCGCACGGCAGGCAGGGCATAAGGTTACCGGTTCAGATGCCAATGTTTATCCGCCGATGAGTAGCCAGTTAGAACAGCAGGGTATTGAGTTGATGCAGGGATATGAGCCAGAGCATTTAGCCAATGTTCCCGATCAAGTTGTGGTGGGCAACGTCATGTCTCGGGGAAACCCTGCCATTGAACATATATTAAATGAAGGTCTGACCTATAACTCGGGGCCGCAGTGGCTAGCTGAAAATGTATTAAAAGATCGCTGGGTACTGGCGGTGGCGGGCACCCATGGCAAAACAACAACCAGCAGCATATTGGCGTGGATTCTGGAGTATGCTGGTTTAAAACCGGGTTTTCTTATCGGTGGCGTACCAGCAAATTTTGGTGTCTCCGCGCGCCTGGGTGACAGTCCGTTTTTTGTCGTTGAAGCGGATGAATATGACACGGCATTTTTCGATAAGCGCTCCAAGTTTGTGCATTATCATCCACGCACATTGATATTAAATAATCTTGAATTTGATCATGCTGATATTTTTGATGATCTTGATGCGATTAAAAAACAGTTTCATCATCTGCTGCGAACTGTACCGGGTAATGGCCTGATCGTAAGTAATGGAACAGAGACTAATTTAACCGATGTGCTGGATATGGGGTGCTGGACACCGGTAGAAACTTTTGCGGATGAAGGCGAAGGTGACTGGTTAATTGATGATGTATCACAGGGTGGTCGACATTTTGATGTGAGCTTGCAAGGCAAGTTACTTGGGCAGGTTAATGGTCATTTGCTTGGCCGACATAATCGTATGAACGCATTAGCCGCTATTGCAGCAGCCCGTCATGTGGGAGTTCCCGTAGCACAGTCAATCGAGGCATTGCAGCATTTTAAAGGAGTTAAGCGTCGCATGGAATTGCGCGGCGAAGTGAATGGTGTGACCGTGTATGATGATTTTGCCCATCATCCCACGGCTATTAAAGAAACCGTTGATGGTTTAAGACGCGCCGTATCTGATGCCAGAATATGGGCCGTGCTGGAGCCGCGATCAAATACCATGCGCATGGGTGCGCATAAGCAGCAACTGGCGGCGTCGTTGCAAGATGCTGATCAGGTCTTGCTTTATCAGCCTGCAGAGCTGGACTGGGATATGCAATCGGTAGTGGACGAGCTCGGGGCGAAGGGCAGCTTGTTGAATACGGTAGATGGCATAGTCGAAACATTATGTCAGCAGGTTGCTGCGGGAGATCATATACTGGTTATGAGTAACGGTGCGTTTGGTGGCATTCATCAGAAAATTCTGGATGCGTTAGAGCAATAGCATATAAATTTGTGAATCAATTATGAGTAACAAAGCGCAGAAAAAAACTATTGTACTGGCCTTAAGTGGTGCTTCTGGTGTGCAGTATGGTATCCGACTGTTAGAGCAATTGCTGACCCATGGCCATAAGGTTTATTTGCTGGTTACCCGTGCGGCGCATGTGGTTATCAATATGGAAACGGAATTGAGCTGGCCATCGAATCACCATGAGCTGCAGGATCAGCTTTCCCGTCGTTATGGCGCGGCAGCCGGCCAACTGAAAGTTTGTGGTGAAATGGAATGGGCATCTCCAATTGCCAGTGGTTCATCATCGGTGGATGCGATGGTGGTTTGCCCCTGTTCAATGGGAACCCTGTCATCGATTACGGTTGGTGCCAGCGCAAATTTACTGGAGCGGGCCGCAGATGTCATGCTGAAAGAACGCAAGAAGCTTATCCTGGTGCCCAGGGAAACGCCGTTCTCGGAAATACATCTGGAAAACATGCTCAGGCTTTCTCGCATGGGTGCGGTAATGCTTGCAGCGAATCCCGGCTTCTATAACAAACCGAAAAATATTGAAGACATTATAGATTTTATGGCCGCACGAGTTCTTGACCATCTGGATATTGAGCAAGTCTTGCAACCCAGATGGGGGGAGTGAACGACGACTTTCTGATGTTAAATCCAGGACTCAGGTATAAGGCTATTTAAAGAACGCTGAAATTTAACAGTGTAAATGGACAAATAAAAAAGGGCTGGTTTATAAACCAGCCCTTTTTGTTATGAATCCATATTTACCGCAACATCTTCCGCCTGTAGACCTTTCTGTCCATCTATCAGATTAAAGTCGACTTTCTGACCATCCTTTAGCGTTCTAAAGCCCTCGCCTCGAATAGCTCTGAAATGAACAAATACATCATCACCTGTGTCACGCTCGATGAATCCGTATCCCTTAGAGTTGTTGAACCATTTTACGGTTCCTGTTTCACGATCAGACATTAACATACTACCTTTTATTATCATTTGTCAGGTATGGCTTCCCTGTGCATACCTGAAACACTCTATATTATGAGGCTATGGCAACGTCCTCTGCCTGCAGCCCCTTTTCTCCTTCGGTGACGCTAAATTCAACTCTCTGGCCTTCGATCAGGGTTCTATGGCCCTGGCCGCGAATTGAACGGAAGTGGACAAAAACATCATCACCATTATCGCGAGTAATGAAGCCAAAGCCCTTGTTGCTATTAAACCACTTAACTGTACCCGTTTCACGTGAATTATCCAAATTTCCAGTTTTTGATGCTTTTTTGTGTGTTTTTCCTGCTCCTTTATAAGACCCGGCTAATGCTCCAGTAAATGAAACCAGAAAAAATAGTACTGCGAGAGTGGTTATTCCCGCGCTTGATGATATGTCAGTAGATTGAAGTGCCTGGGTTGAAATCCCTGTGGCAATGCCTGCAATAACGATGCTACTAAAAATTTTACCAATAACTGCTGTGCTCATGTGTCAATTTCTCACTAAATATAAATAGTTAATATGGGGAAAAAAGATAAAAATTAAATTATGTTCCTGGTTTTTTAATTCGTATTGTATTTCTATGCTCAGGTGATCAATGATCGGAACTGTGTAGAAGCCACTGCCTGTGATTAATATTCAGTGTTGCCCCTGAACATAAAGCCGTGAATTATAGTATTTTTTTCGTGATTTATACCAGCCCCGGTTTTGTGTCGGCTGGTATCGGCGTTACTGGTTTTGTAAAGTTTGCTGGGCGATTTTTTCCAGCAGTTGTTCTACAGAGGTATCACTGGGCATCTGCAGGTGGAAACCCTGAGCGCTCAGATTGTTGATGACTTTTACGGGATCTTCTTTCGCCAGCTTCTTATTGGCGTCCAGTTCCAGTTTCATGGCAAATTCAGTCACGCCCAGATTTTTACGCAGATTTTCAGGCAGGCAGTCGAAATCGTCTTTTTCACTGAGATAAATGTACATATCCTTTTTGGCAGAGCATCGGTAAATATAGCAGGTGCTCATTACAGTGTGCCCAGTACCTTGCCGGCAGCATCAATCGTCGCCTGAATATCATCGTCGGTGTGCATGGCGCTGACAAAACCGGCTTCGTAGGCTGATGGGGCGAGGTAAAAGCCTTCATCCAGCATGCCGTGGAAGAATTTATTGAAGCGTTCGATATTGCACTCGGTGACCTGGGCAAAGTTGCTGACCTTGTCCGCATCAGTGAAAAACAGGCCGAACATACCACCTACGGTATTGGATGTCATCGGGATGCCCGCGGCTTTGGCTTTTTCCAGAATGCCGCCCACCAGGGTGTTCACTTTTACTGACAGCTCATTGAAGAAAGCATCGGCAGAAATTAATTCAAGGGTTTTCAGGCCGGCTGCCATGGCGACTGGATTACCCGACAGCGTGCCCGCCTGATAGACCGGGCCCAGTGGCGCAATGTGCTGCATAATATCACGGCGACCGCCAAAGGCGCCAACTGGCATGCCGCCGCCGATCACTTTACCCAGGGTGGTTAAGTCCGGTTTAACTTTATACACCGACTGGGCGCCACCCAGCGCGGTACGGAAGCCGGTCATTACTTCATCAAAGATCAGTACGCTGCCGTGTTCATCGCAGACTTCTCGCAGGCCTTCAAGAAAGCCTGGAACGGGCGGGATGCAATTCATATTGCCCGCGACGGGCTCTACAATAATGCAGGCGATTGTATCACCGTGTTTTTTAAAAGCTTCCCGTACCTGGTCGATATCGTTATAGGCCAGGGTCATGGTGTATTCCGCCAGAGCGGCGGGTACGCCGGGTGAGCTGGGAACGCCCAGTGTCAGTGCGCCTGAGCCGGCTTTAACCAGCAGTGAATCAGAGTGGCCATGATAGCAGCCCTCGAATTTCACAATGGTATCGCGACCGGTGAAACCGCGCGCCAGGCGGATGGCGCTCATGGTAGCTTCGGTGCCTGAGCTAACCATGCGAACCAGTTCGATCGAAGGCAGGAGCTGACAGATTTTTTCGGCCATTGCGGTTTCTATAACCGTCGGTGCGCCAAAGCTCAGGCCCTTGTCGGCGGTATCTTTAACCGCCTGAATAACCTCTGGATGGGCGTGGCCCAGAATCATCGGGCCCCAGGAGCCGACATAATCGACATAGCGTTTACCATCGGTATCCCAGGTATAGGCACCCGCCGCCTTATCAATAAATATCGGATCGCCACCCACGCCCTTGAATGCGCGTACCGGTGAATTGACACCGCCGGGAATAAAAGTCTGGGCCTGTTTAAACTGTTCAGCTTGTGACATGGGGACATCCTGATGAATTATTTGGAGGCGTGATTTTACATTATTTTTCTCTGCTTGGCAGGTCAGGGGTACGGTTATGGCAGCAAAGACGGTTTAAAATAGATATAGTGATTTGTAGTGGCCAGCAGCCAGGACTGGCAGGCCGCTTTCGATAAGGACTGAAAAATGAAACCAGAAAAACGCTGTGACTGGGTGACAGATAATGAACTGTACCGGCAATACCATGATCAGGAATGGGGTGTACCCAGTTATGACGACCAGCATCTGTTTGAGATGTTAATTCTGGAAGGCGCCCAGGCCGGTTTAAACTGGATCACTATTTTAAAAAAAAGGGAAGGCTATCGAAAAGCTTTTGATAATTTCGATGCGCAAAAAATGTCTCGCTATAGCCAGAATAAAATTGACAGGCTGTTGCAGAATCCAGCGATTGTGCGCAATAAATTAAAAGTCAATGCGGCAGTTAATAATGCTAAAGCCTGTCTGCGGGTGGTGGAGGAATTTGGCAGTTTTTCGGATTATATCTGGCAGTTTGTAAATGGGAAGCCCATTAATAACAGGTGGAAAAAAATTGCGGATGTGCCAGTAACCACCGCCGAGTCAGATGCCATGAGTAAAGATTTAAAAAAACGGGGATTTAAATTTGTCGGATCAACAATCTGTTACGCATACATGCAGGCAGTGGGAATGGTGAATGATCATACGATGGATTGTTTCAGGTATAAGAAATAATGAAAAATATTTTCAGAGTATGCCTTTGATTGTGCAAATAAAAAACATTGATTCAGCTACTCATTTTCATGGAAGGCCTCAATGATTAGTTCATCATCGGCGGATATGGATATTTTAAAAACAATAGGTCTGCAGCATACCTGGCAGTCTTCGATGTATTCCTGTTGTGCTATTGATCCATCTACCAGAATAGCAATCGGTTCGCCACAATAAGGGCAGTTCAACTTGTGTTCGACCAGATTTTGCATCTATTTTTCTGCCAGATTGTTGATGACGGATATATTAATAATGGTTTCGTCAGTTTGCTGTTGGGTAATAATTAAGGACGGCGCAAAGCATGCGAATGATTGTGATTAATACTGCTTTGTTCTTTCCTTATACTGGATAAAACTATATTATTTGAAGTATAGTTTTTTTGAATCCATTATGCGTAGAATTATTCGACTTTTTGAAGGGATAAAGTCGTTTTTGATAATTTTTTGCTTGCAGCGTAAACAGGGATTATAACTTTTAGGTATGAACTCAATTTTAGCCAAATATAGATTACATAGCTTGCTTGTCATCAGTATGTTGTTGCTGATGATGCAGTTTGTAACGGCTGCCCATTCTATTGATCATATCTTTCATGAGCATTCGATTGAATGTGATTTATACCTTGCCTCAGAACATAATAGTTCTGGCTTGCTTAGTGATTTTATCGTTTTGTCTCCGGCTTTCCAGTCTGGTAGCGAAATAGATTTTTATATATATGCTGATATATCAGTCGATAAAATACAACCCTCAAGTCGTGACCCGCCTGCTCATCACTTTGTGTAATTAAAATTATTTATTTTAGTTAACAAACGTTTTTTTAACGTTTTGCTAGTGATGAAATTTAACAATGAATTCTAGATATGTTTTCCCATGCCTGTTCGCAGGCATGGCTATGTCAGGTAATGTCTTATCTGAAACTTTTGATCAACAGGGTATTCAGCAACTGGAGCAGAGAGTCGCACAACTGGAGGCAGGCGCGTTACCCAATGCGGACAATGCCTTTAATCCAGCGATCAGTATTATTCTTGATGGGCGTTATGCAAATTTTGATGATAACTCTGAAGGCTATCATTTACCCGGGTTTCAGTTAGGGGGTGAAGCTGGAGTGGGAGAGACAGGTTTTTCGCTCGGTCATACGGAGATAACTGCCAGTTCCAATATTGATAATTACTTTTTCGGCAAAATGACTTTAGCCATTGCCGAGCACGAGGGTGAAACCGAAATTGAACTGGAAGAAGCTTTTTTACAGACGCTGGGTTTGGGGTCTGGTGTAACACTTACCCTTGGGCGTTTTTTTTCTGATTTTGGTTATCTTAATAAACAACATCCCCATGCCTGGGATTTTGCAGATGCGCCATTGGTGTATCGCGCGATGATGGGGAATCATTTAATTGATGACGGCGTGCAGTTTTTATATCTGGCGGATAGTGACATGTTCCTGCAGTTTGGCGCTGAAGCATTCCGCGGCAGCCGGTTTCCCGCAGGTGGCGAGCAGGACAATATTGGTGCCTGGACAGCTTTTGTCGAATTTGGTGACGACATTGATGACAGTAATAGCTGGCAGGCAGGCATCAGTCATTGGCGGGCAGATAATATTCATCGGGAAGGCGGGCATGGCCATGATCATGGCGGTGGCACTGCGGAAACTCCCGTGTTCATTGGTGAAAGTAACATGAGTGCGCTGGATCTGGTTTATAAATGGGCGCCCAATGGAAACCCGGTGAACAAAAATTTTAAATTACAGTTTGAATATATTCTGCGTGATGAACAGGGTGATGTTGAGCTTGAAGGTTCTGATCCATTGGAAAGCACATCGTATGATGGAGAGCAAACAGGTTGGTATTTACAGGGTGTTTACCAGTTTGCCCGTCAGTGGCGAACCGGTTTACGCTATGACGCATTGAGTTCTGATAATCGGGCATCTGATGAGAGTGTGTTAGAAGCGGCAGGTTTGCACGATGAAGGGCATGATCCCAGACGCATTTCTGCGATGCTTGAGTGGGTGCCTACGGAATTTAGTCGAATTCGATTGCAGTTTAATCGTGACGAATCGACCCTTGTTGCTAATAACCAATGGTTTGTGCAGTACACGGTGAGCATGGGTTCTCATGGCGCACATCAATTTTAGTAAAGGATGACTGTAATGCATAAAGTAATAAAATTTATATTTGTTATGGCCATGTTCGCATACGCGAACATGGTAAACGCCCAGCTTAATGTATTTACATGTGAGCCGGAGTGGGCTTCACTGGCAAAAGAACTGGGCGGGGAAAAAATAAAAGTTTTTTCTGCCACCACTGGATTGCAGGACCCACATCATATCCAGGCGCGGCCCAGTTTATTAGCCAGGGCCCGACGCGCAGATTTACTGGTCTGCACGGGTGCGGAACTGGAAATTGGCTGGTTGCCTATTCTGTTACGAAAAACGGCTAATGCTGAAATACAGCCAGGAAAACCTGGCAATCTGATGGTAACAGAATATTTGTCACTCAAAGATAAGCCCGACCGGCTGGATCGTCGTGAAGGTGATATGCATGCGGAAGGCAATCCCCATGTGCAAACCAGTCCCTACAATATTTCAAAAATTGCACTTATTTTATTAAAACGATTGCAACAAATTGATGCGGGCAATGCGGCTGTGTACCAAAATAATTATGACGATTTTATACAACGCTGGCAGCGAGCCATAGCAAGATGGGAAGAAGAGGCATCGGTCTTGCGCGGAAAATCCCTGATTGTATATCACAGGAACTGGGGGTATATGACCGACTGGTTAGGTTTAAATGTTGTTGCTGTAATCGAGCCCAGACCCGGGATACCACCCAGTAGTGCCTATTTGTCAAAAATTATAAAACAGATGGAAGTGTCGCCAGCCAAAATGATTATTCATGCAGCACATCAACCGGCTAAAGCGAGCGACTGGTTATCGAGTAAACTCGCTATTAAAAAAGTTCAATTGCCGTTTACTGTGGGCGGCAGTAAAACAGCGCATGATTTGTTTTCCCTGTTTGATGAAACTATTCAACTGCTGGTGTCGGGATTGCAATAATGATGGATGGTCTTGAACTAAGTATCCTGGGACCTGCTTTTATTGCGGGGCTGTTGGTGTTGATTACCCACGTGCCTCTGGGGCAAAAAGTGTTAGCACGAGGTATTATTTTTATTGATCTGGCGATAGCTCAAATAGCGGGCTTGGGCGTGATAGCTGCCTATAGTATGGGCTGGGAAGAACAGACGTACATGGTGCAATTATCTGCCGCTTTGTTTGCTATAGCCGGTGCATTATTTTTAAGCTGGACAGAAAAATTCTGGGATAATTATCAGGAAGCAATTATTGGGGTGGTATTTGTACTCAGTGCCTGCATAAGCATTTTGTTATTGGTTGATAATCCGCATGGTGGAGAGCATTTAAAAGAACTATTAGTGGGCCAGGTGCTATGGGTTAATGTTCACCAGCTTATTTATGCCGCCACTGTTACCGGCTGCATTGTTGCATTCTGGTTGTTTTTGAAAAATAAATTATCCGGAATTTGGTTCTATATATTGTTTTCCATTGCAGTAACCACTTCGGTGCAACTGGTTGGCGTATATCTGGTGTTTTCCAGTCTTATAATGCCTGCTTTGTTTGTTTCAATAGCTGGCAGGGAAAAGAAACTGACCGATGCCTATGTCATTGGCATAGTCGGCTATGCCCTGGGTTTATTGTTGTCGGCCTGGCTGGATTTACCTAGTGGACCCATGATTGTTGTGCTACTGGCTTTTTCCGGAGTCTTGTATGTTGCGGTAAACCGATATGTCTCTGGCCTCAAGCAGGTCTGACTGATGTTCCAGTGCATAAGCTATACTTGTGTATGCTACTGGATGATAAAGGTCTATTGATATGCAAAAATGTCGTGAGTGCCAGCACCGAGTGAGTGAACAGGCTTTTAGCTGCCCACAATGTGGTGCGCCTTATCCAGCCAAAGAAAAATGGGATGGCTGGGGATTTGAATATAAATCAGCAGCAGCATTCCTGGGTTGGCCTTTGCTACATATATCGTTTAAATTTCGTCCGAATAAGATGCCGGTGCCAGCAAAGGGTATTATTTCCATTGGCCAGTTTGGCATGGGTGTCATAAATATTTCGCAATTTGGTATAGGCGTGTTTAGTTTAAGCCAGTTTACGATTGCCGGATTTGCCGTCGCCCAGTTTGGAGTTGCTTATTCGCTGGTGGCGCAATTTGGAATATATGTTGAGCAGGGTTATGGACAGATGGTTGTGCAACTTGGCGAGCTTTTTTCCGGGGTATAAAAACTAATATGTTTTAATTTGACTGTTGCCTGGTCAGGCTAATAACAACGGTGAAATAGGCAGCTATCACCCCCAGTATCAAAGCTGAAACATCCAGCATATCAAAATGGCCATAGATAAAATAATTGGCGATAGCGTGATTAAACCAGTCGGGTAGTATGTCAATAATAGAGTCCGTCATTGATGGTTGCTGACCAATTTCAAATAGCAACTCTACCACCAGCCAGAAAATACAAATCAGACGCAGAGTTATAATATTTGCAGAAATAACCGCAGTGCTTAAAAGAATAAAAGCATAAATATGCAGAAAAGAGGGTATTGAGTAAATGATGCTGTTCGAAAAGACCTGCGGCATGAGATTTGTTTCCGGCAGGTAATTGAGGAAAAGTGGTTGTTGGTGTAATCGAGTTGTGAGATATAACAACACACCTGTTAATAGCGCCGAAAGTGCTGCTACTAACAGGAGTGTCCTGTTCTTATTTGTCCATTTATATTGAATCATTTTTCTGGCTGATGATTTGATTTCTATTAAGGGCAATCTCCTGGGTTTGCGCCGCAACGGCAACCGCTAAGGGTTTCAATTTGAACTTCGGCCATAACGGTACCCGTAAAGGCGGCATCAATTCGGTAATACATGTTATCCGCAATATTACGCACCACGAAGGATGGTGAGTTAATATCGCTAATCGGATTTGCATGGCTTCGACTAAATTCTTCCCAAACCGCAGGAAGAAGTATCGTGAATTCGGCCTGATCCGGGAAATTGGTGCCATCAGGAATTATGGCCTGATAAACCACCGAATCGGGAATGGGGCCACCTCCTGCTGTCGCGCTTATTTCATCACTGCCGGCTGCATCAATCTGAATATAAGTTGCCACTTCACCCATGTCTGGTGCAAATGGCAAAGCGGTTACCAGCGACAGTGGCGTTGAGCAGGCGCCTGGTAAGCTGGTGGTGGATATACGAACAATATCCGGATAGCTATCATCAGTGCCATCATTGACCACTAGCCGAACCAGATAATTGCCATCACGATCCGGCGTGAGCTGAGTAGTTTGTGTGTCTAATGATGACAGGGCAGCCGTGCTTCCCGTCGGTTGTTTAATCAACGTCCAGACATAAGTGAGGGTTTGCATTTCGGGATCGCTGCTGCCATTGCCGTTTAAGTTGACAGTGACCCCGGTGTTGACACTTTGATCGACGCCGCCATCGGCAATGGGTAGCTGATTATTGCTGGCGATGACGACCACGCGATCTTCGTAGATATCGTCCAGCGATCGACTGCTGTCACGAAAGCCGTCGTTGACGCGCAGTCGAATCAGATAAGCGCCTGCGACATCGGCAATGAAAGAAGGCTGCATGCCTGTTTTATCGGTTAGCTGTGTGGAACTGCCCGTGGGTCGATAAAGCATGCGCCAGTTATAGGACAGGGGGTTGCCATAGGCGCTGTAACTGTTTTGGCCATTGAGTTGCACCTGGCTACCGATATTAACGAACTGGTCGGTGCCGGCTACGGCAACCGGTAGTGAAAAGTCGCTATTTTTTGATCGGATAATCACAGTATTGCTCGCACTATCGACGGCACCATCATTGACGACCAGGTCGAGCATGTAATCAGTATCGCTATCAGCAACAAATGTGGTTGTGGCTGATGTTGTGCTGGAAAGTGTGGCTGAAGCAGAGCCTGGCTGGAAACTCCAGTTATACGACAGTGAGTTATCGTCGGCATCGGTCGCAGTGCCATTGAGTTGCACGGTGTCACCGACGCTCACTTCCTGGTAGGCGCCCGCTTCGGCAACCGGTCTGGCATTGCCGGTATAGGCGGTGATTCTGGTGGTGATCGATTCCTGGTTGGCGCCCGTTGAAGTTTTCAGGGTAGCAACATATTCGCCGTCTACATCCGCTATAAAACTGCTCATCATGGTGAAATCAGTCAGGACACTGCTGCTATCTGCAGGTTTGGAGGTTAATTGCCAGATAAAATCCAGATAGGCGGTATCGGGTGCGGCTTCGGTGAAATCGCTACAGCGTCCATCCAGAATGACTCGCGAGCCGGTGCGCACGTGCTGGCTTTTTCCGATGCACGATAGGGTGGTTTGTGTATAGCTATTGCTACCGGTGCCAATAATACTAAGCAGTCCAACGGCAACTACAACACCCAGTGCAGAAAATTGAATTAAAAATTTGTAGATACTGGATCGATTTTTCATATTCCATCCCCTTGCTAATCCTGGTGCGCAATAAATATTTCCTGAAAGGTTAATTAAATTTTAAAATGTTGTCTGTCAGGGGTATTGATCTGAGTCAGTTGATTACTAATATGAACAATTGGCTTTTTAGAGATTAGTTTTATTATCCAGTAGCTGGCTTATGCGTTGACTGGCTGCGCGGATATCGGCTGCGTCGAATATGTCCGAAATCACCGCCAGCATATCTGCGCCGGCAGCGACTAACTGGGGCGCATTTGCATGGGTAATGCCGCCAATAGTGCAAATCGGGATATTTAGTGTTTTTGCCTGATGAATAAGACTTAGATCGGCTGTTGCCGCTTCAGGCTTGGTGGGTGAGGGGAAAAAACTACCAAAAGCAATATAGTTGGCGCCTTCGATTTTGGCCTGCTGGGCCAGTTCGAGTTTATTGTAACAGGACACGCCGATGATTTTTTCAGGGCCTAATTTCTGTCTCGCCTGATCAATAGATTCATCGTTGCTGCCAATGTGAACGCCGTCGGCATTGACTTCAAACGCCAGTTCAATATCGTCATTAATAATCAGCAAGGCCTGATGTTGATCACACAGTTTTTTTAGCTGCAGGGCCTGCTCGAAACGTTTATTAGTGTCACTGGTTTTATCACGATATTGAATAATACGCGCGCCACCTGACAGTGTTTGTTCGACAATTTCAATAAAATTTTCCTGAATAAGAAGGTTGGCGCTGGTAATTGCATATAAGCCATGTAGTTGCTTCATGGTCGAGTTATTTATTCCAGTAAAAACGGTTGGGAATTAATTGTCCACTGCCCGGAGAGTGTGCGTCTTTCAATGATTGCAGGGTATAGTTTTGCGCGCGCCGGATAGCCTGGCTGATGTCATGGCCCTGAGCAAGCAGGCCCGCAATAGCTGAGGTCAGGGTGCAGCCCGAGCCATGGTATTCATGCTCCAGGCGTTCG
Source organism: Gammaproteobacteria bacterium (assembly GCA_026195895.1). Classification (GTDB taxonomy): domain Bacteria; phylum Pseudomonadota; class Gammaproteobacteria; order SZUA-229; family SZUA-229; genus JAPHRO01. Next base: position 32,703 of record JAPHRO010000030.1, read on the forward strand.
GATGAGAAACTGTTCAGGCAGCGGAAATTGCCAAATAGATGATGCTGTACATCTTTGGTATCTGCATGGCTGCCAGTCACCAGTACATATTCAGTACCCATGTCTAATAATTGCATGGCAGCGGCACTGTCGGTGTCCGCTTCTGCGGTAAGCTTATGCAGTTCATGGGTATTCGGTGTTACCAGATAACAGAGAGGAAGCAGCAGAGATTGAATGGCTTCGATCAAATTCTGTTGTGATAAGCTGGCGCCACCGCCGGCTGCCAGCACCGGATCGAAAATAACCGGGATGTCTGGATAACTGGTTAAAATACTGTGAATAGCTTCTGCGGTTTCAGCACTCCCCAGCATCCCCAGCTTAATGGCGGCAACGGGCATATCTTCCAGCACGGCACGGGCCTGTTGAATAATAATTTCAGCCTTTACCGGTGCGAAATCTTTTACATTATTCGTATCTTGCACCGTTAATGCGGTCACTACTGGCGCTGCATGGCTGCTTTGTGCCGCAATGGCTTCAATGTCAGCCTGAATGCCGGCGCCGCCGGTTGGATCGAGTCCGGAAAAACACAGCACAACGGGCTTGTTGGTTTGATTTGTCATCGGCTACAACGTGCCCGCCTGTTGCGCAATAAAACAGGTTTTAGCGGAGAGTTCGAACGAGCAGGTCCATTTGTAAGCCAGATTGATGGATTCGGCGGCGGCGTATACGCCATGGCCACGCACTACCGCGACCTTGTGGCTGGCCAGTGCATCCGATATCGCATCGGCGGCCAGTTCCAGGTATTGATCATAGGGGATGGAGATAACCGGGATACGATCAAAATAATACTGGCCTTCAAAATCCTGCGGCATAAAGTCCTCGCCCTGCATGGTCATGGCCACACTGTAAGCGCCGTGACTGTGTAGAATGGCATTGGCTGTGGGGTTTTTCTGGTACACCAGCGCGTGCAGTTTGGCATCCAGCGACGCACCTTCGCCCAGTTCTCCATTAACCGAACAGGAGCAGGCAACCAGGTTTTTAGCTTCAAGCAGGTCGGCGCAGGCCCCGGTTGGTGTCACCCAGAACTGGTCACCGTCGCGCACGGAAGCGTTGCCGGAATGGGAGTCGTTGTAGCCGTACTGTCTGAGCCAGTGATAATGGCGAATAAGATCCTGTTTAATGTCCATAGTGGAATTTTACTCCGGAATGGAGCGGGCATCCAGATTAGCTAATATGACGACAGATATCGGCCAGTTCCATAATGCGGGCACGTATGTATTGCGCCGCCTTGTCGTTGGGTGAGGTTTTAAGGTATGCCTGAAAATCGTTGAGCGCGGCCTGGTAACATTCCAGTTCATTGTAAATGGCGCCGCGGGCTTTCAGCGCATCGGATTTATCCGAATCCAGACTGACAATATAATCTGCCATGGGCAGGGCTTTTGCCCAGTTTTCATTTTGCATGTACAGGTTTCTTAAATTACGCAGTACCCGCACGATAATATCCTTATTGCTGCTGGTGGCCAATAATCCGTAAAAGTGGGATTTTTTTAATTTGTCACCATAAAATTCCTGCAGGCGATCTTCCAGATCATCTTCGCTCAGTGAGATGCCGCCAAAATAGGGATCAAGCACAATCGCGCCGTCATCAATTTCCAGCTTAACCAGAAAGTGCCCGGGAAAGGCGACGCCGGCTAATGGCAGCCCCAGTTCTTTGCCCAGTTCGATATATAAAATGGATAAACTAATGGGGATGCCCAGTTTGCGTTCCAGTACATCGTTGAGGAAGCTGTTTTTGGGGTCGTAATAATGCTCTGAATTGCCCTCGTAACCCAGTTCGTCAAATAGCGTCCTGTTGAGCTGGGTCAGGGTATCGCCGGCATTTGGATTTTCTGGCAGGCGATTGCGAATCTCGTCGGCCAGTGAATGGATGCGATCCAGGTAGCTGTTTACATCCAGGTCGGGGTATTCCATGCGTGCGACCATGAGTGCACCTTCTGCGAGATCGATATTTTCGTCTGGCTGGCGAAGAAATTGTTCGAATTCTTTTTTAATGCTGTTTTCCATTATTGTATGGCGGTAGTGTGATAGCTGAAGTCTGGGTCAGGCAATGGCTTTTAGCAAGTCGGTCTGTCGATATGATTGACTGACTGACCGTGGTGGTTGATTAGGGCCTGATTTTTCTTTGTGCCTGGATAGCGTCATTGTCAGTATCTGGCTAGGACTTTATTTGCACTGGCGATAACGTAAGCGCGTACCATGCTCCAGCGATAAATTGATTTCTGCGGCTTCCAGTTCGGCTGGAAAATAAGCCCCCGAAATTTGTGCCCCGTGAATACTGGCGCCTTCAAGATTGGCTTTAGAGAAGTCTATGCCGCGTAAATTAGCCATGCGGAAATAACTGTTGCTAAGGTCCAGTCCGTCGGCGTCTAATCCATTCAGATGGACGCCTCGAAAATCAGCACCGGTTAAATCACAGGTTTCACCCGCGGCTTTGCGCTGGTTGAATTCTTCTACCTTGCCTTCGCGTAGTAAGCGGTAGAGTTCATCGTTCTTAATTTCAGGTGCTGATTGCGCCATGACTTTACTCCGTGTTAGTTATCTAAAAGTATAGCCTAAGGGATGTTTTTTACTCACCGTAGACAGTGACGGTAATGCGCCGGGTGTGGGGGTGGGTTCGGTGTTCCCACAGATAAATCCCCTGCCAGGTGCCGAGCAGGGCGCTGCCATTGTTGATCGGTATGCTCAGGCTGCTGTCGGTTAATACCGTGCGAACATGTGCGGACATATCATCGGGGCCTTCATCTCGGTGCTCATACATCGGATCACCATCCGGGGTGATTTTTTCCATAAAATATTCAAGATCACTGCGCACGCTAGGGTCTGCATTTTCACAGAGAATAAGCGAGGCACTGGTGTGCTGGACAAAAATATTCACCAGGCCAACGCGAATGTCACACTGCCGAATAATGTCTTCAATCTGGCGGGTGATGTTCGATGTGCCTCGGCCCAGGGTAGACAGGTTAAACGTATGTTGATGAACCATTATGCGCTACTGTGAATTTGTTCAAGCATGTCGAGATTAACATAGCTGAAACCATGATTGTCGCCAGCTAGCGTTTTAAAACCCTGATCTGGCTCACCCATGTTATCCAGTACGATGGCCGCGCCATCGAAATTATCCTGTTCAGTATAGCCATTTACGGTAATGATGGTTTTCAGCCTGGCGCCCTGGGATGACAGAATGCCATTTCTCGAATCTTCGAAAGCCAGGCAGGCGTCTGCCGGCAAGTTCATTTTTTCCAGTGCCCAGGTGTAGATGTCCGCGGCCGGTTTTTTAGCCGGCACAATATCGCCAGCGGCAATGACTTCGAACCATTCAGTCGAACCCGGCGCCAGTGCGTGTTCCAGCAGGGCGGTAACATTGGCTGGTGTGGTGGTAGTCGCCACCGCGAGGCGCATGTTTTTATCACGCGCCTCCGTTATGAGTCGTTTTACGCCGGGCCGCAGCGGGATGGCGCCGGTGGCCAGTAGCTCGGTGTAATGACGGGTTTTGGCTGCATGTAATTCCCTGATGAGCTCAGGCGTTGTTTCATTCTGTGGATATGCAGTATTGAATTTCTCCAGGTAATACGCCATGCGTTCCTTGCCACCGGTAACTGCCAGTAGCTTGCCGTAGAGTTCTTCATCCCAGTACCAGTCCAGATCATATTCTTCAAATGCCTGATTAAAAGCGACGCGGTGGCCATCGCGTTCGGTATCTGCCAGGGTGCCATCGACATCAAAAATTAGTGCTTCCAGTTTACTCATTAATCTTTTTCCGGTTTGGGAAGGGAGGGCTATTCTATAAAAATGTTGATTTGTTTGAAATAGATCAGATGAAATAGATCAGATGAATGGCCAGCGTCATCGCTACCAGGATTATCAGGAATGACAATATGCTGGAATATATTTCGCTAATAGGCCTGTCTGTATCTTCAATTAAGGCTAAAGATGTGCAATCGAAAGAATCTTTGTTTGATGATTATCTGGTCAGGCCTGTTAAACCGCCGGTGCTGGCAAACGCAGTTGACGGTTTTTTAATTACCAGACGATCCTATTTCAAAAATTTATTTACTACGGCAATGACTTGTCGGGCTGTGGCTCGATGTGCCGTTAATTTGCCACCATAAAGCGTAAAAACCACAGGCTTGAGTCTGTCGTAATGGATAATGGTATTTCGTGGCCTTGAGAAAATATTCCCCGTCTGTTTTGGTAGTACACGTAAACCAGCAAAAGCATCGCTAACCTGTGATCTTGTTACAGGCTGGTTGAAATAATGGTTATACACATCGATAAGATATGAAATATCAGTTTCTGGTGGTTCAACCATGTCGGGAGAATGATTGAAAAAATGTTCAGTTGTGCCAATCATCGTTTGTCCCTGCCAGGGCATAACAAATACTGCACGCCCGTCAGTTGGCGACTCCAGATAATACATGCCCTGTTGTAACTGGTTGGCAACGACAATATGCGTGCCTAATACCAGGTCTACGTCACGGATGGTTTGTGCCGGCGTGATTTTTTGTAAAATCTGATTTGCCCAGGGGCCTGCTGCGTTGATAATTAACCGGCTGTTAATGGTTTTATGTTGCTGGTTTTTTAGATAAGAAATGGTGCAGTAATCCTTAGAACATTCGGCGGATGTAAATAAAGCGCTGGTCTCAATGTGTGTGCCCAGGTGTTGTGCCTGAGTGATGACTTTTTCTGTTAGCTGCTGATCATTTGTCTGCGCATCATAATACTGAAATACCGTTTTTAAATTGCCGGTTTTTATATTGTCCAGTGTTTGCCATTGATGCCTGGGAATAATTTTAAATCCCTTGCCACTGAACAGGGAATAGATGACGAGTCCAAGCCAGATGCGCCAGCTTGAGCGGCGGCTTTCGGTATAAACGGGAATATAAAATGGCACCAGCTTTACCAGCTCTGGTGCACTGGCTAATAAATGTTTTCGTTCCTGTAAGCACTCGCGCACCAGTTTGAATTGACCGGATTCAAGATACCTCAGGCCACCATGTATAAGTTTACTGGATTTGCTCGAAGTGCCGAGACCCGGCTTTTCATATTGTTCCAGTACCAGTACTTTATAACCCTGTTGTGCAGCTTCACGGGCACAGGCGGCACCGTGTATGCCGCCGCCAATTATGATCAGGTCATAGATCATGTTGACATGTATTGAGCGCCAGAACCGGGTGCTCCAGCATGCTACATATGTCGCGAGTTTCTATGAGTGGGATATTGTGGCTGGCGTAATGAATGGCCAGTTCAGGGTCGGTTACATCATAAATCATCCAGTGCCATTCACCCTGCCAGGGCGCTTCGTTGGTGGGTATTTTTCGGTGATTTATAATCAGGTATTCTGGTTTTAGCTGATTTGCTTTACTGAAAGTTTCATCATCGTAATTATTCAGCACCCAGCCCGCCTGAAAATCGCTATGGTCCTTAACATAATTTATCGCAGCAGCATCGAAAGAAATAATGACGCATTGCTGGTGAATGATTTCCAGTTGTTTAAGTAGTGCCGGCATTATGTTTTTGATGCCGAATTGCTGCAGGCTTTCTTCCTTGATTTCGATGAATGCAGTTACTTTCGGATAGTGCTGCAACAGCCGAACGACTTCCTCAAGTGTGGGTATGCGTTGATTAAAAAACGCCAGCGAAAAACGATTCGGTTCGTGGGCGCGAATCTTTTTTAATTCCTTTTGAGTCATCTCAAAAACATTGCCGCTGACGCCGGTGGTGCGCTCGAGTTCGGTGTCATGGAACACAACAAATTTCCCGTCGGCGGTGCATTGCACGTCAAATTCGACATAGCAGCCGCCACATTGAAATGCGGTTTCTATGCCAATCAGGGTGTTTTCCGGATACTGATCCATGAATCCGCGATGTGCGACCAGGTGGGGTATGGCCATATTGGCAAATCTCTTGTTATTACTTAAAGCTTATTGTAGTCGGAATCTCAGAGACTGTGGATTTCATGGCAAAATTTCTGGTAACGGGCAACAAGTTCTGGCTGGCTTCGGGGAAGAAATATTTGCTCAGTCTGTGGCTTGTGCCAGTCGCTGGGGCAGCCTGCTGCAAGCCATGCCGCACCTTTAGCGGTGGCTTCGGTTTCCGTCATTCGTGCAATGGGCAGTTTGCTCAGGTCAGCCAGTTTCTGGCACAGCTCATCCAGTTGAGACAGGCCGCCAGAAATTTTTAGTTGCTGCAGATTGATATGTTGCTGCATTTGTTCGAGATTGGTTTGTAACAGGAAAACAATGCTTTCGATGACGCCGACAAATCGAGCTTCGATGGATGCCGATTGATCGTCGATAAAATACGCAGGGCAGCCGCTTTTCCACCACGGTGATCCCAGACCGCCAATAGTGTTGATAAATATGGGTGGCGACTGTTCTTTATCTAACCAGTCGGGTAACTGCTGAAATAGATTGCTAACGGGATATTTTTGCTCGGCCCAGCTAAGGGCCGCCCCCGCACCGTTGACCGTGCCTTCAAGTAGATAAGTACAGCTTGTGTCTGTTGTCAGGCCAATGCCGCAGAGCAAATCGGTGTTGGTTATTATGTTGTCGCAGGGGGCAAGCACAAAGGCGCCGGTACCAATATTGATAATGGCGTGACCCTGTTGTACGACACCCTGCGCATGTAAGGCGGCGCTCTGGTCACCACTGACGGCAGTAACCGGGATGGGGTGAAAATTGAGTTTGCCATAATGATAAAGCATGGGTTTGCATTCAGGAAAAATAGCGTGGGGTAGATCAAACAGATGGAATAATTTTTCCGACCATTGCAATGCTGCCAGATCAAACAGCAGGGTTCTGTTGGCATTGCTATGATCAATCAAATGCGGGTTTCCTGAAATCAGATGATAGAGTAAAAAACTGACCAGCGTGCCCATCTGTAGTTGCTGATCTAGCAGCGCCTGTTGAACCTGCGGATTATGCTGGATTAGCCAGCGGCATTTGCCCGCTGCATAGTGGGGCGACAGTGGCAGGCCGGTAATGGCTTTGATCTGTTTTTCCTGCGGTTTAAATTGTTGCAGGTCGTCCAGGCTGCGACGGTCCTGCCAGCTAATAGCTGGACTCAATGCTTCGCCGGTTGTTGAATTCCATGCCAGTACGGTTGATCTTTGCGTGGTAATGCAGCACTGGTGGGTATCAGATAATCGGCTTTTATCCAGTTGGCCAAGGGCGGTGATAATCGAAGTTAATATTTCTTCCGGATCCTGTTCGATATGCGTATGGTTGAGTTGCTGCAGCTTAATCTCAACTTTGGCTTTATCGACTATTTCACCATTTGATGAAAACAGCATCGCACGTGATGCATGGGTGCCCTGATCAATGACAAGAATATATGGCATAGGATGAGTGATGGCTGCTAAATATCTACAGTATAGTCAGTGAGTCAGTTAAAACGACAACAGATTGCTTAATCATCGGCTGAATATAATGTCATAATGCTGCAGCATGTCTCACTTGTTTACTGAAGCGAATGTCTGTACCTGAACATCAACTCATATCCGATGAATCATCATTGGAAAAATTGCAGCAGGAGACGCTGCAACAATATAGCTGGTCGTATGTGATCAAGCTGGCGCGCCGCCATAAAAAACTCCTTATTCATGCGCACATCATTGCCATACTGGCGGCTCTAGTCAGCGTGCCCGTGCCGCTGCTGATGCCCTTGCTGGTCGATGAAGTGCTGTTGCAGCAGCCGGGGGTCATGGTTGGCGTGGTGGATCAGATGTTTCCCGAGAGCTGGCAGGGCCCGGTGCTGTACATACTGGTGATTATGCTGGTTACCATGATACTGCGTTTTATCGGGCTGGCATTTGCGGTCTGGCAAACCCGTGAATTTACCCAGGTCGCCAAAGACATTACCTATCGCATCCGCAGTAGTCTGTTAAAGCGTTTGCAGTATATTTCGATGGCTGAATACGAAACCCTGGGCAGTGGCGCCGTGGCTTCGCATCTGGTAACTGATGTGGAAGCGATCGATGTATTTATCGGATCGGCACTGAGTAAATTTGTCGTTGCGCTATTGACCATTGTTGGTGTGGCGGTGATTTTATTGTGGATGCACTGGCAGCTCGCCCTGTTCATTCTGGTGATGAATCCGATGGTGATTTATTTCACTACGGTGCTGGGTAAAAAAGTTAAACAGCTAAAGAAAAACGAAAACTTTGCATTTGAACTGTTTCAGCAGTCACTCGGTGAAACGCTGGATGCCATCCAGCAGATCCGGGCGAGTAATCGAGAGCGTCATTATATTCTGCAGGTGATCGATAAAGCGCGCGGGGTCAAACAGCGGTCATCCAGTTTTAGCTGGAAGAGTGATGCCGCGAACCGCTTGTCTTTCTTTGTGTTTCTGATGGGCTTTGAAGTGTTTCGCGGCGTTAGCATGTTGATGGTGGTGTTCTCCAGTTTAAGCATCGGTCAGATGTTTGCCGTGTATGCCTATCTCTGGTTCATGATGTCGCCGGTGCAGGAGGTGCTGGGTATCCAGTACAGTTATTATTCTGCCAATGCCGCGCTGTCCCGTTTGAATCGATTGCTGGGTTTACAGCAGGAACCGCAGTATCCGCACAAGGCGAATCCCTTTGCCGGCAAGCACACGGTGGGACTGCGTTTGCAGGATATAGATTTCGCCTATGGTGATGGTGAGCCGGTACTGGAAAATGTGTCACTTGAAATACGTCCCGGGGAAAAAATTGCTCTGGTAGGCGCCAGTGGTGGGGGTAAATCGACCCTGGTGCAGGTGATACTGGGTTTGTATCCCCCCCACCGAGGGCAGTTGTATTTTGATGGGGTGGCAGTGACCGATATAGGGCTGGATGTGGTGCGTGAGCATGTGGCAACGGTGCTGCAGCATCCCGCATTATTCAATGACACTATTCGAAGCAATCTTGATCTGGGGCAGCAGATTGATGATGCAAAATTATGGCAGGCCCTCGAAATAGCCCAGCTAAAGGATGTGGTCGAGGAAATGCCGGCGCAACTGGATAGCATTGTGGGCCGGAATGGTATTCGGCTTTCCGGCGGTCAGCGTCAGCGACTGGCGATAGCCAGAATGATCCTGATGGATCCTAAGGTGGTTATCCTGGATGAAGCAACTTCGGCGCTGGATACTGAGACAGAATATCGCCTGCATCAGGCCTTGCAGGGCTTTTTACAAAACCGGACAACTTTGATCATTGCCCATCGGCTGAGTGCGGTTAAACAGGCGGATCGGGCCTATGTGTTTGATAATGGAAGAATTATTGATGAAGGACATCACGATGAGCTGGTTAATCGAGATGGCCTGTATCAGCAGTTATATGGCAAGCGACAGAGATAAGTTTGAAATCTCGACATATGGCCATATATAAGGAAATACTAAAGTGTTATACTGTTTCGCTAATATATAGTCAGTCCCCAGCAGGAGAATATTGTGGCCACCATCGAGCTTAATGAACAGAATCTAGAATCCACGGTTAATGACAACGATATCGTCATTATCGATTTCTGGGCACCCTGGTGTGGACCCTGTAAGTCATTTGGTCCTATTTATGAAGAAGTGTCCGAGAAGCACGCTGATGTTGTCTTTGGCAAAGTAAATACGGAAGACGAGCAGGCAATTGCGGCGCATTTTCAAATTCGTTCGATTCCAACGCTGATGATCTTCCGCGAACAGATTATTATTTTCGCCGAAGCAGGCATGTTGCCGGCAACCGGCCTTGAAGAAGTCATTGAGCGGGTAAAAACCCTGGATATGGACAAGGTTAAAGAGGACATAGCCACGGCACAGGCAGAAGCCGAAGCTAACTCCTAGTTTATTTGCCGGATAGTCGGGGCGGGGCCGTCCTGACTGTTTACATGCTTTGTCCGATTGGAGAAGGCTTCCAGTCTGCAATCCATTGCTCTACTTTCTGTAGATGTTTGCTGGATAATCTGCTTTTCAACTGTTTTCTCTTGTCCGCTATAGCTTCCGCCAGTCGGATGTTGTTGCGCGATGCGATGCTCAGCCATTTGTAAGCCAGCAGGTCATTTTTCTCGACGCCTTTCCCGGAAAAATACATATTGCCCAGCATGTGCTGGGCTGAGCTCCAGTTGCTTTCAGCCAGCGCCTTAAACAGTGCTGCCGCTTTTTCTGCAGATTTCTGTTTTCCATTTCGCCCAAGTAGATAATTGAGAGCTTCCTGATAAACCAGTAGAGGTTGATAGCTGGTACCAACTAGAGAGTTGCCGGGATCAGCATGTACTGTGGCGGCCAGTGAATTGCCCAGTAATAAAACCAGGCCGAATACTGTGTTTTTGAGCATGTCCAGGGCTCCTGCGAAACTGTGTTTTCATATTAAATTCCATGTTCAGGGGCAATGCCGGTTAACGGCTTGCATCATCCATGCTTATATTTTTATTTTTAGTACGCCTGTTTTGTGCTGTTTTTTAAGATTGCATGATGAACAGGTGGAAATTAACTATAGCAGCAAATGTTCCAGATTCCATGATATCTATAAAATTAGTTATTTAAATGAAAAATATATAAATATACGGATGTAAATAATAAATAGTGTAAATAATTGCGACGGGATTTAAGTTTTTTATGGCTGTGTGAGTTTGTTTATTTATTGAAAAAACAATGATTTATGTTTTATTTTTGGGTTTATTTGAGATTTTTAACTTAATTATGAAATTGTGTTTTTTTATTAAAAATATCAATATTTAGCATGCCCACAGGGCGGCAATGGTTAGTCGGAAAACTTGCTAAGACAGGAAGCCTGCAGGGCGTCGTCAGCATGTTGAAATCGAATACCCGGGTTACCCCCACCGTCCCTGGTGGTTTGTAACGATGAGGCTACAGGGTCTGCTGCGGGTTTATTTCAGTTTTTTAAGCCGCTTCAAAACATCTTTCTCCCAGTCGGCAGAAAATTGGCCGCGCACCTTGTCTTTACCGGTTTCAATGGCCAGCAGCGCATCTGATCGGCTCTGTACCTGTTTCAGTTCTGCCTGTACCCGCTTGAGCTCATCCTGCATTTTTTTCAGATTGTTTTTCATTGCTGTGACAGGGTCAGTGCGGATCGGTTTTTTAGCTACCGGCGACTTTTTGCGGGTAACTTTCTTTTTAGCCGTGGCTTTTTTCTGTGGAGCGGCCTTTTTCGCGGGGGCTGCCGTTTTCTTTGTGGCGGCCGCTTTTTTCCTGGTTACCGGCGCTTTCTTTTCTGGAGTTTTCCTGGTCGCGGGTTTGATGGCTTTTTTCTTTGCTGGTTTTTTGGCAGCTGTTTTTTTAGCGGGTGCTTTTTTCGGGGCAGGTTCTTTTGCAGCAGTGGGAGCTGTTTCTGCCGTTGAAACTGCTGGCTTATCTTTTTTAGCAGGCTCTTTAGTCGGTTCTTGTGCTGGGGCAGGTGCAGGTTTTTCAGCGGCTACCGGTTTTTCCTCGATCGGAGTAGAAACCGGCACAGGCGCAGGGGCAGGTTTCACCACTACAGGCGCAGGGGCGGGTTCCACCACCACCGGCGCGGGTGCCGGTGTTTTCACAACTAATGGTGCAGGCTGGCTTCTACTGGCTGATTTCAGTGCTGTCAGGATGTCTTTAAATATGTCCCTGATGTCGCCTTTGCCGTCTACTGACGCCAGTTTCTTCTGGTCGCGATAAAAATCGACCACGGGTTGTGTCTGTGATTCATACACGCGTAGACGTTTACCAATAGTGTCTTCGTTGTCATCGGAACGGTGGTGTAGTTTGCTGCCGCATTTATCGCATTCATTTTCCATTACCGGTGGATTGGTAAAGGTGTTGTAGACTTCGCCACAGCTTTCGCAGGACAGGCGGCCAGTGAGGCGTTGCATCAGAATATCGAAATCAACGTCAATTAACAGTGCCGTATCGATGGGCTGTCCAAGGTTTTTTAATAAATTGTCCAGCGCTTCTGCCTGTTGCGTATTGCGGGGGAAACCGTCCAGAATAAAGCCATTTCGGGCATCGGGGTTGTTCAGGCGCTCACGAATCATGCCCAGTACAATTTCATTAGGGACTAACTGGCCAGCATCCATAATGGCTTTAGCCTGTCTGCCCAGAGGTGTCTGGGCAACGACGGCTGCTCGAAGCAGGTCACCGGTGGAAATTTGAGGTACATTGTATTTGTCGACCAGTTGTTTGGCCTGTGTGCCTTTACCAGAGCCTGGTGCTCCCAACAGTACGATTCTCATGGCAGTGGATCCCCCAATGGTCCTGTGCTTATCTGAAATGATTCTGGATTGTAATCAATGCGGGGACAATGTCGAGTATTCTGTGCAGAGTTATTGATATAATCCCGGAAAAGTCACTCCGGACAAATCTGCAGCTTGTCTTCGTGCAATACAGGTCTTTGAATCTTCAGGTTATTATGAATTCAATGTATGCGTTTTGTGTCGTACGGGTCACTGATTAACCGGGGAGTTTCTGTTTGTTGAGCAAATTGTATGACGATAACCAGCAGCCGGCTGGCCTGTATGACGGACTGCTGGGGCAGATCACGCATTTTTTTGAACAATACAAAGCGCTGGAATCGGGGAAATGGGTCAAGGTGGAAAACTGGCTTGGGGCGGAACAGACTCACCAGGAAATTCTTATCAGCATTGAGCGATATAATCGTATGGGAATGAAATAGCGACGTGTATCTGGGGTTAGTAAAAAATTCATGGGCATAATTCACAGCACTTTGTGTGAGCTGTATTTCTATTCGGATGTATAGTCGCACCGTCATCAAAGACCACAATCAGGAGGCGCTGCTATTCAGGCGACGTGCCCTGGTCGCCGCAATATTCAGTTTGCTCCTGCTGGGGCTGCTGTTACTGCGGCTGGTGGATTTGCAGTATTTTGAGCACAAGCATTTTAAAACCCTGTCGGAAAATAACCGCGTCAGGCTGATGGCGATTGCACCGAACCGGGGGCTGATTTATGACCGGAACGGCGTGGTGCTCGCCGAGAACCGTCCGTCTTATCGACTGGAAATTATTCCCGAGCAGATAAAAGACATGGATGCGACCCTGGACGGGCTGGCACAGTTGATTACGCTAGATGATTCCACGCTTAAACGCTTTAAAAAAACCGTGCGCCGCAGCCGGAAATTCGAAGGTGTGCCACTGCGTACTAAATTATCCGATGAAGAAGTCGCGCGACTGGCTGTTAATCGTCACCGCTTCCCGGGGGTAGAGATAACCGCCCGCCTGAGTCGCTATTATCCGCTGGAGAAACGCGCTGTCCACGTTGTCGGTTATGTGGGTCGCATTGACGAAGAAGAGCTAAAGCGAGTTGATGTGGCCAACTATTCTGGCACCAGCCATATTGGCAAGGTGGGGCTTGAACGCTATTACGAAGATGAATTACATGGTGCTGTTGGCTACCAGAATGTTGAAGTCAACGTTGAGGGTCGAATACTGCGTGTGCTGGAGAAAACACCACCGATCCCCGGTAATAACCTGGTGTTGTCGCTGGATGCCGAGCTGCAGGCAGTTGCTGAAGATGCGATGGGCGAATATACCGGTGCGGTGGTGGTGATTGAACCGGAAACGGGGGACGTGCTGGCAATGGCCAGTATGCCGACGTATGATCCTAATCTGTTTGTTCACGGCATCAGTGTTAAAAATTATAAGGCCTTACGGGAATCAGTCGATCGACCATTGTTTAATCGTGCGTTGATGGGGCAGTATCCACCGGGTTCAACCATTAAGCCATTTGTCGGACTGGCCGGGCTGGAAAGCAAAGTTATCGGGCATAAGGAAGAAATTTTTTGTGAGGGTTATTACCTGCTGCCCAATGAAGAGCGAAAATATCGAGACTGGAAAAAAGAAGGTCATGGCCATACTGATCTGAATGTTGCCCTGGAACAGTCCTGTGATGTTTACTATTACGAGCTGGCTTACCGTCTGGGCATCGATCGCATCCATGCATTTATGCAGAAATTTGGATTTGGCCAGAAAACCGGTCTGGATACCATCGGTGAGCGCTCTGGTCTGTTGCCATCCAGGGAATGGAAAAAGCGTAGCCGGAATAAAATCTGGTTTCCCGGTGAAACGCTCATAACAGGCATCGGTCAGGGTTATATGCTGACCACGCCATTACAGTTGGCTGCGGCCACTTCTACTTTGGGCATGCGTGGGGTTTCCATGCAGCCTCATTTATTGAATGAAATACAGTATCCTGATAGCCAGCAGACGGTGCAGATTGAAGTAAAAAGTCGGCAACAGATTAATCTGCAGCGTCCAGCCAACTGGCGTCATGTTATCAAGGGCATGATTAGCGTCATGCACAGCCTCAGGGGTACAGCCCGGCTTTCGGGGCTGGGGCTAGAATTTCAAATGGCTGGGAAAACCGGTACAGCACAGGTTTTTGGTATTGCCCAGGATGAGGAGTATGACGAAGAAACCGTCGCCCGGAAATTACGCGATCATGCATTATTTGTGGGTTTTGCCCCCCAGGATAAGCCCCAAATAGCCGTGGCCGTGATTGCTGAAAATGGCGGTCATGGCAGCAGCGTAGCGGCGCCAATCGCGCGTAAAGTGATTGATGCCTGGATGGAAAAAGAGAAGGCCAATGGTCGGAAATAATCAGTTTAGACAGAATCAGGGCGGTGAAAGCCTGACAGCACGGATCGTGCAATTGTTGCACATGGATCCATTACTGCTGATGGGGATATTTCTGCTCACCGCGACCGGCATGGGCGTGCTATACAGTGCCGGCGATCAGTCGATTGCATTAATCAACCGGCAAACAACCCGTCTGGTACTGGCGTTTGCGGTCTTGCTCATCCTTGCTCAAATCCCCCCGTCTACCTATCGCTTCTGGTCGCCCTGGATATACGGTATCGGGGTGATTTTACTGGTGCTGGTGCTGGTGGCGGGTGATGTAGGTAAGGGTGCGCAGCGCTGGCTGGATCTCGGTTTTGTGCGATTTCAGCCATCTGAAATGATGAAGCTGGCAACACCGATGATGGTTGCCTGGTTTTTCTCGGAACGGCCTTTGCCGCCAAGCTATAAATCGTTATTAGTTGCGGCCACGCTGCTCATTGTGCCGACCCTGTTAATTGCCAGGCAGCCGGATTTGGGAACCTCATTGCTAATTTTTGCAGCGGGTTTTTTTGTTATTTTTCTTGCCGGTTTAAGCTGGCGGCTGATTGTTGTGTTAGGCATAGCAGGGGCATCGTTATTGCCGGTGCTCTGGCACTTCATGCACGAATATCAGCGCAATCGGGTGCTGACTTTTCTGGATCCGGAACGTGATCCACTGGGGGCCGGCTACCATATTATCCAGTCTAAAATCGCCATCGGTTCCGGCGGTATTTATGGCCGAGGCTGGATGAATGGCAGCCAGTCGCACCTTGATTTTCTACCTGAGCAGTCTACGGATTTTATCTTTGCGGTTTTCGCAGAAGAATTTGGGCTGTTGGGCGGCATAGTGTTATTAAGTCTGTACGGTTTTATTATTATACGAGGACTGATAATCGCCGCGCAGGCACAGGATACTTATGGCAGATTACTCGGAGGGAGTTTGAGTCTGACCTTCTTTGTCTATTTGTTTGTTAATGTGGGCATGGTCTCAGGCATTTTGCCGGTGGTTGGGGTACCATTACCCCTGATAAGCTATGGCGGTACATCGATGGTGACTCTGATGGCTGGATTTGGCATCCTGATGTCAATAAACTCACACCGACGATTGTGGTCAAAATGATGAAAATAACGGGAAATGATACTCAAAGCACGATGAGATTTTGCATAAATATGAAACGATTACACACATTGTTACTGACTTCTTTTTTGCTTTTACCTGCGGTCAGTAATGCTAATTACAGCAAGCGTCCGGATGTGAAGGAATTTATTGCTGATATGGTCAGTCAACATGGCTTTGATGAGCAACAACTGAGTCTCTGGATGCAGGATGTGCAACAACAGAAAAGCGCATTAGAAGCGATTGCGCGCCCGGCTGAAGCAAAACCCTGGAAAGATTATCGGCCTATATTCATCACATCAAAACGTATTAACAGAGGCGTTGAGTTCTGGGCAACACATGCTGAAACTTTGCAGCGTGCAGAACAGAAATATGGCGTACCCGCGGAAATTATTGTTGCCATCATCGGCGTGGAAACTTTTTATGGTAAACGTGCAGGTAATTATCCGGTGCTGGATGCATTAACCACGCTGGGTTTTGACTACCCGCTGGAAAACACAACCCAGGAAAGAAGAGACAGGAGAGAACGGTTTTTTCGTAAGGAATTGAAAGAATATCTGTTAATGACCCGGGAAGAAAAAGTAGATCCGCGAACATTAAAAGGTTCCTATGCCGGTGCTATGGGTATGCCGCAATTTATTTCCAGTAGCTTTCGTGCTTATGCCATTGATTTCGATGGTGATGGCAAACGTGATTTATGGAATAGCACAGCCGATGCTATCGGTAGTGTGGCAAATTATTTTAGTCGTCATGGCTGGAAAGGTGGTCAGCCGATAGTGAGTCGAGCCTCGGTTGCCAAACCAGCCGATGGGCTGGGCAGTAAAAATATGCGCCCGCATAAGGCAATTGGTGACTATAAGCAATTGGGTGTGACACCAGTAAAAGCATTCAATGACAGTCAAATGGCAACCTTACTAAAGCTTGAGGGTAGTCGAGGCAATGAGTATTGGCTGGGATTGGAGAATTTCTATGTCATCACCCGATATAATCATAGTCCGTTATATGCTATGGCTGTATATCAACTGGGTCAGGCTGTAGCCAGCAAATATCGCTCGAGAGATTGATGCGCACCAGTATTGTATTTTTTATTAGTGTTTTTTTTATTAATTCATGCGCCACGCATGATAGTGCGCCATCGGATTTCTATAAATCAGCCGATGAAATAAAAAATGCGGTGCCGGTGAATGAACCCCTGAGTCGGTACGGCAATCCCGAATCCTATACCGTGATGGGCAAAACCTATCAGGTCATGAAAAACAGCAATGGATTTACCCAGCAGGGCGAGGCCTCCTGGTATGGCACCAAGTTTCATGGTCAGAAAACATCCAGTGGCGAACCTTACAATATGTACGCGATGACGGCCGCACATAAATCATTACCGTTGCCTACTTATGTCGAGGTAACCCATAGGAAAAATGGCCGCAAAGTCATTGTCAAAGTGAATGATCGCGGCCCTTTTCATGACGGCAGAATTATTGATCTGTCCTATGCAGCAGCCAGGAAGCTGGGTATTTCTGGAGCAGGTACCGGGCCAGTTGAAATCAGAGCGATCAATACCAGCGCACTAGATTTAAATACCAGTTCGGTAGTTTTGCCCGAGACAGCTAATGATGGAAAAATTCATGTGCAGGTGGCGGCAATGGGCAGTGAAAATGCCGCCGAAGAGGTTGCGGTAAATTTGCGTGATAATAGTTTCAATAGCGTGCGGGTACATGTTGTTGAGTCTGACGGTAAAAAACTTTACCGGGTTCGCATCGGTCCAATACCCAGTGTCGATCTCGCCTATCAGGTGCTGAAAAATTTAAATGATATCGGTCACAATGCAGCCCGTGTTGTGACTGATTAAATATATCCAACTTAAACATATAGTGAGTGGAGAATGTCAGCTTTTATGAAAATGACCAAATTAGTTAAGTCCGTATTTATTGTCACAAGTTTACTGTTTTTTGTTTCCGTCCATGCTGCTCTTGCACCTGTTCCATCTCCGCCAAAAATAGCTGCAAAAAGTTTTCTGCTTATTGATGCTGATAGTGGCAGAGTGCTGGCAGAAAAAAATATTGATAAAAAAATAGAACCCGCCAGTATTACCAAATTAATGACCGCGTATGTTGTTTATAAGGAACTGGAAGCTGGTCGACTTAGCCTGGAAGAAAAAGTCACGATTAGTAAAAAAGCCTGGCGTATGAAAGGTTCAAAAATGTTTCTCGAAGTGGGCAAGCAGGTCACTATTGAGGATTTACTTAAAGGTTTGATTATCCAGTCCGGTAATGATGCAAGTGTTGCGCTAGCAGAGCATATAGCAGGTAGTGAATCCGCATTTGCAGACTTGATGAATCAGTATGGCCAGTCTTTGGGTATGCTTGGTACCAATTTCGTTAACAGCACCGGCTGGCCCGATAAGAAACATTTGACTACGGCAAAAGATATAGCGACTTTAGCGAAAGTGGTGATTAATGAATTTCCTGAGCATTACAAGTTGTATGCGGTTAAGGAATATAGTTTCAATGGCATTAAGCAATACAATCGCAATAAATTATTATGGCGAGATAAAACCGTTGATGGCATAAAAACCGGCCATACTGAATCGGCAGGCTATTGCCTGGTGTCATCCGCATTACGTAACGATATGCGTCTCATCGCCGTTGTGCTGGGTACTCGTAGCGAAAAAGCACGCGCCAATGTCAGCCAGTCGCTGTTGAGCTATGGTTTCCGCTTTTATGAAAGCAATAAACTGTATTCGGCGGGTGAAGGGCTGAACAAAACGCGTATCTGGAAAGGCGATAGTGAAAATTTAAATCTTGGTTTGCAGGAAGATTTACACGTTACTATTCCAAGAGGACAGTACAAGCATCTGGATGCGGTGATGGATGTTAATAAAGACATCGAAGCGCCAGTTCAGAAAGGTCAGCAGTTAGGTACCGTACGAGTAACATTGCACGGCGAGGAGATTATTAGCCGGCCATTAGTTGCGTTGCAGTCAGTTGGAGAAGGTAGCATCTGGCAGCGTACCAAAGATCAAATTATTCAGTTGTTCCAGTAATTGCTGGCAATTTTTCTGCGAGTGTAGATCGCCAATGTCGACAGTGTATTTAAATGGCCAGTTTATGCCCATTGAGCAAGCAAAGGTGTCCGTGCTTGATCGTGGTTTTTTGTTTGGTGATGGCGTCTATGAAGTTATCCCTGCTTATGGCAACCACTTGCTGCGACTCAATGAACACCTGCGTAGACTGCAAAACAGTCTTGATGCCGTGCGTATTAACAATCCCCTGAGTCAGCAGCAATGGACAGAAATATTGCAGACCCTGTTGGCTAAAAATGAGGGTCAGGATCAGTCTGTCTATTTGCAGGTCTCGCGGGGAGCGGCACCGGTAAGGGATCATGCCTTTGCAGCGGATTTAGTCGCGACGGTTTTTGTCATGGCAAATCCCATGAAAGCCGTTTCAAGGGAAAAACTGGAGCCGGGCGTATCTGCTATTACACTGGACGATATTCGCTGGAAGGCGTGCAATATAAAAGCAACAGCCTTGCTGGCTAACGTATTGTTACGCCAGCAGGCCGCTATCGAAGGTGCGGCAGAAGCCATTCTGATTCGTGATGGTAGGGCGACCGAAGGCGCCGCAAGTAACGTCTTTATTGTGCAGGATGGCGTAATTGTGACGCCACCGACCAGTCCTATGTTGTTGCCCGGCATAACCCGCGATTTAATTCTGGAGCTTGCCCATCAAAATGATATGCCCTGTGCCGAACGAGATATAAGCGAAGCCGATCTGCGCGCTGCCAGTGAAATATGGCTGACCAGTTCAACCAAGGAAATATTGCCGGTTATCAGCCTGGATGAACAGCCGGTTGGAAACGGTCGTTATGGCCCCATATGGGGAAGTATGATTGATATCTACCAGGCATATAAAGCTAAACTGCGGGCAGGCGAAATCCAGTGAGCACGCAGCATGAAGAAGAAACTCTGTTTGAGTTTCCCTGTCAGTTTCCGATCAAGGCGATGGGAAAATCTGGTCCTGATCTGGAAGGGGCGGTGCTGGAAATTATTAATCGTCATGTCGATGATCTGTCCGAGGGCGCGATTAAGTTGAACGCCAGTAAAGGCGGCAAATACACCAGTATTACTATCACTATCACCGCACAAAGCAAGGCTCACCTGGATGGTATTTATATGGAATTGACCCGTTGTGAGCACGTCCTGTATTCCATTTAAATTATGTCTGTAATCGTTCGTCATCTTGGCTTACAGGATTACCTGCATAGCTGGCAACAGATGCAGCAATTCAATCAGCAGCGTGATGAATCCACTACTGACGAAATCTGGTTGTTGCAACATCCTCCGGTTTACACACTGGGCCTGAATGGTAAAAAAGAACATGTGCTGAATATCGGCGATATTCCTCTGGTGGAAACCGATCGTGGCGGGCAGGTGACGTATCATGGTCCGGGCCAGCTAATAGCCTATTTTTTATTTGATATTCGGCGTAACAGGTTGGGTGTCAGGCAAATGGTCAGCCATCTCGAACAGGCGGTAATAGATTTACTGGCTGAAGAAGGTATTGTCGCAGCAGCAAAAAAAACAGCCCCCGGGGTTTATGTTGAAGATAAGAAAATTGCCGCACTAGGATTAAGGATAAAGCAGGGTGGGAGTTACCACGGTCTTAGCCTTAATGTCGATATGGATTTGTCACCTTTCAAAAATATTAATCCCTGTGGCTATGAGGGTATGGAAGTTACCAGTCTGGAGCAACTGGGTTTAGGTTATACTATGCCCCAGATCGAAGCCAGACTATTGCAGGCCCTGTGTCAGCAATTTGATCTGGTGGACTTTCAGGAAATTCACGAGTCAGAATAACATCATGAAACAGAAACTGGTTGCGGGTGAAAAACAGCGGGGTGCGGATAAAGTTTCCCGCATTCCTGTAAAAATAGCCAAAACAGAAAAGCCATTACGTAAGCCAGACTGGATACGTGCTAAATCACCTGCCCATCCAGAAGTAAAACGGCTTAAAAAAATCTTACGTGACAAAAAATTGTTCACAGTATGTGAAGAAGCGACCTGCCCAAACCTGGGTGAATGTTTTGGACATGGTACCGCTACCTTTATGATCATGGGAGAAATCTGTACGCGGCGTTGTCCCTTCTGCGATGTTGGTCATGGCAAGCCACTGGCGCTTGATCAGGACGAACCAGAAAATTTATCTGAAACCATTCAGGCGATGGGCTTGAAGTATGTTGTGATTACTTCAGTGGATCGCGATGATTTACGCGACGGCGGTGCACAGCATTTTGCCGAATGTATTAAACAAACGCGAGAACTGAATCCGGAAATTAAAATTGAAATTCTGGTGCCAGATTTTCGTGGTCGAGTAGCCACAGCCCTGGAAATTTTAGCGACGACGCCACCCGATGTATTTAATCATAACCTGGAAACAGTGCCGCGCTTATACAAACAGGCAAGGCCTGGTGCAGATTACCAGGGGTCGCTCGATCTGTTACAGGACTATAAAAAATCCTGTCCTGATGTGCCGACAAAATCGGGTCTGATGCTGGGCTTAGGTGAACAGAAAGATGAAGTCATTGAAGTGATGCAGGACTTGCGAGAGCATGGCGTTAATATGTTAACCCTTGGACAATACCTGCAGCCCAGTGTGCATCATTTACCAGTAATACGTTATTTAACGCCGGCTGAATTCGATGAGTTGAAATCAGTGGCTGAAGATATGGGATTCACCCAGATCGCCTCCGGACCTATGGTGCGTTCTTCTTATCATGCTGATTTACAGGCAGCGGGAAAATTTTAATACACTAATTCCATATCTGGATGCAATCGCGGCCAGCCATTTTTGCATTTAATAAGGCATTGTCGGCAAGCTCAATGGCATTATGTACGCTTATATCGCCGTGCATGGATGCTACGCCGATAGATATGCTGACATCGATATTGCTGCTGTTAAACCTGATATCAATGGTTTTGATACCTTTTCTTAATCGATCAAGAATTTCTACCGCTTCTTCAACTCCTGTTTCAGGCAGCAGGAACAGGAACTCTTCACCGCCATATCTAAAAATAATATCGTACTTTCTGATTTGATCAACAAAATACTCCATGGACGTTTTCAGTACCTGATCACCAGCCAGATGGCCATGTTGATCATTAATATTTTTAAAATGGTCAAAATCAATAATAGCAATCACACATGAGTTGCCGGTTCGAGATATCCGATCATGTTCCTGGGTCAGTCGATAAGACATGGCATACCGATTCCAGACGCCGGTTAAATGATCCACGGCACATATTTTACTAACTAACGTAAACTGGAGGTCCTGTACAGTTGTGCGAAAGTCATAGGCAATATTAATAAAGTCATCATAGACTTCGCTGGTTATATCCTGGCCATCATGTTTTAGTTTTAGCAGATAGCGGGCTCTTTCATGGACGGAAATGTGCAATTTCTCTACTTCCTCAAATAAAGCAAGATCCAGCAACTGGTCATCTTCTACGGCATAGTACCATTGACCAAAACGACAGAGATGATGAGCGTCTTCAGCCATATCTTCTGGTGAAGGCGTTCCGCCACAAATAAGTATTCTATGAAATGTTTTTAGCCAGCCACTATGGTGGGTCAGTGCTACGCCCAGTTCTTTGAGAGTTTTTAATACATTGGAGGGAAGTTGTGGCTCGTCAATTAGCATTATGTCGCCTGAAGCAAGTGAAAAGGGTGTTATTTGTATTCAAGTATAGAGTAACAAATTGCTAATGCACATTAAGTGCTCGCTAATCGAGTAATTATCCGATGGCCGGGAGCGCAGCAAATTATCGGTGTCGACAGGTAGATTATAGGATTCAGGTTGTTGAGTTTTCGTGTCTATTAATTTTTAATATCAGTCGATTTTGGGGGGAAATTTTCTAAAATAGTTTTTACAGCATTGTTTATTTTTGCTGTTTGTTTTTCAGGTGTGGAGGCGGGATTAATCGTGTCTTTGGCGGTTGCTCGCCAGAACAGTTTTTTAGTCCTTGCATCAATGAAATCCAGTATTAAGGTGCCTTCCTGGTAATGATAAGTATTAATGCCACCGGTGCTATAGCCGAAGCTGGCTTCCGGGTATCTATAACCATAACCTCGGTAGACGGTGTATGGCGCGTAGGTATATCCCCAGGTGCTAATGTCAACTTTGTCTTCTTTACCTACATGAGTGGCAATTTCAAAGTCTGGCTGAGAGCTGTTTTTAGTTAGTCCTTTGCTGGCCAGGTCTGCATCTATGGCATTGATGAAGCGTGCCTTGTTGAGTTCATCAATGTCAGCATCCCTGGGAAATGGCAGCCAGTTATAGGTCCTGATGGTAGAGAAGTTTTTGTTGGTATCATAGTCATAGTGAACTGATAAAGTAGAGCATGCACTGGTGATAGAGATCGAAATGATAAGCACAACAAATTTAAAATAGGCCATTGCGAGTCCTGCAATTTTTTGATGAAAAGACCGATCCATTTCATTCTACATCTCAGATAAATTTATCACCACCATATTTTACTGGTTCTGTTGTTTAATGCCGGGCATAGAAATATAACCTGGCAGAGCTTCAATCTGCCGGAACCAGCGTTGGATGGCCAGGTATTTATCTGTATTTACCTGTGCCTGATCTGCCAGCGCGATATAGGGATAACAGGCCAGGTCAGCAATGCTCACCTGTGAGCCGGCAATCCACGCTTGCTTATGTAACTGATTGTCGATTATTTCCAGCGTTTTTGTTGCAAGTGTCTGGCATTCCGCAAGGTTGCCGGGGCGACCAAATTTCAGAATGCCACGCGCTCCGGCCAGACCCGAAAATAATTCTTCGCCAGCCACGCTTAACCATTGCATGACGGAGGCGAGATTATCGGCGATATCAGGCAACCATAATTTATCAGCATACTTTTTTGCCAGATAAACGAGTATAGCCTGGCTGTCCCACACAATTAATGATTGATCAATTAATACCGGTATTTCGCCTCTTGGATTGAGTGATAGAAAACTATTGCTTTTGTGCTCATTCTTTTTTAAATCAACCGGTATGGATTCATACTCTAATTTAAGAATATTAAGGAATAAACGAATTTTGTAACAGTTGCCTGATTCGTGCATATCGTAAAGTTTAATCATCAGGCTGTTTCCTGTTTAATTAAATGAGGAATATTTCGGCTACAGTTACTGAAAATCTGATTGATATCAACCTTAACAACTAGATGGCAATCCGGCCAGAAAGATGTGAATTTTTCCAGCGGCTGTTCAATGATATTTGCGTTGCCGTTAATTCGTAGACGTTGTTGAGTTTCAAAATTGATAAATAACATGCCGAGTTTATTTGATGTCAGAATATTGCCAATGCTTTGCATCATGTGATTGCCAATTATTTCTGGATAGTAAAGAGTTGTGTCAGATTCGATATAAACCAGTCCGTTTTGGTAATTGTTGCCACTACCCTTAAAACTACACTGAATATCATTTTTGCCATCACTGGTAGCAATGAAAAAAAATTCGCTTGAATGGATCAGGTTCTTATCGATAGAATTCAGTTTGCTATGAATGCCTGTACTTACCTTTCTGGCAATATTCTTATTAGCGAAGGCGTCCTGTGCATAAAGCTGTTGTTCAGTAAATAGTGTATTCATAAGATCTCCGTCAATGCCATGGCGATAACAATGTTGTTGCCTAAGGCGGGTGAGAATTTACATAAGGCTCTATTCTATCTGTTGACGTATTGTGCGCATGGTTCTGACCAGGTCGGTAAAGTTTTTCTTACCCAGCAAATCATTCATTTGCTGAAATAATTGCTGGCCTGTTTGTTCCAGTTGTAGCCGCATAGCTTCGGCTTTAGAGGTTGGCCACACGGTGGAGCCTCGTTTATCAGTAATATCAGCATCGCGACGTAACAGATCTTTATGAATCAGACTATCGACAAAGCGAGTAACTGTAGACGGTGCCAGTTCAAGTTCGTCGGCGAGCTTCTTCATTGAAATGCCGGGCTGGCTGAGCACCATGCGTACCAGGTAGGCATGTGCTGGCGACAGGCCGGTAGGTTTGAAGGCTTCATCCCATATTCGGTTGATGCTGCGGGCCAGGGCATTGCTATTAAAATAGATGCATTTTTCAAACATGTGTCTAGTTAAATATAAATTAGTTGTACATACAAGTACTATTTTGTATGGTTATTGCACGTAGTCTGTTTCCGGGTTCATTTATTTAATCGGGCAGGGCTGTATAATAGCGCCGAGAAAAATATTCCATTTAACAACACTGGATACCAACATGCCTTTGATTCGCCCCTTTGCCGGACTCCGCCCTGTTGCTGAACATGCTGACGATGTAGTTGCGCCACCTTATGATGTCCTGAATAGCGCCGAAGCGCGTGAACGGGCAGCAGGCAAGCCGATGAGTTTTCTGCATATTTCTAAAGCCGAGATTGATTTGCCAGAAGATACCGATCCCTATGATCCAGCCGTCTATGCCAAGGCAGCAGAAAATTTACAGAAACTGATTGATAGCGGCGTTTTGATGCGTGAATCTGCGCCGCGTTACTATGTCTACCGGTTAACCATGGGGGACCATGTACAGACCGGTCTGGTAGCGGCTTCATCGGTAAAACACTACGATAGCAATCGTATTCGCAAACATGAATTTACCCGCCCGGCGAAAGAAGATGACCGGGTGCGTCAAATCGAGGCACTGAATGCGCAAACCGGGCCAGTATTGCTGGCATATAAATCAGTAGCTGAAATCGATGCTTTGCTGGATAAAGTTGCAGAAGGTACGCCGGTTTATGACTTAACCGCCGATGATGGTATTGGTCATACCTTCTGGGTGGTGGAAGACGAAGATATCACTAATAAACTAAGTGCCGGTTTCGATGCCATGGATGCCATTTATATTGCCGATGGTCATCACCGTTCTGCCTCCGCCTCACGGGTGGCTAAATCAATTGGTGGCTCAGATGATCAGATGAGTCATTATTTTCTGTCAGTTATTTTTCCGCATAATCAAATGAAAATATTTGATTACAATCGCGTGGTAACGGATCTGAATGGATTATCAAAAGATGAGCTGTTGAACAAAATTGCTGAAAACTTCACCTGTGTTAAGGAAGATGCGCCAGTGAAGCCCGCGCATGCTGCGCAATTTGGTATGTACCTGGATGGCGAATGGTATCGTCTCGATATCAACAAGGATTTAATTCCAGCAGATCCGGTGGCCAAACTGGATGTGAGTTTACTGGCGAATAATTTACTCGAACCATTGCTGGGTATTTCCGATCCCCGTACCGATCCCCGCATTGATTTTGTTGGGGGCATTCGTGGACTGGACGGCCTGGAAAAACGTGTGAATAGTGGTGAAATGGCGGTCGCTTTTTCCATGTATGCCACCAGTATGGAAGACTTGATGGCAGTCGCCGACGCAAATGAAGTCATGCCACCGAAATCAACCTGGTTTGAACCCAAGCTGGCGGATGGCTTAATATCGCATGTGCTGGATTAAGCATGGTTTCGGCTTTAATTTAGTAACAAAAAAATAAGTAACAAAGAAAAGGTCAGCAAGTGCTGACCTTTTTTGTGAGTAGATGTTTGTCAGTAAAATACAAGCCACTTTTGTTAATGGTGTTCATTCCCGTAAATATTAATGCAGAAGTGAATAATGACATCTAGCCTGCAATAGCAGTCTGGTGAGTGCCAATTGTATTAAACCTATGCTCATTATTCGTTGTAAAAGCAACATCATTTTTATTGATCGTGATAAATCCTGTAAGTTCTTCTATTTCCAGTTCTTCGGCCTGTGAATCTATCTGCACAAGAAGCCGCTGTAAGGCAAGACCCATATCAGTTTGTCGTTCTGGATCAAGTCCGAGTTTTTTCCAGCTAATTTTGGCATGATTCTCGCCAGCTTTGCCTATGCAGTAAAAATGCCTGACTAGTATTTCATTGAGTCTGGCTTTGCCTGTTTTATTTTTAAGAAAGGTTATGATTTCCCGGTCAGACATATTTTTTTTCAGCGGTAACAAATCAGCCAAATCGTTGGGAAGAAAAGACCGCATGGTTTCGCCATTGATTCTGCCATGTAAAATATCTTCATCGATTATCTGCTTATAATCAGGCGTTGGGCTGGCGCCAGTGCGCTTTGATAACTGGATAAGGGCCATTGCCTCGCTTCTATGGCCGCTTATGCCAAATCCGGATAGATAATGATCCAGAATGTCATGCACAAAAACCGAAGTATTTATTCGTTGTCCGGTTTCTCGTGTGCTGGCGATTATTTGTGGGTCGCCAATTGAGGCATCTACTTTCCAGCCCCTGGCGCCAAAACCATCATCCCAGGATTTTTTATAAGTAACGGCCAGTCGAATTCTATTTGATTCAATGTGTAGATATTTTGCCGGATACTGCAATACATCGTGATATGCGTCTGTAAAAGATTTCCGCACAGCCATCTCTCCAGTAGTCAAATATCTAACGACCTGTCAATTTATAGTATTTATTCCCAGATCAGATTAAGCACTTCTATTTTGCCAAGATTCCGGTTGATTGGACAGTCAGGGCAGCCCTGACTTGAGGGCTCATTCTGACAGCCTGCACATTTCTTTACCTGCCTGTCTGCTGCTTTTAATTCAGCTTTGAGCAGCTTTAAATTGTTCATCTGGTCTTCGATATTTTTTATCGCGCTTTCGATGATATTAGATACTTTTTCACTGCCTTCATCGCCGGTTGAACAGGTATTTCTGGTGGTTCCAATTAATCGAATTACGTCAAGAGAAAATCCATTTTCAGCCAGATGCATAATGGCTTTCAAACGCGCAATATGTTGAGTGGAATATAAACGTGTAGCACCACCCGTTCTATAAGGCTCTATCAGTCCTTCTTCCTCATAGTAGCGAATGGTGCGGACAGTAGTTGTTAACAAATCGGCCACATCACCAATTTTCAAGTAGTCGTTTGGCATCTATAAACCTACTAATTGCGCTTCAAATCCTTCTGCCTTAACTTTATTTAACAAAGTCAGGGCGTTAGTAATTTCTGCATCGTATGCTACGAAAAGCATATGCTCTTTATCGGTGTTGAATTTTGGAGTAATTACACCATCTACATGGCTAAGTTTATTCATTAAGTTATCTTTTGCTTCAGTATTTGTTTTATCGTTTAAATGGATAAGTACATCTGAGTATTTCATGGTTTACTCCTGTATCTCACGTTAGCGTAAGGTCACTATCTCACGTAAACGTTAGATAGTCAAGTTGTATGGGTCGTATTTAATGTATTGCTTACAGGAAAGGGGCAGGAGATAGCGATTAATTAATTGCGAGGCTGTTATAGCGGTGGTTTTATCTGCTCGCCGAAAACAGTTGTTTAGTCTCTAAGGTTGGAGATAAAAAACAGTGCATGGTGGTGATGAGGCTTATGATTTATTGAAATTCATAAGCCTGATATTTCTATCCGGTTTTTCTGGCGGCTATGCGCCGGGAAAGACCGGCATTATTATAAATATCGCGCTATCAGGCCACGCTCCGCCATGGCTTCGGGTAAATGCAGGCGCACCTGATAGCCGCCACCCAGGGCGGCATCCATTTTGTTGCCCTTGAGATCTTCCATGTGATCCAGAACGATATCTACGTTGCCAGATGGCATTATCAATTCCAGCTTATCGCCGACACCAAATTTATTTTTCACGTCGATTTCTGCCATGCCGGTTGCTTTATCATATGAAGTAATTTCGCCGACAAACTGTTGTTGATGGCTCAATGAATTGCCCTGCATATAATTTTGATATTCATGGGTGTGATGGCGTTGGTAGAAGCCATCGGTGTAACCACGGTTAGCAAGGTTTTCCAGTACGCCAATTAATTCCGGATTAAATTCTTTTTTATTCAGAGCGTCGTTTATAGCCTGTTTATAACTCTGTGCGGTACGCGCTACGTAATAATGGGATTTGGTACGGCCTTCTATTTTTAAACTGTCCACGCCAATTTCTACCAGCCGTTTAACATGTTCTACCGCCCGCAAATCTTTTGAATTCATAATGTAGGTGCCGTGCTCATCTTCTTCCATTGGCATCAGTTCCCCGGGACGACCGGCTTCTTCGATAAATACTGGTTGATCTGCTTTGGGATTTCGTTCATCGCCCATATCGGATTTGCCTGGTTTATAAACGCCTTCCGCATTTTCTTCGGCAGGTGTTGTTTTGTAATTCCAGCGACAGGCATTGGTGCAGGTTCCCTGGTTGGGATCGCGATGATTGAAATACCCAGACAATAAACAGCGGCCCGAATAGGCAATACACAGGGCGCCATGGACGAAAACTTCCAGTTCCATATCGGGACATTGCTGGCGAATTTCTTCAATTTCATCGAGCGACAATTCGCGGGATAAAATAATGCGTTCGATCCCCACGGATTGCCAGAATTTTACCGTGGCATAGTTTACGGTATTTGCCTGAACAGAAAGATGCACGGCCATATCTGGCCAGGTTTCACGAACCATCATAATCAGGCCTGGATCCGCCATGATGAGTGCGTCGGGCCCCATTTCGATAACGGGTCGCATGTCATCAATAAACGTTTTAATTTTACTGTTGTGGGGCATCAGGTTGGAAGTGAGATAAAACTTTTTCCCCAGCTTATGCGCTTCAGCAATGCCAATAGCAAGATTCTCCTCGAGAAAATCATTATTGCGCACTCGTAAACTATAACGCGGCTGCCCTGCGTAAACGGCGTCAGCACCATAGGCAAATGCGTAGCGCATATTTCTTAAAGTACCGGCTGGCGATAATAATTCTACTTTTTTCATGGGTATTCTGTTCTAGTTCAGGGGGGGTAATTGCTTATTTTAACTGATTGCTGTCATGTGTGATATGGAGGCGTTAAACTGTTTTTATGGTCGAATTACTTGCAAATATCTGGTCGGTTTATCTGGATACTGCCTTCTGGTTGCTGGTGGGCTTGATTGCAGCGGGCCTGGTCAAAGCCTATATACCGGAAGATGCCATGCAGCGCTGGCTGGGTGGTCGCGGTTTCTCCGCAGTAGGTCGTGCGGCCCTGTTCGGCGCACCTTTGCCTTTGTGCTCCTGCGGCGTGTTGCCTGCAGCACTGGGTATTCGCAGAAGCGGCGCCTCAAAGGAAGCGACGGTTTCTTTTTTGATTTCTACGCCTGAAACCAGCGTCGATTCCGTCGCGGTGACTTATGCCTTGATGGGGCCGGTGATGGCGGTGTACCGACCATTGGCTGCGCTACTGAGTGCGATAGTGACGGGCATGATGACAGTATATGTGGATGACGAAAGGGAGGCTGTAAGTGAGCCTGCAGAACCCTTATCTTGCTGCAATAAGGAAAAAACCGTCGAGTCGGCAACCGCTTGTTGCAGCAATAGCTCGACCCCGACCAATGGCACCGATATCTGTTGCGGCACTTCGGCAAAAATCGCCACTAATCGTTTCAGGCAGGCACTGCAATTTGCCGGTAGCGAATTGCTGGACGATATTTCTAAATGGCTGTTTATTGGCATTGTAGCGGCAGGTGTAATGACCACGATCATACCCCCTGGCTGGCTCGAGCAATGGGGGCAGGGTGTATTGGCAATGCTGGTGATGGCTCTGATTGGAATACCTATGTATATCTGTGCGGTCGCTTCCACGCCGGTTGCTGCTGGCTTATTAGTCGCCGGTGTATCGCCGGGAACGGTGCTGGTGTTTTTACTGGTGGGTCCGGCAACCAATATTGCGAGCCTCATTTTAATCAGCAGGGAACTGGGTCAAAAAGTCACTGCGGTATATCTGGCGGGTATTACTGTTAGCAGTATTGTTATGGGACTGATTCTTGACGGCCTGATCAGCAATATGGGATTTACAGTCATTGCTGAGATAGGTGATAGCCAACGCATGTTACCCGACTGGCTGGCTTTATCCAGTGCAATAATATTGTTGATACTTGCCGTGCCTTTTTTAAGAAATCGAGTGATACCATTTCTAAGATATTGAAAAAAATAGAAATTTATTTGGTTCTTGCTTTACAAGGCTAATCTTTCTGACTATAAAAAACAGCAATAATTATTATTCGAGCAGGGCCTGGTATGTCTTTATTTAAAAAGAGTTTGTTTGTTTTAGTGGCTGGCAGCGTGTTGGTGGGGAATCTGGCTTTGGCCGAGGGCGTGTTTCAGGAAAGAAAACGTGCCGGACATGAGCTGACTGCGGCGGAGCAAAGACAGTTAACGATAGAGTTTTACGAAAAATTTGGACATCAGAAGTCATCACCGATCAAAAAATCCAATAATCCATGGCAGGCTAAAAAGCAGCGTAGCATGACGCAATCGCCAGCTATTAGCTGGGGTGAGTGTCGGGATTATGCGCTGCAAAAACGTAATAGCTGTTATAAACAGGGAAAGGATGCTTACAATTGTGAGCGTTTTTATGAGGCGCGGACACAGAAATGCAATCAGGATTTTTAGCCGCCGTGACGATGTGAATAGTCAAAATACTTTAGCTTAATAATTTATAAGACAGTATGGCGCCGGCAATATAGCAGGGAAGTATAAACAGAATAGCAAAAATTTTACTGTACCGGTCCATGTCCCTGTTTTCCTGTTCTGAGAGATCCGGGTAATTTGATGCTTTTATATACCTGAGTGCGTATTGATCCCAGGCGATCGCATAAACCAGGAAGGGCAGTACCATCCAGCTCAGTAGACCAGCCAGTTCCGGCTTCCAGTGAGCCGTTATGAAAACGATACCAATAGCACCGGAAAAGACTTCACCCAGGATATAGGCAATGCTTCGCTTATCAAGATAATCTTTGATAATAGATATGAAGATAACAGCTGTCAGTACGACTAAATACGCAATCGCCCACCACGGCATAGCTTTCCCTCACTAATTTATAATTTTTATTTATTAATTATAGACAATAAACAAAATTTATTTTTGGCTTTACAAAGCCTGTTTAACTAAATAGTGCGATAGTTCCAGTGCGTGATTCTGTTCATCCGTCAGGTCATTATCATCTTCCTGATCAAGATGATGCGTGGGTCTGGAATGGTCTTTTTGCAACAGAGTTTCCAGTACGGCGGACAAGGCATGTATACGTTCCTGCGCAATAACCAGTTCCAGCATCCGGCAAAAAGGTTTGAGCAGATCAATATATTCAATGCTGTGTACCAGGGGGAGTTGTAGCTCTTCGGTCTCACTGGTTTTATAGGCCAGTGGCTGATTATCTAAAATCGGTAAATTTTTTATTTTTATAACATCCAGTTCATTTCGGCTTTGTTTTATACAGATCAGCAGGTGCTTCAGGTGGGATTCGATTTCTTTACGTTCGGCATAACTGGTACGTTGTATAAACTGGTCTCGATTGGCGGTGATGGTGAGAAACTGGATAGCGAGATTGTCGAGGCTATTGATTAATGATTTGGAGCTATATTCGTGCTCGGGTCCAAATCGTAGTGAGGTATCGAATCCCGTCTGCTGCAAACTGATCAACAGGGAGTTATTGGCTGTTTTTATATCAACAAGTAATGCATTGATCACCGCTATAGATTTAATCATGCTGTTTTATACGCTGTGTTTTTAGATGCTTAATCAGGCCTGTTGAATTACGAGAGCTTATGAATTCAACAGTAAATACCATCAGTCCGGCGTCAGTTAATTCAGGATTTAAGCCGTGTGGCTGGAGAATATCTGCTTCAAATTGGCGCTGTGGATATTTTATTGTTCTATCTTCCCTGAACCATTTTTTATTAGGTTTCCACTATATATGGGGGTTTGGGTAAGGTCAAGCACAACAAACTGTGTATGTCTTTGTGGGCATGTATGGGAAAAGCTGTGGATAAAGTTACATAATACCACTGAAATCAAGCGGATATTATTAATAGCTCGGGGGCTTATTAAGTATATAAATTACATAGCCCGCGGCAATAAATTGGGAAAAATGCCCAATATTCTGTACCAGTTTCAGCAGGCGCAATGCGCGCTGGCTTTCTGGGGAATGCTGCCCTGAATGACTGGCGATGCCCTTTAGCAGGTGCATATTCGCAAATACATAGGTTGCGGCGAGAATAGCCAGGAGCAGGGCAGCCTGCTGGTTTTTGATCAATGCAGCAATCAGGCCGCCAAGTAAACACAGGGTACTATTTAAACGGTAAAAGCGTCGATAAATGAGTAGCTGTTGTTGCTGCTCGAGTTGTTGTGCGATAAGCGGTTTGTAAAGGATCGTCAGCAGTAGAAAACTACCCATTGTGCTGCCTGCAAATGCAGCGCTTACCAGTGTTAAAAAATCATAAAGATGCATCTGGCGATTGTAGCATTATTCTTTACCCGCAATGACGGCAGGGAAGCTGTGGGGAATTTTAAGTTGGTAATGCTGACGAATCGGTAAAGATAAATCATGGCTGCATGAATATTCATGCAGCCATGCAAAACTTTCGGGATTAATAATTTTCCAGCTTACGCATACTGGCCGGTAGCATTTTGAAATCTACCAGTGAACTGACGAAGGCTTTAACAAAGGTCGCTTCATCTTCGTGGATTAATTTATAGTACTGGATTTTCATGGTCAGAGCGCTGCCGAATATGATCGAGACCAGTGCCAGCATGGAGCCAACGGCAAGTGTAGAAACTCCCGTAATCCCCTGGCCAATAGTGCACCCAAGCGCAAGTACACCGCCAATGCCCATCAGGATGCCGCCAATAATATGGGTGGCAAAGTCCCTGAAACTGGCGAACCATTCAATGCGGAAATTTTTTGAAACCAGTGACCAGAACAGGGCGCCGGTTATAACACCAAATAAAGCCGCCAGGCCAAAGGTCAGATTCAGGCTGTTAAAGCCATTTAACGCGTAACGCAGAGATTCGCCAATGGGATTAATAAAGGTGTATGACTGAACCGCGATGCCATCCGGTGATTTGGATTCTTCGAGCATGCTCCAGTTGTCAACATTGGCATAAGATACCCAGCTATAGGTTTCACCATCTACTTCTATGGTTGCCATGCCACCACTGATGTACCAGGCACCCAGGACACACAGGCCAATGACGCTGCCTGAAATAATATTGTCTTTGGTGCTGCGGAAATCTGCTGAGCGAAACACGATAATAAGCAGGGCTACGCCAATGACCAGTCCCAGGATCAAACGTAGTGAAGCTACCTCAGTAGCCAGGATACCCGCCAGTAAGGAGCCCAGATCCTGTTGTCCTATCAGGCTTATAGTGGTTGCATTGGTCCAGCCATAGAACACTTCGGAGTAAATGGTTTTATCTGTGCCTGGAAAAGGGTTGACCATGAAATAGGCGCAAACCGCAATAACGGCAAACAGCACGATAGATTTGAGATTGCCGCCACCAATACGGATCAGGGTTTTGTTACCACAGCCGCTGCCCAGTGTCATACCGACGCCAAACATGACGCCGCCCAGGATGTATTCCAGCCAGGCAAAGCTGCTACCACGATAGGGTGGACGTGAAACATCAACCGAGAGCAGATTCA
The DNA here is from genome assembly GCA_026195895.1 of Gammaproteobacteria bacterium. GTDB lineage: Bacteria > Pseudomonadota > Gammaproteobacteria > SZUA-229 > SZUA-229 > JAPHRO01. The sequence continues at coordinate 66,889 of JAPHRO010000030.1, forward strand.
TGGATTCAACGATGGTGACGCCAATCATGGCCACCGCGATGGCTAAAAACCAGGCGCGAATACGGCCAGAATCACCCATGTTTACCAGGTCTGATACAGCGCCCATGGTGCAGAAGTTTGTCTTTGTGGCGACAGCTCCCATGATAAAGGCAATGGCAAATGCCAGCCAGATAATAGTTGAATGGGCTGAAGCAAAGCTTTCAAATGACATCTCAGCGTCCTCGTCAGTGTTGATTGTGTAACCCGGCAGAAAATCTCTGATCAGGGGGTGATGATTATAAGGTATATGAACAGCATTTAGCATTTGCTAAATATCGCCATTATTTCCCTGGTTTTTATAATAGAGACAGCTACGCTAATGAAAACATTTCTGAATGGAAATGCAGGTTATATCTAAATATCCGATCTAAGCGTCGGCTTTATTGGTCTGAGGAATAATACCCGCAGATTTCAGAAAAGCAACGAGCATAATAAAACGCTAATATTGAAGTTTGTGTGGCCTGTGTTGATTAAACAGGCACCATGCAACAAGGCCGGTGGTCAAAGCCTGTTATTTGTACAGTGGTTCCAGTTCGCTTGTGGTTGAGGATTTTCGATCATCTATAGCCGATAGTGTTTGCCGACTGGCGCGCCATAAATTAGCGCTGTTCCAGTCGGCTGGGCTGTTTGAATAAAGGGCTGCACTAAGATTATTTATTTCTGTTTTTAAAGGCTCACCCGCTTTGTCTGCCAGTTCGCCCAGGCTAGTCGGCGGCTGGTCAGCAAAGACAGTTTTACCCCATTGCAGGAAGGCATCTTTACAGGCACCGGCATTACCCGAATCACAGGCCTGTTTTAAAATTTTATCGATTTGTTGCAGCGAGTCTGTATGCCTGGTCGAGGGTTGTTTTTTCTGTTTTGATTTTTTTTGTGAACTGAAAAACCAGAACAGGCCGGTTAGTAACCAGCCCATAGCCAGTGCCAGGCTTAGCCAGATCCAGAATGAAGACGTCGCCTGGCTGCTCGTTCTGGATTCCGGTTCTGTCAGCGGTATAAGTTCTGGTGCTGGCTGGACGGGTTCAGCAGGTGTCGCCTGCGTGGCCTGAGGTTTGCCGCTGGCGACAACGACCAGATGCTTTGCAGGTAATTTAGCGATTTCCATTTTATCGGTCTGGCTATTCCACCAGGGGATTTCTATTGCAGGCAAAACAAACTCGCCGGCACGGGCGGGAATCAGGGCGATGTTCTGTTCATATTTGCTGGTTATGCCGGTAGACGACTTAACATCGCCGGTGACTGGCTGGTCCGGGTACTGTTTTAATCCGGCAATGGCAGGCATGGTGATTTCGGGTAACTGTGAAAAACTGACGCCGTCCGCCAGCACGGTGATATTACGTGTAATCGGTTCTCCGACTTTATATTCCGTCTTATTGTCTGGCCAGTGTTCCAGCAACTGGATGCTATTTGCTACCAGCCAGTGCTGAGCCTTAAACTGTTTGGGGACGGGTAATACTTCCAGATCGATAGCTCTGGATAGCGCGCGTTTCGTTTGCGCGTTGCTGCGGAATGGATCGTAATAGTTTGAATTGCTACCAATATTTACCCTGGCCGCAGCAAGGCTCGGTTCGATATGCAGCTTTCCTGATTGTTGCGGGAAAATAGCGAAGCGAATTTCGGCGACCTGATAAGTTATGTTGCCGCGACGCGTGTTAAAAAGTTTTCCTTCATCAAGTTGTTCGACAATAATATCAACACCGCTGGTTTTTAATTCATTGAATTGCGGAGTTGAAGCAAAACGACGATTGCTCAGTAATCGGCGGGTAACAATTATCTGGGCGTTTACATAGGCCTGGTTGCTGCTGACTTCCAGTTCAGAAATAAAATCACCGGACGCTGTTGCTGCATTTTGATCCAGCGGTTTGATGGTTAACTGAATTTGTGGACTCAGGTCTTTACCGAAATGAATTGATGGTATGGTAAAGACGCCGGCTTTTAATGGCATCAATGTCACTGTCCAGGTGGCTGTTTTTTTATAGTTACCATTGATGATGCTGATGTTGCTGCTTTTACTTTCGCCGAGATTACTAAAGTTATTTTCCAGTGGTGAAAAATCCGGATCGTCATCAACAGAGCCAGTGGCTTCAAAAATCAATTGAAAGGTTTCATTGGCGTAAAGCGTGCTTCTGTCTGTTTGCACCGTGATATTCGCCGCCAGGCTGTTGGCGGCGAATACAAAAAACAATACAAATATGTAAGTTAATTTATTTAAAACGTGCATTGCGATTTACCAGGGTTGGTTGGCATCAGACTGGTGGCCCTGTCTATTATATTGATAAAGAAATTTATTTCGTAGCAAGCCGCCAGGATCATTGGGGATTTTTTTGAGCCACTGTTGTTGTTCCTGTTTGCTCAGGTCCTGTTGCGATGATTCTGTGCTTGCTTGCTGTTCTTCTTCAGGCTGCGTTTTCTGTTGTTGTTCTTCAGTCTGGTTTTGCTGTTGCTGCGAAGATTCATTTTCAGCTTGCTGTTCTTCTGTTGACTGATTTTCTGCCGACTGTTGATCTTTTTTTTGCTGCTGCTGGGATGAATCCTGTTGCTCGGATTTATCCTGCGACTGCTGTTCAGAGTTTTTCTGATCTTTGCTCTGTTCGTTGTTTTGCTGATTGTTTTGCTGTTTTTCCTGTTGCTGTTTTTCCAGCAGCTCTCTGTTGAATTTTGCGTCTTCATGGTTGTTATCAAGTTGCAGCGCCTGGTTATACGCATCAATGGCTTCGCCTGCTCGGCCCATCCTGGCCAGCGCATTGCCGCGATTGTAATGAGCGTCTGCAGTGTCTATGTCCGTTAACTGTTCGATGCTTTGTTCAAACTCACCGGCTTTATAAAAAGCACTGGCTTTCCATTCTGGCTGCTTGAATAGTTCGGCGGCTTCGGCGTTATTGCCAGCGGCAAATTGCTCACTGGCACGTTGATTATCGTTGCGCCACAGTTCATCCCAGCTCAACGCATCGGCAGGTTGTGGGAAGGGTATCAATAAAATAAAAGCCAGTGATAAATAACCTTTGCGAAAAGCAAACGCGGCCAGCGGCATTAGCAATAATAATAGCCAGGGCCCCTGTTCGCGCCAGACGTCGGTTTTCATTTCTGTTTCGGTTGAATCTTTTTTAGTGTGGCTGGCTACCAGTAAACCGAGGATGTGTTTGATATCTTTATCGGAAGCCGTGAGACGACTAAATCGCCCGTCGCCACTGCTGGCGATAGCTTTCAGTTTGGCTGCATCAAGTTTAGGAATAACGATCGCGCCACTGGCATTTTTTACAAAGCCACCGTTGCCTGAGGGAATAGGTGCACCATCCGGCGTGCCAATAGCGAGGATTGATAAACGATGCCCCTGGCTGGTGAGTTCATCAATAGTTGAGTCGGCGTCGTCTACATCGTCGGTAATTAACAGTATATCGCCTTTACTGATGCCGGCATTTTTCAGTAATTCGCTGGCCCTGTTTAAAGCCTTGCTGATATTGCTACCCTGGGCGGGCATCAGCTCGGTGCTTAAACTGGGTACCAGTGAATTAATGGTAGCGGCGTCATCGGTTAACGGGCTTATGGTAAAGGCTTCGCCGGCATAGCCAATCAGTGCCGTCTGGCCTTCTTTTCTGAATTTTAAAATATCGGAAATTTTGTGCCGCGCGCGTGCTAATCGACTGGGTTTAATATCCGTGGCATCCATTGATAATGATAAGTCCAGAGCAATCACCAGCGCCGACTGTTTTTTGAAGACTGGTTGCGGGCGTTTTTCCCAGGCCGGCCCGGCAAGAGCAATAACAGCGAGTATACCGCCGATAAAAAATAACATAACCGGCAGTCGGCTATTTTTTCCGGGTTTGCCAATGAGCAGATGGGGAAGCAGGGCAGGATCGATGACTGATTGCCAGCTTCGGCTGAACAGTTTTTTGCGGAGCAGCAGCCAGGTCAACAATAGTAAAGGCAGCAGTGCCAGTAGCCAGCTCGGACGAATGAAATGAAACTGTTCAATCATCGACTCAGTCCTGTTGCTTTGAGTACACTAATGAAAAATACAATGACCAGAGCAAAGCCCAGTGGCCAGAAATATAACGCCATAATCGGACGAAAGCTCTGGCTTTCCTGCTCAACCGGTTCCAGTTCATCAAGCAGGCTGTAAATTTTATTCAATTCTTCTGTATCTCGCGCACGGAAATATTTACCGCCGGTTTGTTCAGCAATGGCGGTTAATGTTTTTTCGTCGATTTCCCGGTTTTTTACCTGACGATTAAAAAAGAAGCCGCCCCGTTCAACCATCTCCGCACCGATGCCAATGGTATAAATTTTCAGTCCCTGTTCGGCCGCAATTTCTGCCGCTTTAATCGGTTCAACTTCACCAGCCGTGTTTCTGCCATCGGTGAGTAATATCAATACCCGGCTGTTCACTTCGAGATTCTGCAATCTTTTTATACCCAGACCAATGGCGTCACCGATAGCCGTGGCTTTGCCCGCGATGCCGATGAGTGATTCCTGCAATAAAGTATTCACCGTGGTGATATCGAATGTTAAGGGTGTCTGTAAATAAGCGCGTTCACCAAACAGGATGAGTCCCAGGCGATCGCCTTCACGGCGCTTGATAAATTCACCGGCCACCAGTTTTACTGCCTGCAAACGATTGATGGTTTGATTGCCGATGGCAAAATCTTCTTCGGCCATACTGCCAGATAAATCAACCGCCAACATTAAATCACGGCCGGAGACAGGAATATCGAGCCGATCGCCTAACCATTGTGGTCGACTTGCCGCCAGTACCAGCAATATCCACGCGATGCTGGCCAGCATCAATAGCCAGCGATTCAGCTTGCGGGTTTTATCCAGGCTGGTGTCGGCGGCAAAATCCTCAATAAAAGGCACGCGCAGGGCAGCATCCTGTACAGTATTGGCCGCGGGTAGAATAAAGCGCAGTATCAGGGGCAGCGGTAAACAGAGTAATGCCCAGGGCCAGTCGAACTGAATCATGTCGATGCCCCCTGAGCGTTTTTGGGTAAGGCGGCGATCCAGTTGTTACAGCTAGCCAACAATTGCTGTGTGTCGATATGAATTTGTTTCTGGTAGGGCGCAGTTAATAAAATATCGCCCAGTTGTTCAGAGAAATAATCTGCTTCGGTCAGCGAATTTAATTGTGCTATCCAGTGACTGCCGATAGTGCTGGCGCTTTGTTCCCGCGGCAGATAGCTGATACAAACTCGACGCAGCAATACGGAGAGTTGCTGCACAAGTAACAGTTCATTTTTATGTTGCACAAAAGCTTGCTGAATCTGGTTGAATTCATTGAGGGCTGTTTTTTTCAGCGGTTTCTGTTTGAGTTTGCGCAGTAACCCGGGCACTAAAATAATCAGCGCAATAATCAGCACTGCCAGCAACCACCAGCCGGGTGCGGGTGGCCACCAGCTCACCGGGTCGGGTAAATGGATGTCGCGTAGCGGTAGTTCGCTCAGCTTGCCGGGATTCATTTGCGCGGGATTCATTTTTTCAGTCCAAGCCCCGCCTGCAAGCTGGCAACTAAATTATCATCGGTAGCAAGACTCAAATAAAACATATTCAGTTTGTGACAGGTGTCGCGCAAATATTGCTGGTGCTGAACAAAGCGTTGTTGATAGTTCTCGCGAACACTGGCTCGACGCGTATTCAATCCCATTTCGTTGCTACCGTCGGAGACGCGATAAAATCCCGCCGGTGGTAATTCAGTTTCCAGCGGATCGTGAATGGACAATAGCACCACGTCATTGTGTCGAGCCATCATGGATAAATGTGAATAGGCAGCTTCATCCAGATGGCGAAAGTCAGAAATTAAAAAAATCAAACTGCCGGGTCGTGCCACACGTCGCAATCGATTCATCGCCTGTGCGCCGCTGCTTTCATTGGGCGAGCTGTGTTTAAAGTCCTGCCATGCCGCATGTTCAGCCAGTTTTTTAATAAAGTGCAGGGTGCCGGCCTTGCCCCGTTGTGGTCGCAATTCTTCGTGGCTGTGTTCCGAGAAAATCAGGCCGCCCAGTCGGTCTCCGTGTTGGGCGGCACTCCAGGCCAGCAGTGCCGCCGCTTTGGCCGCGACCACGGACTTGAACGAATTCCGGGTACCAAAAAACATTGGTTGTCGGTAATCCACCCACAGCAACACCGGTCGCTCGCGTTCTTCACGAAACAGTTTGGTATGGGGTTTGCCGGTGCGAGCAGTCACGCGCCAGTCCATGGAGCGAATATCGTCACCGGGCTGATAGGGGCGCACTTCATCGAATTCCATGCCACGACCCTTGAAGGCAGATAAATAATTACCGCTGAACTGGGCGCCAATTTTGCCTGATTTCAACGGTAATTTGCGCGCTTCCCGATTCAGCCCAATGAGAGTGGACTGGCGAATACGGACGATATCGTCGGCTTCAGTTTGTTGTTTAACAGCAGACATTTATGGCACAGCAACTCGTGCAATCAGTTCATCAATAAATTTATCGGTGGTGATGCCTTCAGCCTCGGCTTCAAAGCTGAGAATAATACGGTGGCGCATCACATCATGGGCCATGGTCTGGATATCTTCCGGGGTGACAAAGTCTCGCCCAGCCAGCCAGGCGTGGGCGCGGGCACAGCGATCCAGTGCCATGCTGGCGCGTGGGCTGGCGCCATATTGCAGCCACTCGGCCAGGTCTGCACCATAGGCGCCCGGATTGCGGCTGCTGAGTACCAGGTGTAATAAATAGTCTTCCAGGTTCTCCGCCATGTGGATATCCAGCACTTCCTTGCGCGCCGCAAACAGATCGGCCTGGGAAATCTGGGTCGCCGGTTTTGCCGGTTCACGTAAATCTTCGCGGGCTTCCTTGCGCGTTAGATGGAGAATTTCTTTTTCGGATGCCGCATCCGGGTAATCAATGAACACGTGCATCAGAAAACGATCCAGCTGGGCTTCCGGCAAAGGATAGGTGCCCTCCTGCTCGATCGGATTTTGTGTGGCCATGACCAGGAACAGGTCGGGCAATTTATACGTAACTGAGCCCACTGTGATCTGCCGTTCTGCCATGGCTTCCAGCAGTGCCGATTGCACCTTGGCCGGGGCGCGGTTAATTTCATCCGACAGGATCAGGTTATGAAACAGCGGGCCCTGCTGGAATTTGAATGAGCCGTCCTGTGGGCGATAAATTTCAGTACCGGTTAAATCAGCGGGCAGCAAATCCGGGGTGAACTGGACGCGATGAAAATCACCTTCGATACCTTCGCTGAGTACTTTGATCGCGCGTGTCTTCGCCAGGCCCGGCGCCCCTTCCACCAGTAAATGGCCGTCTGCCAGCAGGGCGATGAGCAAACGATCCACCAGTATTGACTGGCCTATAATCTGCTGGCTGACATAGTCTCGAAGTTGTTGCATGGCCTGTTGATGTGACAAAGTTATTCCCCCCTGATGTACCTGAAAATGCCCGAGTATTCTAATGATTCCACCGGCAGGCGCCAAGCGTGTATCATTGCGTTTTACAGACAGTGAAAAAATCAGATAGTTTAAACCTGAAAAATCGCAGTTGACCCTGGGTGCATAAAACCAAGATATGATCAGAAAAGTATTTTTCAATATTATTGTATTTAGCCATTGGATGAGTGTCCTGTGCAGCGGATTGCGTATTAAATGAAACAGCTCATCATAGGTGGTGCCCGCTCAGGTAAAAGCCGTTATGCCGAACAACTGGCGGGTGAAACGGGCAAGCGGGTGATTTATATCGCCACCGCCGAGGCCGGTGATGCTGAAATGCAGGCGCGCATCGAACAACATCGGCAGCAACGTGACAATAACTGGCAGCTTGTCGAAGAACCAGTGTTTCTCGCCGATGTCCTGAAACAAAATGACGCCGGCGAGGTATGTATGCTGGTCGATTGTCTGACCTTGTGGTTAAGCAATTTGTTATGCAGTGTTGATGAAAATGTGTTTCAGTTACAACGACTCAAGCTGCTGGAAGTTCTGCCTTATCTGAAAGCCGATGTTTTGCTGGTGAGCAATGAAGTTGGTCAGGGCATAGTGCCTATGGGTGAGCTGAATCGTCGCTTTATTGATGAGTCGGGACGTTTGCATCAGGAACTGGCAGATACCTGCGACAAGGTAAGCTGGATCATGGCGGGTTTGCCGCAGCGATTAAAATAACCGACGTTAAAAAAGTCTTTACAGGAATGAACTTGAGTATCGATTGGCTAGAAAAAGACACGGCGATTATCAATAAAGACTGGTTGAGCTACGCACGGGATCGACAAAACAGTCTCACCAAGCCACCGGGTTCAATGGGATTACTGGAAAATATTGCTATTCGCATTTCTGCACTACACGGTTGTGCAAAGCCCTCACTAGAGCAGGTGCAGATCGTTGTATTTGCTGCCGACCATGGCATTGCTGAAGAAAATGTGTCGGCTTTTCCCCAGGCAGTGACGGTAGAAATGGTAAAAAATTTTTCCCGTGGCGGTGCCGCGATCAGTGTGCTGGCAAAACAGTTGCACGCGGACCTGGAAGTCGTCAACGTGGGTACGGTGAGCGAGCATGAATCCCTGCTCGGCGTAATTGATCAGCGTATCGCCGCCGGCACGGCTAATTTCAGTAAACAGGCTGCCATGTCGCAAAGTCAGCTGGCCGAAGCTCTGAACGCCGGTAGAGATGCTGCGATACGTGCACGGCGGGCCAGTGCAGATTTATTTATCGGCGGTGACATGGGGATCGCCAATACCACCTCGGCATCCGCCATTGCCTGCGCACTATTAAATGAGTCGCCGGAAAAACTTGCCGGGCCGGGCACCGGACTGGACGAACATGGCGTGAGTCACAAGGTGCAGGTTATTGCGGATAGTTTGCGCCTGCATCAGACTAATTTAAGCCGTCCACTCGATGTGTTGCAGCATCTGGGTGGGTTTGAAATCGCCGCCCTTACCGGCGCCTATATAGCCAGTGCGCAGAGTGGCATGGCCATACTGGTGGATGGTTTTATTGCCAGTGTAGCGGCGCTGGTGGCGATAAAAATAAAGCCTGGCGTAAAAGAGTGGATGTTCTTCTCTCACGCTTCGGCTGAACCCGGCCACAAAACGATTATGCAGGCAATCAATGCGCGACCGATGCTGGACTTGAACATGCGCCTGGGCGAGGGTAGCGGTGCCGCCGTTGCGGTACCCATCATGCGCATGGCCTGTGCACTACATACTGGCATGGCGACGTTTGAGCAGGCGGGTGTGTCTAATAAAGATTAGTTTTTTAATGTCAGAAAATATCACCACGATTTATTTATTACGCCACGGTGAAACCGCTGCCGGTTCATGTTTTTTAGGCGCAACGGATGCGCCATTGACTGTCTATGGCTGGCAGCAAATGACTGAAGCCTGTGAGCATAAAATAGATTATGCGTGGCTGGTATCATCACCCTTAAAACGCTGTGCAGATTTTGCCAGGCAGTTGTCCAATAAAAATAACCTTCCGTTGTTGATTGAAAATGATCTACGGGAAATACATTTTGGTGACTGGGAAGCTAAAACCAGTGATGAGCTCTGGCAAACGGATCGGGAAAGATTGTCGGCCTTCTGGGATGATCCGGTCAATAATTCACCGCCGGGTGGTGAATCTCTATCGCAGCTTTATACTCGGGTTATCAATTCAATGACCGATTTAATAAAAAAATATCCGGGTCAGAAAATATTGTTGATCGCGCACGGTGGTTCCATTCGTTGTGCACTGGCGTGGGCGCTGAAAATGCCAGTTGCCAATATCAATAGCATCAGTCTGGCGCATGGGTCACTGAGTTGTATTAAAGTCAGCCAGGATAAACAGCAGCTTTATCCGGAGGTTGAATTTATCAACGCGCCATCAAATTGCGTTCATGGATAATAGGTTTTTATCCGCTCGCAGTTACGCACATCAAAATGTAACCAGGATACGCCAAGTTCGATGCTGCCAATCAGTTCAAAGGCGGCATCATCGGGATGAGCCAGAATATCCTGGCGCACCTGTTCGGCTGTTTTGTGTTTAAACAGACAGTCGGCGGCACGGCCAAAGGAATGCTGGCTGAAATGGCTGTAGTAGGGGCTGTCGCTGGTGCGCAATCCGCTCCATTCTCTTGCTTTGCCCCAGTGGTAATTATTGACCGTCATCGAACCGTAGCGCTCGCGTAATCGATCGAGGCTAATCAGCAATCGCTCATCCAGTAATTCCCAGGCTTTTTCGCCGCGGGAATAAAAAACCTCAGGGGGCACCAGTTCATGAATTGCAAAGTGTGTACATTTGTATATGGTCATGGCTAATCCTTTAGTAAATTTTATATAGTTATGATCGAAATTATACAGGCCGACTTACATAATCAAAGCCATGCCAGTGCGTTGCTGGAATTATTGAATGGCTACGCCATGGATCCAATGGGCGGCGGTGAGCCATTATCAGAATATACCCGGCAAAATTTGATCACCGCACTGCAGCAACGGGAAGATGCCGTAGTGGTTCTGGCTTTTGTCGATAATAGGCCAGCCGGGCTGATAATTTGTTTTGAAGGTTTCTCCACTTTTGCCTGCAGGCCGTTGCTGAATATTCATGACGTAACTGTTGCGAATGAATTTAGGGGCATGGGTTTGTCGACGCGAATGCTGGAAAAAGTGGCCGCCATCGCGATACAGCAAGGCTGCTGTAAGCTCACCCTGGAAGTGCTGGAAAATAATACGATTGCTCAGGCGAGTTATATTAAATCCGGTTTCCGGGCGTATCAGCTTGATCCATCGATGGGCCGGGCGCTATTCTGGGAAAAGAAACTCACACCATAAAATCTCGATGAATTAACCAAACAGGCGCAATGCAGCAGCTGGTGACCACCAGTTGCCGCGTGCTACGCGCAGGTATCGAGCGGGTGGTGCTCTCGGCACTGGCTGCAATGGCCCGGGCTGGCGTTAGCTATTCTGCTGCTGATGGAGCTGCATAAGCTGATCGGGCCAAATTGCGACAATCCAGCAATATAAGTAAATCAGAATAGTTTGATATTCTTCCGGCTTTATTCTAAAATCCCACCCATATTGTTCAGATACTATCTGGATGAGATCAGATTTAGGTGCCATGGGGCCTGTCCATACTGTCGCCGACTTAAGTCTACAAATGATAAAAGCACTGCCAGTACCGCTGGTCTCGAGAGCATTTCCTTCGTAACTACCAGGAATCAAAACGGATTCAGGAATGGGAAATGCGTAGCTTTTAATCAATTTTGTAAGGAATATTCATGCACTTTACCAAAATATTAAGCACTGCGATTTCTACTATCCTGTTAATTTCTGTTATGTCGGGCGCTAATGCAGCGGGTACCGCGCAAAAACGCGTATTGAGCGATCAGGAAAAGCAAAGAATTGCCGCTGAGTTCAATCAGCATTTTCGTGCTACGGACTCAGGTTCGTACCAGAAATTGAACAATAATCCCTGGGCGAGCAAAAAAGCGAAACAGAAAAGACATGCTGAAAAAATGCTCAGGTTGAGCGGCTCAATGGATAGCTGTCAGCAATTTGCGTTGAAGCAGCGTAACCAGTGTTATGCCGTAGGGAATGATGGTTCTATCTGCGAGTTGTACTACAAAGCCCGCGTCGGTCATTGCGCTGAGTATTTTTGATTCAGCAGCAAAAAAACCGACATCAGTGCGGCGCTCGCCGCGCCTGATCAATACCAGCAGTTTCTCTACTGGCTATTAAAGCCGCGACAGGTAGTCAGCAACGGCATCCAGATCAGTATCCGACAGGGCCTTTACCTGCTCAACCATCGCCGGGTTGCTGTTTTTCCGGAAACCATCGCGAATCCATTTTAACTGGCGCAACAGGTAGGCATGATGCTGTCCTTTTAAGCGTGGGAAATATGCGTCATTGTTCCCCTGGGCATTGTCACCATGGCATTGCATGCAACGCTGGCGATAGATTGTTTTACCCAGTTCCAGTTGCTGGCTATTACCCATACCAGGAGTAGGGTCCTGATCCATGGAAGCGATGTATGCTGTAACATCGGCTATAGCCTGTACCCCGCCGATGGATTCAGGATCGGTGAATGGATACATGGTGGGGTTTACCCGGTTCATGGCGCGAATATCGGCCAACTGTTTTATCAGGACCTTGCGGTGCTGTCCGGCAATGACGGGAAAGCTGCCATCTTTTTTGCCCCAGCCATTTTTCATATGACAGGCGGCACATAAAGGATAGATTTTTTTGCCGTTTTCGATATTGGGTGTAAGCTCCAGTGACTGGTGAATTTCATCAGGAGTTGATAAGGCACAAAGCGGTACCAGGCCGGTTAGTATTAAAATAAAGCCCGTTAGTAAATGTCGTCTATTCATGCGCGTAGCATAGCATTGCTGGACGGTGTTTTTTTATAAACCAGATCAATTTATTATGAATTTAAAAACAGTTTTAATTTGCCTGGCTATTTTTGCACTTGGTTCCCCGGTACAGGCAAAAGAAGTTAGAACCATAGAGACCGACGATGTTGATCTTGATGTGCGTATATTCCCTGCCAAAGGTAATGTTTTGCTGCTCGGCTTCCCCTGTGATGAAGGCAGAAGTATTGCGGAAGAAAAAACTGCGGCGGCATTGGCCGAAGATGGGGTGGAAGTCTGGATGCCGGATATGCTGTCGGCCTTCATGTTGCCCAAGGTGCGCAGTAGTCTGGCCAATATTTCGACAGATGCGCTGCTGGCCCTGATTGATGAAGCAACCAGTACCGGTAAACGGGTTTACCTGATTGCCAGTGGCCCCGACACCGAGCTGGTCTTACGCGGTGCCAGTCAATGGGAACAGGGCCATAAAAATACTGCTCTGGCAGGCGCGATACTCATGTTCCCTCGTTTGTTCAAAGCAGAACCTGAGCCGGGGAAAATACCGGAATATGTCGATGCGGTAGGTAAAACCCGATTGCCTATCATGTTACTGGAAGGTGAGCGCACGCCCAATCGCTGGGGCATCAATACCCTGAGTGAAGAATTACAAAAAAGCGGCAGCACGGTGAAAGCGGAAGTGATCCCGATGGTGCGCGGTTATTTTTTTAAACGACAGGATGCTAACTGGTCAGAAGACGTGGTGACCTCGCAAATGGCGGGACTGATCAAAGTAAGTTTATTTTATCTTGAGGAAAAAGAAATCAATGATTAAACGTTTATTCGTTTTCGCTATGCTAGTTAGTGTGACTGGGTTATTGCAGGCAAGCAATCTGAAACCTTACACGGCCAAAGGCCCGACGCCCCCGTTAGTATTGCAGGATTTGCAGGGCAATCTCCATGACCTGAAAGATTATAAAGGCCAGGTGGTGCTGGTTCAGTTCTGGGCGACTTATTGTACGCCCTGCCGGAAGGAAATGCCGTCAATGAACAAGATGATGAAAAAAATGGGCAATGTACCATTTAAAATTCTTGCCGTTGATATGGGCGAAACCAGAGCGGAAGTGACGCAGTTTGTTAATGAAGTAAAACCCGAGTTTACTATCCTGATGGATGAGTCAGGTAAAAGCATTGCTGACTGGCGTGTATTTGCCGCGCCTTCAAATTTTATTCTCGATCCCGAAGGTAATATTCGTTATACCCTGTTTGGTGGTGTGGAATGGGATTCCGATGAGCTGGTGGATAAATTAAAAGCCCTGGCGACCAGGTGATTTTTGCAAAACAGATTGAAGTTAAGCTGATCGGTTTTTAATGTGGAAGTTTTATCTCGTTGTTGAGAGAAGTGAATGGCTGTTTTAGACGATTCAATACTTGCTTTGATTGCGCGATTTGTTGTTGATGATATTGATCATCTCAGTATATCGGATGAGAAGTTTTTACAGCAGCAGGTCGCCGAAATAAAAAACCAGATTGGTGATGTGCCGGATGATCAGCGCCAGCGATTAGTGCTGGCCTGGATTCAGGAACATGCCGAGCGCTATCGTGAAGAATGGAAAAGAAAATCTTTTTCTGAACTGCCGTTGAGTCAGCGCTGTTCTGATTGCCCCATTATTCACAATAGCCATATATCCCATTGCATGATCCACAAAAAATGGACCCGTTTGTTGCACGATTATATTAATGGTAATCTTGATTCCGAAAAATATATCAACGAGACTCTGCATCTGCTGGACGCACATAAAAACAAATTAAAAATATCTCAGATTTCCAACCAGTTAAATTCAAAATAAACCGGTTTTATTCCTTGCGAAGGATTTGCTCCACTAAACCATTTTGAACATGATGTGGAGGCTTAGGTTACATTGACTACTATGCGTTTTTTACTGTTACTGATGAGTTTCTGGCTGGCTGCGGCTCAGGCTGCGACCCAGGAATCTGCAGATGAATTATCGATAGCGGTTGATGATCAGGAATTAAATGTAACTCGGTTTGGCGCCACAGGTGCTCGGCTGGTAATCTGGATTATGCCCGGCTTCGGCGAGCCGGATCGAATGATTACCAGCGCACAGCAACTGGCGCAGGCCGGGGTCGAAGTCTGGATGGTCGATCTGGCAGAAAGTTTATACCTGCCCAGAGGGCCATCAACCATGCGTAGTATTGATGGTCGCTATGTTGCTGCGTTGATCGAAGCCGCCCACAAACAAACGGGCAAAACCATTGCGTTGATCGGCCGCAGTTATTCCGCTATTCCTGTGCTACGTGGTGTGCGTGACTGGCAGCAGAGTCAGCAACGGGCGGGAGCAACTAAGGCCTATGTATCAGGTGTGCTGCTGTTTTCGCCTGAATTGTACGCAACCATACCGGCGCTGGGCCTGGATCCGATATTTGAACCCATTGCTCAGGCGACCAATGTTCCGATCATGTTATTCCAGGCAGGTAAACGCGGTAATCGCTGGCAACTGGATAATTTATTATCCCGCTTGCGTTCAGGTGGTGCCCAGGTGTTTGTGAAAATCATGCCTGGTGTGACCGGATTGTATTATCACGAAGACAGTGCGCCGGAAACACTGGCCATGCTGCAGCAGATGCCTAATCAGATAATTAACAGTCTGCGCCTGCTGGAAAATATACCCACGCCGCTGGTTGCTTTGCCCTTGCCGAAGCAGGCCAAAGCAAAAGGCCGCGGGCTGGATAATGCATTAAAACCTTTCCAGGGTAATCCAGAGCCGCCGCCGATTGCGTTAATCAATGCCCAGGGTAAAAAGCTAATCCGTAAAGATTATCGCGGCAAGGTTACGGTGATGAATTTCTGGGCTAGCTGGTGTCGGCCCTGTGTTGAGGAAATCCCTTCGTTAAATAATTTGCGTAAAGCAATGGCCGGTCGGCCGTTCGAATTAATTTCGGTAAACTATGCAGAAGATACCGAACAAATCACCGACTTTCTAAAAATGGTAAAAGTTGAATTTCCTGTACTACTGGATACCGATGGCTCCGAATCAGCAAAATGGAATGTACTGGTATTTCCTTCTACCTTTGTCATTGGTCCCGATGGGCGTATAGTTTACGGATTAAACGGCGCGATTCACTGGGATAGTCCCGAAATCGTCACACAATTAAAAGCGTTGTTGCCGAAATCAAAATAACGCCGGCTTGCTGAAGGAGGGATTGTCATGCAACAGGCGAAATTTCAGATTGGTCAGATCATCGAACATAAACTGTTTGGCTATCGTGGTGTGATCTTCGAAGTTGATCCGGTGTTTTCCCTGAGTGATGAATGGTATGAACAGGTCGCCAGATCCCGGCCGCCGAAAGACGCGCCATGGTACCAGGTGCTGGTCGATAAGGAATTACACACTACTTACGTTGCAGAACAAAACCTGATCAGCACAGAAGAATTAACTGCTATTCATCATCCGGCGCTTAAAAGTTATTTCAGTGATTTCAAAGATGGTGTTTATGTCACTCGTCAGCTTAGTATGTAGGCTGGTTTATTCATTATAAAAATCTTGTGCTAGCATGCGGATTCAATATAAAAATGGAACAGACTCAGGGAAATAAGATTAGTCATTCAAACAGGGAAACAATCGACCTCAAAGCTGGTTTCACTCTATGGTAGTTCTGTCATACAATCAAATGACCGAAGCAGCAATAACTATGCTACTCAATTCGACCATCAGGTATTTTTCTGAATGATTGTAAGTAATTTAGCCAATCACATTGGGGAAGATAATGGTGACAAAAGATCAACTTCAGAAAAAAATTACCCCATTAGACGGCATGGATTACGGGGCCTATCAATCTTTGATTGGAACTTATGATTTTGATCGGTTTTCATTAATTATCGAGCAGATCCCAAAAGATCCTTACGCTCCTCCCCATACTGGAATTTATCGGATTCAATTTCCCCTGACTGATACGGCAATTGAAGCTGATATGATCGATTCAGGAATTGAGAAAATTGCCTGTCGTGATTTTTATGCCCGTCAATTTTTTTATAATAGTACTAAAATCGCAGGTCAAAGGCGGGGACCTGGTTATAGCGGTATCATAACTATCAATGAACCGGGGCAGACAATCCTGGAGAGAAGCTCGGTTGTCATTAATGAAAATAGTCTGGAAATCCGTTGCTTTGTTGGACTTCCAGCATCCAAAAGAAATATCAAAGCCAGGCTGGCCGTTAAAATGTTGCTTGAAGAGCTACCGGAAATTGTCAGTTTGTCATTGCATCGGGGTCATACGGATAGTGATGATTTACTGTCTCACATACATACTGCCGTAGATGCAGAGTTTTTGCGGCAAAAACTGCCTGATATGGGCCTGGTGGCTTTTATAGCCGACGGTGCCATCCTGCCCAGGGAAAGCGGCATCAGTGACTGCACCATGAACAAAGACTCGGTCATACCATTTGAAACCCCTGAAAGTCTGAAAACTGAAATTGATCTGCCTTATGCTGGAAAAATAACCGGTATGGGAATCCCGCAAGGCATCACTCTGCTTGCCGGTGGTGGCTATCATGGTAAATCGACCCTGCTGCAGGCAATCGAGATGGGTGTGTATAACCATATAGCCAGTGATGGTAGAGAACAGTGTGTATCGTTAACAGAGACTGTGAAAGTCAGATCCTATAGCGGCAGACATGTGGTTAAGACAGATATTTCCCCCTTTATCAGGAATCTCCCGTTTCGCGAAGATACCAGTGCTTTTTCAACCGAAAATGCCAGTGGCAGTACCTCCCAGGCGGCAAATATTATTGAGGCCATGGAGGTGGGTGCAAAAGTAATTCTGATGGATGAGGATACCTGTGCCACTAATTTTATGATTCGTGACATGTATATGCAGAAGCTGGTAAAAAAATCAGATGAACCGATTACTTCATATATAGATAAAGTTCGTCAGCTATATCTTGAAAAAAAGATATCGACAATTCTCGCATTGGGTGGAGTGGGAGATTATTTTGAAGTGGCAGATCATGTCATCCAGATGATTAAATATCATCCGCAAGATGTTTCTGCACAGGCAAAGGATATCATTCACAACTATCCAACAAAAAGAGTAAAAGAGGATATTGAATACCCCATTCAACCCAAAGCACGTATTCCAGTCGCTGAAAGTGTTGACCCGATGAGTGAGTATGGAAAATGGCGTCTTTATACGACGGAGGTTAATACCCTGCATTTCGGCCAAAATAAAATCGATCTAACTGATCTTGAGCAGTTGATTGAGCTGTCACAGACAAAGGCGATTGGTTTTTCTATGCTTTATGCCAGGCAGTATATGGATGGGAAAAGAACTCTGAAGCAAGTCATTGATTTAGTTATGGCTGATCTTGAGGAAAATGGACTCGATATTCTCAATGAAAAGATTTCCGGACATTTTGCGCAG
This sequence comes from Gammaproteobacteria bacterium, assembly GCA_026195895.1. Lineage (GTDB taxonomy): Bacteria > Pseudomonadota > Gammaproteobacteria > SZUA-229 > SZUA-229 > JAPHRO01. The sequence goes on from JAPHRO010000030.1 coordinate 84,636, forward strand.
TTCCGCTCTTTTGAACTGGCATTTTCTTTGAACCGAATGCGCTCTTTTAACGTTAACCAGATATAGTGTTTAAATTACCCGGTAGACATTCGTTTCTCACTACGCAACATTTTTCCGGCAATTGATGTGTTACTAAAGGTTTAGTTCTGGCCTTAATCGAAACTGAATTTTAAAATATTCAAGTTCAGACAAAGGGGGAAGAAGGAAAAACCGGGTCAGAGTGAGCCGCCCCCAATAAATCGGACACTCAAAAACAGGAGTAATTGTGAAGTACAGACCAGGGATTTCTAAATTATATTCCGAAGCATCAATCAGGAGTAAATTTAATAGTCGAATTATTGCTGAAACATTGTTATTAATAGCATTGCCCTGAATATTTTCTGGGCGTTGACACAAATAATGGAGGTAAGTTGTCATGGCTATTCCCTGGGCATTAAAACCAAGCAGCAAAAATGTAGTCGCCGATTATCATCAGTGGGTTAAAACCCATTACAAACTACACAACCGCAATCCATGTTTATGTAACTGGTTTCCATTGCGCATCCTGGTTGAATTTGCTGCTGAACATGGTGTACGTCTGAAATTAATTTACTGGCCAGGCTCTGCTTCAACCACAGGCGGTCGCAGAGCATGGAATACTAAAAAAGAATTAGTCCATGATTCCCACGGCGGAAAATTCAATTCTAAAATAGCCTATCGACGAAAAGTAGAAAGCACAGTAACCGCGCGTATGATTGGTACGCTGAATACGTCAGCTATTTTGAAGGCTGAAGCCCGTGTGGGCGATTTGTTGTTACGAGATCTTACAGCCAGTTTTTGGCATATTGAATTAATCACCGATATAACGGGTAATGTGATTACTACCGAGGCGGGTAGTACGCCAGCGGTGGTGCCGAAGAACCATAAAGAGGTTTACGGGGACACGCTGACTGATGGTCGAAAACTTTACGAAAATAAACCCAGACGATGGGATTTTACCAGTATATGCAGTGGTGCGTGAAGCCTGACAACTTTGGACCGATGGTGTTCCTGTTGATAATGCCGGACTGGTTGTCGGTGCGGGGCATGTTGTTGTTCTGGTCGGTATTCGAGCAAGTGCGACAGCGGACGAAACTTTTGATCTTAAAATTTATGATCACTGGCCACCGAATGTGGGTAACATGAGCTGGCGTCCGGGGAGTCACCTGTCAGCAATTGTTTCAGGTGTTGCCGGTAATCCAGATCGAAACATCTGTTTTCTGGTGAAAAGCTGATATTTGTCAGACGCGGTACTCGGTGTATTAATATTTAGCGGGCCTTGCGCGCCTGTTTTATCTAAACATGCCAAAAGCGTTGATAAAATACAAGGGTGCTTGTTTTTGGCTAATGCGTTATTTTGATTTTATTTTGTGCTGTTTTTTGCCGCTTTCAGCTTGGCTACCTGTTGTTCATAGGCACGGCTAAACTCATCACCAAACAGGGTATGAAAATCATCTTCGACACTGGCAATGATTGCTTTGTAATGGGTGTTGAAGGCTTCCCAGTATTTCGCTTTTTTGCCACCTAGTGAAAAATCTTCGAGTGAAAAACTTTTTCCTTTTTCCCGCTGTTCGAAGTCCTGTTCCAGTATGATGGGATCGAACCGTTTCAAAACGGTGTGTAGCGCAGTTTGCATGCCGGCCATGACTGCAATCATATGGGCTTCCAGGTCGTTAAAGCCTTCATCAACGGCCTGGATAGCAGGCATATAGCTTGATGATCCTGTAGAGAACATGTGATTAAGGGCATCCATTCCTGTAGGAGAAAACTTGATTGGATTGTTTTCCCGAGCCTGGATGGTTGTTAAGGACATGCGGAATTCGCTTTTAATACTGGCGCGCGCGCGCAGTACCGCGACCAGTCCTTCTACTGATGCGCGTACCAGTTGTCCGGCCTGAAGGGCCAGGGCCGCTTCTTCTTCTGGTGTTAGAGAAAGATGTTCCAGCCCCATGCCCTTAAGCAAATTTTCCATTGCCCTGGTATTGCTACTCGTCAGTACTGATGCGGGTGTAGTTGATCGTGCCGACGGTGCGGGTCTGGCTGATGCCTTGTCGGGCGTTTCTACCTCTGCTGGTGGTGGAGTTTGACTGGGTGCACCGTACTGCCAGTTATTCGGGATAATAGGGCTGGCGCCATTCTCCGGCGGAGATTGTGGGGCCGGCGGGCTGACAGGCGGGGGCTCGAACTGTTGCTGCAATGGTGAGGCGTTATCGCCGCCGGTACTCGACAGAATATGTTGGTCATCCCCCGGTGTCGGTGTATCGAAAGGCGATGATGGGTTTAATTCACCAAGACCAAGATCATCGATGCTGCCAGGATCACTGGTTTTTTTTGGGGTGGTGGAATGGGCTGAGCCATTCAACACCGCAAGTGGATCAAGCAGTTTTTCTCCGCCTACGTGAAAGGATGATGTTTCATTCAGGTGGCCAAGATCATCTGTTGATACGGGGTCGTCTGGCAAAGTTGAGCTGCCGTTGGGATTGCCTGCATGTTCAAATGGGGAGCTATCTGGATTGCCTAATGGCAGTGATGCGTCTGCCTGGATAGTAACAGAGATATCGTAGGGTCCTATCCGTATACTATCGCCATGGCTAAGTTTAATTTGGTTGCCTTTACCTAATGCTTCAGTTGCATCATTAATAAATACACCATTGGTACTGAGATCAGTCAGGAAATAGTCGCCATTGCTACTACTAATCTGGGCGTGTTTGCCTGAGGCGAGTCGCTCTGGGTCGACAAGTACCCAGGTATTTTCAGATGAACGACCAATCGTTCCTTCTGTATGAAAGGCTGCGCTAATCTCCTGACCTGGGTTAGGTTTATTTAAGATCGTTAGTATTAAGCTCATTTAAGCGGGCCTTAATCTATTCCGTCAGTAGATTTCACTGTGTGCTGTATGCCTGTTCTGAATGTATCAAACTAATACCCATCGATGATTTTGCTACTATACATCTGCTATGGAGTGGCGATATTAATATATCTTATGTTTATGATTATGGAGCGAAGTTCAGGTGTTGTCCAATACGTCGGATTAGCCTCATTGCAATAGCGGGGATAGTTGAATTATGGTGGCAAAGTATGAAAATTGGGTGGTCGGGCAATACGCATCTCCGGCTGCTGTCGATTTGAAAGAAGTGGTTGATTTGTATAGAACCTCAGGATTCCAGAAGCCATGTTTCACATTGATATATGTGCCAGTTTTGAAGTGCGTATAGAAATTGCCAGGAGACGGCCAGAAATGGCGGAAAGTGTGGAAAATAAGTATGGATAGGACTAGGATAAAGGTATAACCGAATTTAATGGGAATCACCTATAAATGACATCGGCGAATGTAATTGATATAGATGTTTTACTCGCACCCATCGAAGGGGATAATTCGGCGGGCAGTGATATTCGTCAGGACGCAAGTGCCTCATCAATTTATTACACAATCAAAGATGCCAGAGCGGGTGCTCGCAGGAGTGAGCGTCAGCTTCTGATGGAAGATGACCCCGAGTCAGTCAATACGGTTGTACCCGAATGGGCAACGGTACTCGAAACTGCCCCGGTAATTCTCACATCTCAGGCCAAAGATCTGGAAGTGGCCGCCTGGTACACCGAAGGTCTGTTACGTCAGTATGGTTTGCCAGGGTTACGTGATGGTTTTCGTCTCATTCATGGCCTGGTTGAAAATTACTGGGATAATCTGTATCCAATGCCGGATGAGGATGGCCTGGAAACCCGTCTGGCGCCTCTTGTTGGATTAAATGGAGAAGACGGTGAAGGTACCCTGATGGTACCAATTAATAAAGTCGCCTTAACAGAAGGTTATACCTATTCACCGTTTGCTACCTGGCATTATGAACAGGCGCTAGACATAGAGAAAATTGCCGATCCTAAAAAGAAACAGGCGCGTATCGATTCTGGTGCGGTGACCCTGCAGATGATTGAGCAGGCGGTGCAAGAATCGTCGACGGATTTTTTTGCACAGTTCAAAGAAGATCTTGATGAATGCATTGATGCATTCGCCAGTATGACCGCAGCATTAGACGAACGTTGCGGTAACGAATCACCCCCCAGTTCAAATATCCGTAACCGTTTAAATCGTGTTAAGGAAGTGTTTGGCTTCCTGACCAAAGACATGAGCACGGGCAGTAAGGAAGAAGACGCTCAGCCAACGTCTACTAACACGGATCGACCGGCGAATGTTGCCGATACAGGGGCAGCGTCCATTGCGTCCGCCAACGTTACTCTACCCAGTAGTGATGGTGATATTACAAGTCGTGAAGAAGCGCATCTTGTGTTACTTAAAGTCGCAGAATTTTTCCGGTCAACAGAGCCGCACTCGCCCGTTTCCTATGCGTTGGAGCAAGTCGTGCGCTGGGGCAGAATGTCGTTGCCAGAATTGTTGGCAGAACTTATTGCGGATGATCGTGCCCGTGGTGAATTCTTCAAGGTGACCGGGATACCTATTGAGGGTAAAGAGGGCAAGCGCCGTAAATAGCGAGATACTCAAGAACCGTATTTAGTAGGAAATGATAATTAGGAGGACAATACAGTGGCGAGCATACACGATAAGCTGAATCGGGTTCGTAAACCCCGAGTTCACATTAAATATGAAGTAGAAACCGAAGGCTCGGTTGTTGCCAAGGAATTGCCTTTTGTGGTTGGGGTAATGGGTGATTTTTCCGGTGATCCGACGTCTCCACTTAAATCAATGAAAGATCGAAAGTTTGTTCAAATCGATCGAGATAATTTCGACAGTATTATGGCGAAGATGACGCCAGGCCTGAATTTAAAAGTTGAAAACACGCTGGCCGATGATGGTAGTGAAATGGCGGTTTCTCTGGCCTTCAATTCGATGGAAGATTTTGACCCAGAAAATGTCGTAGATCAGATTGAACCTCTGAAAAAACTTAAACAGACACGTGACTCATTACGTGATCTGATGACAAAAGTTGATCGTTCCGAAGATCTGGAAGGATTGCTGGAAAATATTTTGCAGGATAATGAACAACTGAAAAAATTGTCTGAAGAAGTGGGTGCAGAAACACCCGATAAGGAGGAAGACAAATGAGTAGCGTTGAAGAACAGGCACAAGGCCAGCCTGGTGAAGTGACAACAGAGGAAGGTCTAAGTCTGCTTGATCAGGCAATATCTGTTACCAAACAAACCGAACGCTCCCGTGCTGAAGAATTGATGCGTACTCTGGCTGAAGAAGCCTTAAAAGGTACTGTTAGCTGGGATAAGAATCTCAGTGTTACCATCAACAAAGCGGTAGCGACAATTGATGAGGCGATTTCACGCCAGTTAGCGGAAGTGATGCATGATGAGAAATTTCAGAAACTTGAAGGAACATGGCGCGGTCTGAATCACCTGGTGATGAATTCAGAAACGGGTACTTCGCTCAAGATCAAAATGCTCAATGTGACCAAAAGAGAGTTATTCAAGGATCTGGATAAAGCGGTTGAGTTTGATCAAAGCCAGATATTTAAAAAACTCTATGAAACCGAATACGGATCACCTGGCGGAGAACCGTACGGCGCACTGATTGGTGACTTCGAGTTTTCAAATCATCCGGAAGATATAGATTTATTGACCAATATGTCCGGTGTTGCGGCAGCGTCGTTTTGTCCCTTCATTTCTGCGCCAGCACCTTCGCTGTTTGGATTCGAAGACTGGACAGAGATGTCTAAGCCCCGTGACCTTGAGAAAGTATTCGATTCAAGTGAATACTCAAAATGGCGCTCATTCCGTGAATCTGACGATGCCCGGTTCGTTAATCTGGTAATGCCCCGAACCTTGTCCCGTTTGCCTTATGGTATGAATACAAAACCCGTAGAGGCATTTGATTACGAAGAATTCGGTCATGTGAAAGGCGAGCCTAATCACGAGGATTTCAACTGGATGAATGCGGCCTATGTAATGGGTACCACCCTGACACAGGCATTTGCTGAAAATGGCTGGTGTACAGCTATTCGGGGTGCAGAAGGCGGTGGTAAGGTAGAAGGCCTGGCGGCGTATACTTTCATTAGTGATGATGGTGACGTTGACATGAAATGTCCTACGGAAGTCGGCATCACTGATCGTCGCGAAGCTGAGTTAAGTAAACTGGGTTTCCTGCCGTTATGTCATTATAAAAATACAGATTATGCTGTGTTCTTTGGTGCGCAAACGGTACAAAAACCGAAAGTGTATGATAATCCGGCAGCGACTGATAACGCGGCCATTTCTGCACGCTTACCCTATATCATGGCGACATCACGCATCGCACACTACCTGAAGATTATGGCGCGCGATAAAATTGGTTCCTTTATGGAAGCCAGTGATGCCGAAAAATGGCTGAATAAATGGATCAAGGGTTATGTGAATGCTAATCCCGATGCCGGTGCCAGTATGAAAGCCAAGTTTCCACTGAAAAGTGCCAAGATTGAAGTTAAGGAAATCCCTGGAGCTCCGGGCTCCTATAATGCGGTTGCGTGGTTACAGCCCTGGCTACAGATGGAAGAGCTGACAACCTCGTTGCGTCTGGTAGCACGTATACCGCAAACCAGCTAATTTAATATATTAGCAAACGCCCGGAGCTACTATTCTGGGCGTTTTGTTTCAGGAAAGCAGAAAAGTATGGCAGTGGTCAGTGATTTACTCGCTTCAGTCATTGATGAAACCACGGAGACAAGGTTTCAGTGCCAGTCTCTTACGGGTGGTCTGTGCAAGGCAGATTCGTTTGAAGCTCAATTGAGTTCGTTTTGTTTAATGGCAAGAATTGATGCGCCATTGAGTAAAGACCAGCTGTTATTAACCCTTGATCGCTACATCGCCGCAATTGATGAGCTGTTAAATAAGCAGGTCAATAGCATAATTCACCACCCACGTTTTCAGAAGCTTGAAGCCAGCTGGCGTGGTTTGCTTTATCTAACTGAACAGAGCTACGAAGTCAGTAAGGTTAAGGTGCAGGTACTCAATGTTTCCTGGAGTCAGTTAATCAAGGATTTCGAGCGTGCCATTGATTTTGATCAGAGCCATATATTTCGAAAAGTTTATAACGAAGAATTTGGCATGTCGGGTGGCCAGCCTTATGGCGTACTATTGGGTGATTACGAAATAAGACATCGTGTAGGTGGAGGTTATCACCATGATGATCTGTTTGCCCTGCAGGAAATGTCCCAGGTCGCTGCCGCTGCATTTGCGCCATTTATCGTCGGTGCTTCACCCTGGTTATTTGGACTGGAACGATTTTCCGGGCTTGGATTACCTCTCAATTTTGAGGCGATTTTTGAACAGGCTGAGTATACGAAATGGAATAGCTTTCGAGAAATGTCTGATAGTAAATTCGTCGGTGTGACCGTACCCAAAATACTTATGCGCCTGCCTTATACTAGCGATAATTACCGCCATGACGGTTTTATCTTTCATGAAGAAGTGACGAACCCGGATGGTACCGGTTATTTATGGGGTAACGCCTGTTACGCTTATGGTGCCGTGTTGGTCCGGGCGTTTGCCCAAAGTAGCTGGTTTACCGATATTTGTGGCAGTGGTTCTGGTGTTGATGGGGGCGGCGTTGTTTCTAATTTACCTCTTGAAAGTTACGCAACTGATAGCAGCGGTACGCTCAATAAAGTCGCAACAGATGTCCTGATAACCGATGGTCTCGAAAAGGCATTAAGCGACTATGGATTTATGTCTTTGTGTCACAGTAAAGGCACGCAGTACGCCGTTTTTTATAGTAATCCGTCAATACACAAAGCACCCGCCTATGAAAGTTTGCTTGCGCAGGTCAACGCACGCATGTCATCGATGTTTCACTATATGCTGTGCACTTCTCGATTTGCTCACTACATAAAGATAATGATGCGGGAAAAAATTGGTTCATTTGCTTCTGCCGAAGATGTACAAAAGTATCTTTCCACCTGGCTGCGAAAATATGTAATGAATAATCCGGATGCTTCAGCAGAATTGCGGGCCAAAAATCCGCTTGCTGAAGGTCGAGTTGAAGTAAAAGAGGTTGTCGGAAAAGCCGGTGTGTATTCATGCGCTATATATTTGAAACCCCACATGCAATATGACCAGATGGTATCAGCGGTCAAGCTGGTAACTGAACTGGCAGAAACCAGGATTTAGGGAGACTTAACCATGAACGCTCATGAGTTGTATCAGGCAGGGCGATTAAATGACGCGGTTGCGTCATTGATTGAAGTTGTCAGAAATAATCCAGCCGACCACCAAAGTCGAGGTTTATTATGTGAACTCATGATTATCCAGGGGGATCTTGAGCGGGCCGATAAACAGCTGGATCTGATTGCACATCAGTCGCCCGAACATGCAACGAGTATCGCGCTTTATCGGCAGTTGATTCGTGCGCTGGAAGCACGCGAACAGTTTTTTTCCCAGGGGCGTGTGCCCGACGTGCTGGCGGAACCGGATAGCCAGCTGCAAAAATATTTTCAGGCATCGATAGCGCTGCGGGAAGGCAACATGTCGGAAGCGCAGCAGATTCTTGAACAGGCTGAACAACAACGTAAGCCCCTGTCGGGTGTATGTAATGGCGAACCTTTTAATGATTTTCGCGATCTGGATGATCGAACACCAACGGTTTTCGAAGTGTTAACCAGTACCGGGAAATATTATTGGGTACCGTTTGATCTGGTAAACAGTATTAGCTTTCATGCCCCCGAACATCCGCTAGATTTATTGTGGCGTCGAGCGACCATGGAAACTAAAGTCGAGCACGCAGAAGGTGATGTGTATATCCTTTGTACCTATTACCAGGGCGATGCTAATATGTTAAGTGAAGCTCAACGTCTGGGGCGTGAAACCGACTGGTCAGGCAATGATAATGAACCGGTGCAGGGTGTTGGTCAAAGGTTGTTCCTGGTGGGGGATGACGTGCTCCCGATAATGGAATTAAAACAGCTGAGTTTCAATTAAAAAAACATAGTACGACATGTTTAACACCAATCAGGCAAATGAAAAATGACGCGTCTTTCATCAACACGGCCTCTGGTACCTTCAATATTTGATCGTCTGATCGACCAGAATCCAGGCGTGGCAGAATCATCGGATTTATCACGTTCGCAACTGCTGCGGGAACTACGTGAGTCTGTCAGACGAGATCTTGAAAATTTACTGAATACACGAATACCCTGTCACGAATTTTCCGAGGAGATGGATCAACTGACATATTCTGTAATCAATTATGGAATTCCAGATTTTTTTGGCAACAACCTGGTTTCAGCTCGTGAGAAAGAGCGCTTTCGCAAACAACTTGAAAAAGTAATTTCTTTTTTTGAACCCCGGTTTAAATCCGTCCGCGTGGAGCTGGTTGAGGGAAGTGACGAGTACGATCGGACGCTCCGTTTTCGAATCGATGCGCTGCTTCATGTTCAACCAGCCGTTAAACCCATTGTCTTTGATTCAAGCATGGAACCCGTAACACATAACATCAGGGTGAGGGATTTGGAAAGTGATTGATGGCTTGCTGAAATATTACAACAAAGAACTCAGTTATATTCGGCAGTCCGCTATAGAGTTCGCAAAACGTTATCCCAAGGTTGCCAGTCGCCTTCGTCTGGGAGGAGACGCTGTCGAGGATCCTCATGTGGGGCGCCTGGTGGAATCTGTCGCCTATATGAATGCCCGTATCAACAAAAAACTGGATGATGATTTTTCCGAAATAACGGAAGCTATGCTGGGTGTGTTGTACCCCCATTACCTTGCACCGATACCTTCTATGTCTATTGTAAAAATGGTGCAGACTGAGTCTCTCGCCGAATCGGCCAGGGTGCCAAAAGGTACGGAAATTCGGACTGAAGAAATCGACGGAGAGCCCTGTTACTTCCGTACTACCAGTAACGTTGAGTTATGGCCCCTGTCAGTCGTTGAAGCGAATTTTATGGGTGGCGCGTATACTGCGCCCAATCACCCGATGTGCAAAGATGCCAAATCCGTTTTGCGCCTGGTGTTGCGTTGTCAAAATGAAAAAATAACTTTTCAGGACCTGGTTCCAGATAAAATTCGTTTCTATTTAAAAGGTGAAAGAACGCAGGTTAATCAGCTATATACCATGCTGTTTAACCAGCTTAATGCGGTAGCACTTGCCGACGCAAGTGATGATAGCCAGGCGCTGTTCATGGACAAGGGTGCCGTTCAACAGGTTGGTTATGGTGCTGACGAGGGTATGTTGCCTTATTCCTCTCGCTCATTCATGGGCTATCGGCTATTAACCGAATATTTTGTATTTCCACAAAAGTTTCATTTTTTCGAGATAGCCGGGCTTAACAGGGATTCCTTCTTGAATCGTGGTCAGACCATTGAGCTGTTTTTTTATTTCAATAGCGAATCAACAGTACTGGAGAGAAGTGTTTCTGCTGAAACTTTTGTGCTGGGTTGTACACCTGTTGTAAATTTATTCAAGCAGCGGGCAGAACCCGTGCGCTTGACTCATCAGGCGGAAGAGTACCATATATCCGCTGATACTAGTCGCCCCCTGTCCAAGGAAATTTATAGTATCGATTCGGTTGTTGCTACCTCACATACTGAAGAAAGACTGGAGTTCAAACCGTTTTATAGTTTTGATCATACGCTAAACGAGAGCAAGGCAATGTACTGGCATGCTAGCCGCAGGCCACCGGAACAGAGTGCGGAAGATCATCTTGATGCCGGTAGCGAAATGTATATGTCGCTAGTGGATCTAAGTTTTAAATCAGTCATCAAAGATGGCTGGACCCTGTCCACCGAAACCACCTGCCTGAATCGTGATCTTCCAGAAAGACTTCCCTATGGTGGTGGACAGCCCGTGTTAAGTTTGGTGAGTAGCAAGGCAGCTGTTGATTCAGTGGTTTGCCTGACTGCACCCACGTGTACGAGAAGGGTGTATGCTGACGATGAGCTTCGCTGGCGATTAATTTCGCATTTAAATCTTAATTACAGTTCCATGCTTGGCGGTGCTGATTCGGCAGCCGCGCTGAAAGAAATGCTTAAGCTGTATAACTTTGATGATACTCCATCCAGTAACTCACTGATCGAAGGGATTCTGGATATTAGCAGTCGTCAAGTTTTATCAAGGGTCAGTAGTAGTGAATCAATTGGAGGAATGTGCAGGGGACTGGAGATAACCATTTTAGTCGATGAGAATCGTTTTGAGTCCAGTGGTCTGTTTCTATTCGGTAGTGTGCTTGAACACTTTTTTGCCTTGTTTGCGCCGATAAATTCCTTTACACGTTTAATTTTGACCAGTCCAAACCGTGAGGTTCCAATACGAAAATGGGCACCCAGAGCGGGCGAAAAGCAACTGGCGTAATCGACAGGCTCTATCAAGAGCCCTGGCGATATTCATTTTTTCAGGCGGTTCGTCTGATTCAGAATGTTTTTGGCCGAAAAAAAGAAATACAGAAAAAGCTGCAGCCAGTGGGCACGGGTGCAGCACCGGCGCAGGAGATCGTAAAATTCTCCTCGCCACCTTCAATGGCTTACTCTACTTCTGATATTACGGCAGTTTCAGATACCAGGCACGAAGCCGTTTCCGCTGTTGAAATGAAAACGAGTTTCATGGGTGTTGCAGGGACACATGGTGCACTGCCAACACACTACACAGAGTTTATGCTTAAGCGTCAGCGCGCCAAAGACACGGCCTTGCGAGATTTCTATGACCTGTTTAATCACCGCGCAATATCTTTGTTTTATCGTGCCTGGCAGAAACAACGACTGCCATTTAGTTATGAGACGCATAAGGTCCATGGAAACCCTGATCGCGTTGATTTGATTACCAATGCTTTATTAGCATTCGTTGGACGCCGAGTGACAGCACAGGATACTCGGGATTCGATAAGCAATTCGGAAAAAATACTGTTCCTGGGCGGCGTGTATGCGTCCTCACAGAGATCCCCGGTAACCCTGGCCGGGGTGTTAAGTGATTATTTCAAGGTCCCCGTGAATATTGAGCAGTTTGTAGGTGAATGGGGTGAAATGTATGAAGATGACTGTACTTATCTGGGCTACTGCAATGGCCGGGCTGGACAAAAGAACCGGTTAGGTGATAGCGCCATTATTGGTACACGAGTTTATTGTGTTGAAAGTCGTTTCCGTATCGTTATTGGTCCCCTGAAAAATGAAGAATTTGAAAGAGTTAAGCCAGGTAGTAAGGGACTCCACACGCTATGTGAGTTCGCCAGAGGATATATTGGACCGAACGTTAAATTTGATTTAACTATGAAGCTGGACGTCAGTGCAGCATCAAGCGCTCGATTGAAAGGACCCGGTTCGGAACCCTCTAATCTGGGCTGGAATACCTGGTTAATTAGTAGAAACCGGGTGCCGAAAGAAGGTCGAGTGACAGAGATCAATATACCAAGCGATGGATTATAGCCCTATATTGACTGCGATTATATTGTGAAGGATACTGATAAACAGGGATGGATGCTAAGTAGAAGATCTATAAAAAGGATCGGAGCCTTAACAAATGATTCAAATTAATTTGCGATCATTAGTAAGTAAGTTAAATGATTTCAGCCGTGATGCTCTGGAATCAGCCGCAGGCCTGTGTCTATCGCGTACCCATTACGACGTCGAAGTCGAACACTGGTTAATCAAATTATTAGAAAAACCAGATACGGAAATGCTGGCCGTTCTGAATCATTATGACGTAGAGCTGGCCAGATTAAGCGCTGACCTGACGCGCAGTCTTGACAGTTTAAAATCGGGCAATTCTCGTCCACCCGCACTCTCTCCCCGAATTGTTGATCTTGCCCGCGAAGCTTGGGTATTGGCATCCCTTGATTATGGCGCTCAAAAAACAACCAGTGGTCATTTAATTTGCGCACTGCTGTCTGACGATTCTCTGGCGCGATTTGCCCGCGATATCTCATCGGAGTTTGAAAAAATTTCAGCAGAAGCGCTGCGCAAGGAACTCAGTGATATTGTTGCCAACAGCGCCGAAGCGAAATCCCACGGAGGCGCGACGGCAGCGGAGCCTGGCGCTGCTTTACCTACCGGTAGTGGCAAAACACCCGCCCTGGATCAATACACGGTTGATTTGACAGCTAAAGCAAAGCAGGGTGGTATTGACCCGGTACTGGGACGTGATGCAGAAATCCGCCAGATCGTGAATATCCTGTCTCGGCGTCGCCAGAATAATCCCATCATGACCGGCGAAGCCGGTGTCGGTAAAACAGCCGTTGTTGAAGGTTTTGCATTACGCATAGCATCTGATGATATTCCAGATGTGTTGAAAGGTGTCAGTGTACGTACCCTGGATTTAGGCCTACTACAGGCGGGTGCTGGCATGAAAGGTGAATTTGAGAACCGTCTTCGCTCAGTTATTGATGAAGTCAAAGCATCCACCCAGCCGATTATCCTGTTCATAGACGAAGCGCACACCATGATTGGTGCAGGTGGTCAGGCGGGTCAAAATGATGCCGCAAACCTGCTAAAGCCTGCGCTGGCCAGAGGTGAATTACGCACCATCGCGGCAACGACCTGGTCTGAATACAAAAAATATTTTGAAAAGGATCCAGCACTGACCCGTCGCTTTCAGGTGGTAAAGGTAGAAGAACCCAGTGAACAGTCTGCCATTGAGATGATGCGAGGTCTGGTCGGTACGCTGGAGTTACATCACAGGACACGCGTGCTTAATGAAGCCATTGTAGACGCCGTGCGGTTGTCCCATCGCTACATATCAGATCGCCATTTACCCGATAAGTGTGTCAGTGTGCTGGATACCGCCAGTGCCAAGGTGGCGATAAGCCAGACCGCAACACCGGCGGCTATTGAGGATTGCCAGCGTCGTCTGGAGCAACTCGACGTCGCGACCGAAATGATGCAGCGTGAGGCCGTGACGGGAAGATCGCACGAGGACGCACTGAACGCAAATCAGAACGAAAAAGAGAAACTCAGTAAACGACTCGATGAATTAAATGTGCAATGGGATAGCGAGAAGGATTTACTTAAACAGTTGCATGAAGTGAACCAGCAACTGGATGCCAGTAATCAGGTAGAGGATGAAAAAGAAAAAGCACTATCTGAGCAGCAGGTCGCGGAGCTAAAAGAACAATATAAAGTGCTTGAAGCACAACTTGCCAGCGTACAGGGCGAGTCACCACTGACCCATATGTGTGTCGATGGGCAAGCGGTAGCTGAAGTTATTGCCAGCTGGACCGGCATTCCAGTGGGTCGCATGATGAGTGATGAAATAGAGTCAGTGTTAAGTTTAAAAGAGCAGCTTGAACGCAGAGTCATTGGCCAGTCTCATGTACTTGAATCCCTGTCGAAGAGTATTCGTACCTCGCGTGCCAAGCTTACTGATCCAAATAAACCGATTGCCGTGTTTCTTATGGTGGGTACAAGCGGTGTGGGTAAAACAGAAACCGCACTCGCCGTTGCTGATCTGCTATATGGTGGTGAGCAAAATCTCACCACCCTCAATATGTCCGAGTTTAAAGAAGAGCATAAAGTGTCGCTGTTGATGGGATCACCACCCGGATATGTTGGTTACGGTGAAGGGGGGGTGTTAACCGAAGCCGTGCGCCGTAAACCCTATAGCGTCGTGTTACTGGACGAGATGGAAAAAGCGCATCCCGGTGTTCAGGATATTTTCTATCAGGTGTTCGACAAGGGACAGATGAAAGATGGTGAAGGGCGCGATATTAATTTCAAGAACACTATCGTCATTATGACCTCTAATGTCGGAACCGATACCATTACCAAACTCTGTGCGGATCCTGAATTGATGCCCGATGAAAAAGGTCTGCTGGAAGCCTTAAAACCTGACTTGTTGGAATATTTTAAACCCGCATTTCTGGGGCGTGTAACCGTGGTACCGTTTTTCCCTCTGCGCGATGAAGCATTGTCAAAAATCATACATTTAAAACTGGCTAAAATAGGCAGGCGTGTAAAGGAAAATTATAATGCAGAATTTAGTTATACCGATCAATTTGTAGATACGGTAGCGGCGCGCTGTCAGGATGTAGATACAGGTGCCAGAAATATCGACCACATTCTTGAAGGAAATTTATTACCACAAATGTCCGCAGACTTTTTAAGCAAGGTTTCAGACAACGAGGTAATGAAGAAAGTTGTAGTAGATATAGCTGATGATGAATCAATTTTGATTAACGTCAGTTAGAACCAGGTTACCAGGATAATCTGACGAGCGGTTAACTGTCAGATTTAAATGGAGGACTAGCAAGTATTAACCAGTGAGGAAGAGCAAATGGCTATTTATTTAGAAATTGAAGATATTGATGGTGATGTAACGGATCCTGGTCACGAAGACTGGGTTACAGCCGAATCGATAGATTGGGGTGTTGTTCGCGCGATCGCGTCAGACATTGGCCGATCTTCAGATCGTGAGTCTACACAGCCCAGTATCAGTGAAATTACGATTACTAAGACCATGGACATTAGTAGTCCCCAGCTTTTTCTGCAAGCATGTAAGGGCCCGGCCATGGAAGAAGTAAAGATTCATATTTGTAGAACGGGTGAAGATGAGGCTGAACCTTATATGGAGTACGTACTGGGTGACTGCATGATCTCTGGCTATCAGGTAAGCTCAGGTGGCGAACGTCCCAAGGAAGTCGTGTCATTAAGTTTCACGTCTCTGGAAATGACATACACACCTAGTGAAAAAGAAGGTGAATCTGGGGATCCAATTGCGGCAAGTTACGATTTGACCACGGCTACCGGCAGCTAGCCTTGTTTGTGGTTTAAGTGGAAAAATGTGGAGGGGACGTCTGCGTGTCCAATGACGTCCCCGTTATCCCCGGGAATCTGTAATGCCCTATATATTCTTTGATCATATTGGAGAAGATCCGCCCAGAGGATTTAATCTGGTGTCCATGTCAGGACACGAGGCGATTTCTGAACTTTTTCACTTTGAGCTTGTGCTGGAAACCGATAAAGATGCCGACATCGATCCTAAGGATCTCATTGGTAAAGACATCGGTTTACGAGTAGATTATTTTGATCCTGAGGACACGCTTTCAGATGAAGAGACGCGATTTATTCATGGAATCGTAAACAGTTTTACAATTTCAATAGCGAGTACTGGTAAAGGTATTCGTCATTATGTAGCAGAGATTGTTCCTGCTATGTGGTTTCTTACCAAAAGATCTAACTTTCAGGTTTTTGAAAACCAGAAAACCTCCGATATTATCAAGAGCATACTGTCCGATTACAGTATTAATGCAACGATTCCTGCCGGAAAACTCACCCGAGAACACTGCATTCAATATCTTGAGACAGATTACGAATTCGTAACTCGACTCATGGCTGATGAAGGCTTTGTATTCTATTTTGAGCACTCAAAAGATGAACATAAACTGCTGGTAAAGGATTCCGGTCAGTATATGAATGCCGGTACTGTAGATAAAAGCATGGATGTAATGAAAAGCTGGTCTTCGGTATCTCGATTTGTGTCCAGCAAATTTGAAGCAGGGGATTATAGTTATTCCGCTGCTGCTGAGAGCCTGGCAGAAGAGAAAAAATCCGAGATCAAGGGGCTTGATAATGCGATGCACACGCAGGTCAAGTTAGCTGCGGATGTAGCAGGTGAAGGCGAGAAAGCGATTTTGAAAAAGCAGGCAGAGATGTTCAGTGGGCGAGAAGATGCCAGTCATGAAGTGATTGACGCGAGCTCATATTTTCACGGCATTTGTGCAGGTGCAAGTTTCAAATTGGAGGGTAAAGATTATTTGCCTAAAAATAGTGCGACCGAATTTGTGGTGATAGATGCTAGCCATCGTATAGCGTCAGCGAGTCGCTATGAAAATAGTTTTAAGTGCATTCCCAGCAGTCTTCCATACTGGGGCAAAAAACCAGCGCCACAACCCATAGTGAACGGTCCAATGACGGCTAAAGTCGTGGAAAGTGGTGGCGATGAATTTGGTCGAGTCAAGGTGTTGTTTCTGTACGAGGGTTCGAAGAGTGAGGACACGAATTCTTGCTGGATTCGTGTTGCTCAGGTGATCGGCGGTACCGGTTATGGCGCGATGTTTACACCACGTATTGATGAAGAGGTTGTCGTTAGCTTTATTAATGGCAATCCCGATCGACCGATTATTACCGGAACCCTGTACAACAAATCGAATAAACCCCACGATGATTATATTGGTGAAACCGGCAAGCCAACGCGTAATGGTTTTCTGACTTCGTTCGATGGGGAGAAATTTAACGAGCTTTATTTTGAAGACAAACCCGGCGAAGAGCTGTTTTATGTCAGGACGGATAACAATTATGAACGCCTGGTCGAAGCGAATGACACGCTAACCATCAATAAGGGTGAACGCAAAATTACTATTAATGAGGGTGATGAAAATGAAACCCTCAAGAAAGGCAATAAAACCACCACGCTTGAACAGGGAAGTCAGAAAATTACGCTCAAGGATGGTGATCAGGAAACCAGGCTGGATAGCGGTGATATAAAAGTCGAGTCGACGACTAAAAATATCAAGATGACTGCGGGCAAAAATCTGGAAGTGGATGCAGTCGAAAACGTTGTTCTCAAGGCCAGCAGTAATATAGAACAGGATGCTACCTCCGAGATTAAAATAACCGCCAACAGTAAGATAGAACTCAGTGTCGGCGGAAACTCTATGACCATGGATATGAGCGGTATCACACTGACCGTAGGTGGTAATAGTGTAGAGATTAGTCAGTCTGGTGTTACTGTGAAAGGTATCATGGTGTCCGTTGAAGGTAGTGCCCAGGCAGAAGTGAAGGCACCTATGGCGACGGTTTCGGGTGATGGAATGCTGACCATCAAGGGTGGCGTGGTGATGATTAACTAATGGAATATTTAAGCGAAAAAGCAATGAATATTTTCAGGATAGATTAATGAACTCTGCTTTAGTCAAAATTGAAGCGAAAACAGCATCCGTCATTGGGCAGTTGGTCGAACTGGATGACGATGCGCGTAAGTTAATAGATGAAGGTCAGACGCCTGCCGAATACATCCAGCTATTGCAGGATAAGAAGCTGTATGCCGATGCCATTCGATTTTTAGCCATGGCGCTTCCGAAACGCGAGGCCGTCTGGTGGGCCTGTATGGCGGTCAGAAGCATGATGGACAAGGAAGCACCACCGCAGGAGCTGGCTACGCTGTCTGCCGCCGAGGCCTGGGTCTATCAGCCCACCGAAGAAAATCGCCGCCAGGCTATGGCTTATGCGGAAGCTGCGGATTTTAAAACAGCTGCCAGCTGGGCAGCCACCGCCGCGTTCTGGAGTGCTGGCAGCATGGCACCGCCAGACGCACCGGTTGTGCCCCCCGGGCCCGATTTGACGGCCAAGGCGGTTACCGGTGCCGTGCTGCTAGTGGTGGCAAAGGCCGATCCAGATAAGCTGGATGAGGTTTATGTTCAGATGCTGGGTATAGGTCTGGATATTGCCCAGGGTGGTAAGGGTGTTTAATTTACCAAAATAGGAGTTAAGCCTATGGGGCAACCCGCAGCACGATTACTAGATATGCATGTCTGTCCTATGGTGACACCCGGTGTACCACCTGTCCCGCATGTGGGAGGGCCGGTTTCAGGACCCGGCTGTCCAACCGTATTAATTGGCATGATGCCGGCAGCGCGTGCGACGGATATGGCTGTCTGTGTTGGCCCGCCGGATACCATCGCAAAGGGTAGTGCCACTGTACTACTCGGAAAAATGCCTGCCGCGCGTATGGGAGATACCTGCGCCCATGGTGGAACCATCGTGGTGGGATGCCCAACGGTACTGATTGGAGGCTAAGGGATCTGCTTCCTGGTGTATTTATTTTTTTAGTGTTTCAACCAGCCCCAGTATCTGGCGTTCAAAAGCAGGCGCGTCTGTGTTGCCAGACTCGATGCGTGTCTTCTGTTCAGACAATAGATTATCGAGTCTGTTAGTCAGTTTCGGATACCAGTCGCTCTGCTGTGCTGCATTGCGTTGTTCAGTGGACATAGTTCGCCATAGTGATTCAATTTCATCGATCAGGCTTGGCGTCCAGTTGCTATTGCTCAGGTGTTCTTCAACCAGTAATTGTAGCGAGTTTTCTGGTGTTTCAACTGTGCCTGGCTGAACTGCTGCAGGCACCTTTGCAGGTTTTTCAGCCAGGATAAAACTGGCGGCAATAGCAAAACTGATTATCAGAATGAGGAGAGGGATATACATGAATTTGACTGATGAATCCTTCTCCCTGGTCGACGCTGGAACAGGATTATTCATGGGTACGGTATCGGAGTCCATGTCATCTTCAATTGCGACATCGTCATATAGAGAGTCCAGAATTAAATCACGTCGCTGGCGATAATCGGTAAAGGATAACTGTCCTTCAAAATAAGCCCGGTTTATGTTCGCTAGCTGTTGTTGCGCCTGGGTAATCATGCTGGATTCACTTTATGTTAACTAATAGCAATCTCGTGCCTGTAAAAACCTTATTTGGCTAAAACTTTTATGATTGAAACAGTGACATTGTCCGTCGCACCTCGTTCAAGCGTTAGCTTAATGAGGCGGGTACACATGTCGATGGCACTGCCGTGGGACAGTATGCCTTCTATCTCATTAGCATTGACATGTTTACTCAGCCCATCACTGCAAATTAAAAAGGTATCATCTATCTTAACTTCATCAACATTGATATCAACATAGAGACTGTCGTCTGCGCCAATGGCACGGGTAATCACATTGGCATCTGGGTGGCTCTCGGCGTTTTCACGTAACAGTAATCCCTGATCAATTAGTTCTTCAACCTGGCTGTGGTCACGGCTCAACTGGATGAGATTGTTTGAGCGTAATCGGTAGATACGACTGTCGCCAACCCACATATAGGCGCAGAATTTCTGGTAGATAAGCACTGAGGCTAATGTGCTGCCAATGGTATTGTTGTTCATCTCGCTGATAGCAATTGTGCGCAGTTCAGCATTACAG
>JAPHRO010000025.1 GCA_026195895.1 Gammaproteobacteria bacterium
ATCACACTTTTATTTGCCTGATTTGAATTAACTTAACTTAAGCAATTAAATTAGCAATATCTTTGAATAATAATAAAATTCAGACTATAAACTTATCTGGATTTTACATTTTTGTAATATTCCTACGTTATGCAGTTTGTTAGGAGATTAAAAGCAGTGCAAAAAACCCATAACCGTTTCACATTTGTATCATTTTTTTTACTTTTATTCATGGCCTCGGCGCATGCTGAAAGAGCCCCTGATTTTTCTTTGCCAGGTGACAAATCAGCAGTGAAATTATCTTCTTTCAAAGGAAAAGTCGTTTATGTCGATTTCTGGGCCTCATGGTGCAAGCCCTGTAGAAAATCTTTTCCATTTATGAATGACATGCATAAAAGATATGAAAAAAAAGGTTTAAAAGTTATTGGCATAAACCTGGATTCTGAAAAAGCAGATGCGGATAGATTCCTCAAAAAATTTCCGGCTGACTTTACCGTCGCTTATGATGCAGAGGGCAAAACCCCAAAAACATACAAACTGAGCGTAATGCCGACCTCATATCTGATCGATCGCAGAGGCAACATGATCGATATTCACCAGGGCTTTAAAGAAGGTCAAGCTGCAGATTTAGAAACCAAAATCAAAAAAGCCCTGGCAAGCAAATAACACTCGGCGTTAATTATGAAACCACTACTCATTACAATTTCACTACTCATTATCCTGAGCGGATGCTCACTAAAAGATGCAACCATCGCAGCCTTTAAATCAGAACCCGTGCAACCCTGGGAAAGAGACATATTAGCCAGAGATGACATGCAACTTGAGCCTGATCCCATGCGTGCTTTTGTAGACGACCATATTTATTTCAGTAAAGAAGCAGCTACCGGCGGTAAAGGCGTTGGTGGCGGCGGCTGCGGTTGTAACTAATAGACTCCATTATGAAATCAATTAAAGATAAACTTTCTATAGCAACATGCACGTTACTGACTGGTGGCGCACATCAGGCCCAGGCAATTGATAACGCCTGGGATCTGGACACTTCCTATCTGTATTACGGTGAAGCAGACGATCGAGTGACCGTCAATAAAGCAATAGCAAATCTCTCTGGCGATATCACCGACAATGATCGGGTCACTATTAATCTGGTTTTGGATACCATGTCCGGAGCAACACCAACTGGGGCTGTTGAATCTGAAACTAGCTCTGTTACTTTCTCAAGCGCCTCTGGCGCAGGTGGCTCGACTGCAACCGGGGGCGCGCCCGATATTGCTGATTTTAGTGATACCCGTCTGGGCTTTTCACTGAGCTGGGAACAAACGATAAGTCGCCTGCGAAAACTAACCTATGGCGGCAACCTGTCGGTTGAAAAGGATTATCACTCCTACGGTGCAAACGCCACATTAAACCAGGACACCGAAGACCGTGGTACCACCTACACTGCGGGCCTGGCAGTAACTTACGATGAAATTTTCACCAAAACCGGCGGTACACCAGATCCTTTGGGCCGGGTTGAAGATGGCGTAACATTTGGTGATGGTGAACGCTACACCTACAATGCTATTGTTGGTGTATCTAAAGTACTCAATAAAAAAACTGTCGCCCAGTTAAACTACAACATCACTTATTCTGATGGCTATCATACTGATCCATACAAGGTTATCAGCGAAGTGCGATTAGTTGGCGACAGTGAAACCAACGCTTTTGCTTTTGCTGAAACCGATCGATATTATGAAAGCCGTCCCGGCTCCAGACTTCGACATGCGCTATTTACTTCGATGGCCCACCAGTATGGTGAAAAAGGCGAAGTCGTGCATCTTTCTTACCGTTATTATTTTGATGACTGGGATATTAGCGCCCATACTATCGATTTAACACATCGTACACCTCTGGGACTCGGTCGCTATATCGAACCGCATTTTAGATTCCATATGCAATCTTCTGCTGAGTTTTTCATGCATAGCATTCTGGATGACGGCAGCCCATTGCCTGAATTTGCCAGCGCTGATTATCGTCTGGATCAATCGACAGGTTATACAATTGGCGCCGAATATGGACAACCCTGGAAAGGCGGCAACTTACGTATTCGCCTGGAACAGATGGAGCAGAATTTTGAAGACGCCGAATACGATGAAAACTCGGCATTAATTTTCCAGGTGAGTTATCAAAAACTATTTTGATTAAACTATAAAAATAAGCCAGAATCTTTTCTGGCTTATTTTTTGACCGCTATACATTATGCCTCAGACATCCGATCTCATTACCAGGGACGATTATTTTATCGGGCGCTTCACTGCCATGGCTTGTCCATGCGAAATCCTGATTTCAACCAACGATAAAAAAACCGCTATCCATGCGCTCGAGATTGCCCAGGCCGAAGCCACTCGTATAGAACAAAAGTTTAGCCGTTACCGCAAAGATAATATTATTTTTAAAATAAATAATTCTAACGGCACAACCATTGAAGTCGATGAAGAAACAGCAGGCATGCTGGACTTTGCCAATCAATGTTACGAACTCAGCGATAAAAAATTTGATATTACTTCCGGTGTATTACGCGAGATATGGAAATTTGATGGCTCCAATAATATTCCCAGCAAACAACAGGTCATGGATATCTTACCGCGTATCGGCTGGAACAAAATCACATGGGAAAATCCATTTATCACGCTTCAGAGAGGAATGGAAATTGACCTCGGTGGCATTGGCAAAGAATATGCTGTCGACCAGACCACCCAGATAATTCATAAAACAATCACTGACAGTGTTCTGGTAAATTTTGGCGGTGATATTGCAACCTTAAGCCCTCGAAAAAACAATACCCCCTGGCTCATCGGTGTTGATGATCCTGAAAACACGGGCAGGAATGCTCTGGGGCAGATACCATTGTTACGCGGCGGCCTGGCAACTAGCGGCGATGCGCGCCGATATCTATTAAAAGATGGCATTCGTTACAGCCATATACTTGATCCAACAACCGGCTGGCCAGTACCCGATGCGCCACGATCCGTAACCGTGGTCGCCAACACCTGTCTTGAAGCCGGCATGCTATCGACATTCGCGATGCTTGAGGGCAATAAGGCAAAGGAATTTCTCCAGGCACAGGATGTGCAATTCTGGTGTGCGTGAATTTGCAATAACCACGAAAACTGAATAGCTCATAGAAAAACAACTAACCTGAATATTGCTTATTCACGACATTGCTTTTTTCTCTAAGCACAAAAAAGCCCACCAAAGTGGGCTTTCGCAATCAGTTTAATAATTCATTAAAACAATGTTGGCTCTCCCGCAACTGTTTCATCAATAGCTGGATCGCCTCCAGGATTCATTTCGGGATCCGTCGTTAATACTTCCGGATTCTGTACACCAAAATATGTATACACCGTAGAAGCAATGGACATGGGTTCTGCTTCATAACTACTACTGGTTGGCTCAGTGAACTGCCTGTTCTGACCGGAGCTACCAAAGCGCTGAGTTGAACCAACAACTTTACCTAATGCACCCGCAGGCCTAAGCGCTGAACCACCAACGGTATACAGGTTTTGATTATTGCCATGATCCCAGCCCATAGAGCCATTGAGATTAACATTACGACCAAAATCACCGTGCACATTAATTACAATATTATCCGTAGGCACACCCGTGGCAACTCCATTTTCATCGAGTCGTTGCCCCAAACGAATATGTTTGGCTGCCACACGGAGAACAGTCATTAAATCAGTCATTCGATCTTTATATCTTTCGATTGAATTATCATGATCATCCCAACCACCCAGACCACCACCAACGCTAATGTACAAAGAATCTGTATTTTGCATAGCCAGAGTTACTGCAGCTTTAACTCGATCGGTATATCTATTATTTCCGGGATAAACAAGTCGACCTGAAGTAGCATCACGGTCAGGATCATTCACATCTGCTATCAACGGCAACAAGGCTGGATCATTTAAATTCGTACTAAACCGGGCAACTTTTGTTTCTAGACTTGCACGATTTGTAAACCCATCAGACACCTTACCAAAACGAGTATTTGTAGCGGGTGCAATCTTGCTAACAATGGCATCAATATCAGCAGAGTTTCCGATACCACTACCCCTTGTATAAGGGTTATCAAAATTCTGGTCCAGACTAATACCACGCAATTGTAATGGCAACTGTACATTGCTTGCGCCAGCATCAGGAGAAAAGGCTGAAGATTCACCTTCAAACGACACGAATGGCAACACCAGTTCTTCTAACGGGCGACCGCCTAACAAAGGAGTACCATCAATAACTGCTTTATTCGCATACAATACAGACGCAATGGTAGTTCCTACACCGCCACTAATTTCAATATCCAGATTACCTTTTTGACTGGACAAAATACTGGGGCGATGTGCACGGGTATTATTTTTACGGCGATTAATTGTCCGATAAACTGTTAGATCACCCGCGGCGAGCATGTCTTCCATCTGCGAGCCACCGGCATCTCGCCAGAAGCCATTCCGAGTAATCTGACCGGTGCCGCCAGGATTGTCTTCCAGTAAAATATCTGTTTCAACCGCTGTATAGGGGTTCTGAGAATTGGCATTAATATCGCCGATATTTGTTAAGTTACCAGCCAGCTCAGAAGGCCCGCCATACAGAAATATATTTATAACCTGGGGCAATACTGCAGGTGCTACAAAATTTGCCTCATTAATAGCAGGTGCTGCATTCGCAGATTTTATAAAACTGCTGTTATGAAAAATGGAGGGTGCAGCTACAGTAGCACCGAGTGCGCCCATGGATTTTATAAAGTTTCTACGTTTCATGGCCATCACTCCGTTAGTTAATACTCTGGAAATAATAATATTCTGGAAGTCTCGACATATAATCAAAAGCTATTTGGGCCATTTCATCATGTCGATTATTCCTGATCGTAATATTTCCATCGGCATCAGTAATCAGATCACTTCTGCCTGTATAAATTGCTCTCAGATCTGTATTTTCTGTTGCATTTGCTCTGCGCTGCAGCACAGTCATGAATAAGTAATCTATATAGTCATCAACACTTAATGCCTGTACACGATCAAATCTATCCGTTAGCTTTTGCAGACGATTAACCTCATACTCATATTTTGCATGTAGTGGTTCCACATCATCTACGACAGGCGCAACCAGATCACCAGTTCGAACTGTAGCGCCAATACCATTCGACCATCTGCAGCGAGTTCGACTGTCGTTTTCTTCATTACTACATGAACCACCACCTGTACTGCCTAGCAATAGAAACTCGCGCACACCTTTGTGATAATTAGCAAAGCTTAATGCATCCAGAGGTACGCCAGTAAATCTTCCCAGCTTAAGAGACAGAACAGGCCAGCCCATTTGTTTCAGACTTAGTGTATTGGTGTCGCTTGTCATTTCTGACAGTACACTACGATAGGGTTTCCAGTCCATTTGATGGGCTGTTGAAAAAAACGCCTCTTCAGCAGACTTAGGCCGTTCGTTACTTAATAAATATTGTTCATTAAATAATATTCCCTTAAAGATATCCTGGAAGGTGACAGGGTTGCCGCTCATAATACGCTGAACAATATCCGCTCTTTCTTCACCTGTTTTGGTATAGAAAAAGTACTCTACAAGCACTGTTGTTACTCGCGGCATAACCAGGGGATGATTTGCCACCACATTATAGAAATCGTTACAGGTAACGACAAATGTATCCAGAACGAATTGTGGTTCAGTATTGGCAAAACCATTAGAGACTAATTCATAATCTGCATCTTCATCTGTTAGATATAAGTTCTGACAGGCTATAGATGCTCGAGGCACGTCCGCATCACGATCAAACAGCCCTAAATAAATTTCGATCATTTCACGGGTGTTATCTTCTGGGGAACGGAATCGGCGCCAGTTTTCCTGACTATTCTGATGCCGTGCAATTATGTCTCGCACAGATTTATTCTGCCTTAGGTCTTCTCTTAACTTATCAAATACTTTTTGTACATCGCGAATACTGGCGCTATCTATTTCTTCTGCGGGAGAAAACAATATTGTATTGGCAAGCACATAGGCGACCCAGTTATCAAAAGAATCTTTACTTAACGGATACTCATACATTCTTGCCAACGGAAGATGTTTTGGCCAATCGCCATCCGCGTCATTAAAATCAATATCAAACATTGATTTCAGATCATCGTCCACTGCACTTTGATTATCATCATCAATATCTGTAATGATGAGATCATGTTTTGTCCTTTGCTCAACCGTTAAATCCTTAGAAAGCGCATCTCTGGTTTGCGTAATCAGATTGCGCCCTTTATCCGTTAATGACAGGGCGCCCATACCATTTGATATATCAAAAAACTCATCAACCGGGATACCCTTAAACATGGTGCCCAGCAACTTATTAGCAACCTGATATTTTTGCTCATCAGTTAAGGCATTATATTTCGACTGGGTTAACTCTCCTGGGCCTACGTCGGAACTGCCATCACTGGGCAAATCCACAGAACACCCCCAACCAGTAAGCGCTGCCGCCAGTATTATTATTAAAGGCTTTATATTATTCATGGGTCCACACCTCATTGTTTATCCTACGACCCCAGTTGAATCGATGTTCATTTACAAATTCCAGCTACTGTGAGCAATCCGGGAATCACCAGCAAATCCGACAAATATCAAATTTGTATTTCAATGCTTGCAGTATATGTAGATTTGAATGGGGAAAACGTGATTAGGTTAACAAAGATGAATTAATGACTATTTTTATGAATAATCTTAATAAACAGCATTAACATGAAGTTTATTCTAATAATAACAGCCAACAGATAGCGATTTATTTCATAGACTAATTTTTAGAGAGGATATTTTATCCCGGAAAAACAGAAGAGTTAGCCGCCAGCAGCAGCAGAACAGTCACAGGAAAAGGAAACTATATATATTTTGCTATTTCTATGTGAAAAATAGAATTATTTTAGACAATAACAGCTGATTTCGAGACATTAAGCTTGCATATTGAAAACAGCTTAACTGTTTGAAACTGACAAATTACCTGTATTTGCAATATCAGCGCCAGAAAATATATCTTGTTGATTTTTTGATATTTTCTACCATCAACATCCTTACATCCGAAGCCTGTTTCCCCATTTGTGTCGGATTAGTTAACGGATCACAACTTTGTACTAAAAATTCCATTTAAATATCAATCAGTTATCAGTCTATACGGAATTATCACACAATCCATTATTGTAAGAATCGCCGACAAACTCCTGGGAGTCCATCTCATGTCCAGCAGTTTTCAACCATTACAGGTAAAGTCTACTGTGTGCAGTATTCAGCGCTGTGAAACAGTTCAAACTCCATTGTTTCATAGAATGGCCGGTGGGATATTTTTGATAAACGGACGGTATATTCACTTTTCAGGGATTCTGCACTCGCTTAAAACGGACAATTTGACGTCGCTGTTTCTTGCTCGGTCTTTTATCTGAATA
The DNA here is from genome assembly GCA_026195895.1 of Gammaproteobacteria bacterium. GTDB lineage: Bacteria > Pseudomonadota > Gammaproteobacteria > SZUA-229 > SZUA-229 > JAPHRO01. The sequence goes on from JAPHRO010000025.1 coordinate 7,434, forward strand.
TTGTATATGCGAATTCATGGCTTTGGCTGTTTCTGCCTGCTTTGTCCGCGCCTGAATGCTTTCATCCGATTCCTGATACATCAATTGGGCTTCACTGGCAGGACGACGATGCCTGTTCAAACTACAAATGATGATGACATATTCAAAAAGACCTTTGGTAATGCTAAGTTGATCACCTACTTTTACTGTTCGCCCTGGCTTAATTCTGTCCCCATGTAAATGGACTTTTCCTCCTGATACTGCTTCTGCCGCCAGCGCCCGAGTCTTAAAAAACCTTGCCGCCCATAGCCATTTATCCAGTCGTTGTTTTTCTGCTTCCATAATGACTCAAACTGCGGCAGCAATGACAACAATACCTAACAGCCACCACCACCAGGACACTTCATTTTCTTCAGCAGCATCAAATACACCGCCTTCCACCTTAATCGCCTGGGGATCATTTTCTTCACTTGTAACATGCGCAGCATCACCCGCTATTAATTCCTGGTTGCCCGATTTATTTTTTAAATCAATGGCACCCTTATTCACTTTGACGAAAAGTCCATCACTGTTCACGTCCAGGCTGCCATCACAACCATGGGCCTGCAGCACCCTCAGTGCATATTCGGTACCCCGCACCCCAACAGTGGCCATCGGCGTTTTCATCTCGTAGACATCGGCGGCCATTTTCCCTATGGTTCCGGTAATTTTTCTTAAGCTGCCCTGAATAAGATAAATAACACTCCGATTGCCTGCCCTTAATAACTGGTAGTCCTCAATCAGCATCTCGCTATTGCAGCGTAGATCGATTTTTGCATCATCAATCATACTTAAACGCATAAAACCATTGACGCCGGTATATAAACGATCACCCACATAAACTTCACTGCCAAGCCCAAGGTCTCGACGTTTTTTCTTTGATGAAATTGCAAAGGACTTGCCCCTGGCCTGAATAACCTGGCCCACCGCTTCTGAACCTTTATAAATAACATTCTTGCCAACCAGTGGTTTAATGCTAGTTTTTAATGCGGGTAACTGGATACGTTCGCCAATAACAATTCTTGATGCATCCTTATTGACAAATGCATGGGGATTTTTTCGCACTATTTGTTTAATAATCGCTGGCCACTCATCTTTTTGATCAGGATACAAAACCTTGACGATGCTGAATACCGTCTGTCCCGGCTGAATATAGAGAAAACGTTTTTCTACATTAAAACTCGCCGACTTTGCCGCGCTAACATCATGACTATCGAGCATTAAATATCCACCCAACAGTATTGCGAGAGCCCAGAAAAATATTACCGTATGATGACGCATGCCTTCTCCACCAGGATATAAAACTTCCCTGCCAGTAAATTCCATATTTTCTTCTTCAACCTGTATTAAATAGCTTATAAATTAATAATTTACAAGACTGAAATACAAAATTATGGGCAAGCCCCCTGATTACTGCAGGCCTAAAAAAAGGCATGCCATTAACCGGCATGCCTTTCCTGTTTATCCCATTAATCCGTTTACTTTTGCAACATCTGATTCAAACGTTTAACAAAAGCTGCCGGATCATCCAGGCGACCACCTTCAGCTAACATTGCCTGATCAAACAGAATATTTGACCAGTTTTCCAAAGCTTCTTTGTCACTCATATCTTTAAGCTGCTTAACCAGCGGATGCTCCGGATTTAGCTCAAGAATCGGTTTGGTGACTGGCATTGCCTGCCCGGCTGCCTGCATGATCTGCTGCATCTGCAGGCCCATGTCATTCTGATCCAGCACCAGACAGGATGGGGAATCGGTCAAACGATGGGTAATACGCACTTCTTTGGCTTTATCCGCCAGGCATTCTTTTACCGATTCGATAACATCTTTGAAATCACCCTCTGCTTTTTCCTGCGCTTTTTTGTCTTCTTCGTCTTCAATAGCACCGAGATCCAGATCGCCTTTTGCAACCGACTGAAGTTTCTTGCCTTCGTAATCGCGCAAATGCTCAACCAGCCACTCATCCACTCGATCACTCATCAACAGGACTTCAATACCTTTGCGGCGGAACACTTCCAGATGAGGACTGTTTTTTGCGGCTGCGAAATTCTCGGCAGTGATGAAATAAATAATTTCCTGAGAGTCTTTCATTCTCGAAATATAATCATCGAGGGAAACATTTTGTACTTCACTATCGGTATGTGTAGAACTGAAACGCAACAGCCTGGCGATTTTCTCTTTATTGGCAAAGTCTTCGATTGGCCCTTCTTTCAATACCTGGCCAAATGCCGTCCAGAATTCCGCATATTTTTCCGGTTCATTTTTAGCCATTGACTCCAGCATGCCCAGCACTTTTTTAACTGAGGCCGCTTTGATTTTATCAATTACTTTATTGTGCTGAAGAATTTCACGGGAAACATTCAACGGCAAATCATCAGAATCGACAACGCCTCGAATAAACCGTAAATACATCGGCATCAGATGATCCGTATCATCCATGATGAATACGCGTTTCACATAAAGCTTGGTACCCTGCTTGCGCTCACGATCATACAAATCCATTTGCGGATGCTTGGGAATATATAACAGCGATGTGTAGGACTGATTACCTTCCACCTTGTTATGACTCCAGACCATAGGATCCTCGAAGTCATGCGCGATATGTTTATAAAACTCTCTGTATTCATCTTCTTCAATATCACTTTTGGCACGCGCCCAGAGTGCTGAAGCCTTGTTGACCACCTCATCTTCTGGCTGATCGGTTTTTTCTTCTTCACCCATTGCTTCTTTCGGCATCAAAATAGGCAGGGAGATGTGATCAGAATAGGTATGGATAATATTGCGCAGACGCCAGCCGTCTAAAAACTCTTCTTCGCCTTCCCGGATGTGTAGCGTTATTTCAGTGCCACGCTCGGCTTTTTCTATCGTTTCCAGCGTGTAGTCACCTTCGCCGGTAGACTCCCAGACCACGCCATGTTCAGCAGTTAATCCCGCTCGGCGAGTTTTAATAGTTACCCTGTCGGCAACAATAAAGGTGGCATAAAAACCCACGCCAAACTGGCCAATCAAATGCGAGTCTTTCGCCTGATCGCCGGTTAGGGAATCAATGAATTTTTTGGTGCCGGAATTTGCGATGGTGCCGATGTTTTCTACCACTTCATCGCGCGACATCCCAATGCCATTGTCGGTTATGGTTAAGGTCTTCGCTTCTTTATCGAAACGGACATGAATGTTTAGCTCAGAATCACCTTCATATAGATCATTATTACCCAGCGCCTCAAAACGTAATTTATCGCAAGCATCGGACGCATTGGATATCAGCTCACGCAGGAATATTTCCTTGTTGGAATACAGGGAATGAATCATCAATTTCAGCAGTTGTTTTACTTCTGCCTGGAATTCAAGGGTTTCTTTATAAGCATCTACACTCATTTGGAGCTCCTGGTAATATTGGGCCTGATTTAATATTTGGCCACATACATTGGGGGATTTATCTAGATTTCAACCCCTTCATGACGCAATAATCGCTGTTTTAACTTCACTTTACCGCCACTGATATCACCTGCGAAACCACCGATACCCGCCCTGGACACGACTCGATGACAGGGAATAATGAGCGGAATTGGATTTGCTCGACAGGCGTTACCCACGGCACGGGGAGACGAACCCAGTTCCGCTGCAATATCGCCATAAGTTCTGACCTGCCCGGCGGGAATCGCTATCAGACATTGCCAGACACGCTGTTGAAAATCCGTTCCCTGAGGACTCAAAGCAAGATCAAATTGAAAATCAGCAGAATGACAATATTGTAGTATCTGATCTTTCACCTCCTGTAAAATCCCGGATACTGCCATCACCGAAGCATACTCATCCTCAACAAAGTCGACACTGAAAACAGCATCGTCCAGGCAGTTTACTTTTAGCTGGGTAAAGGGAGTATGTATCAGTAAAGATTTCATCGGGCAGATGAAACCTGAGCCGCTTCATCTAGCTGTTTGCCCTGTTTCAAACGTAGCTGCTGAAGACGTTGCTGGATGACCGCCTTGCGCGCAGTATTAGATGTGAAACGCAATAACTTAAGGTATTGGCGCCGAGCATCATCAATTAAACCCGCCTCGGCCAGTGCCTCTGCTGCGCGAAAACTGGCCGTATGAAACCAGGGGTCAATAACATTATCCAGAGGTTTTGCCGATTTCAAAAACAGAAATGCCGCCTGCTCAAAATCATCGCTGTTTTTATCACCGCGAGCCTGATACGACTCGGCTTTCCAGAATAAGATCTCACGCTGCAATTTGGCAGTTATTTCAAGTTGCTCCAGATTTTTAAACAGTGACAGAGCCAGATCGTGTTGCTGTACATTTTGAAAATCAAACACCACCTGCATATACTGATCGATTTGTTGCGCTTCCAGTTGCTGATCAATTGTTAGCAAGGATTTCATCAACCGAGCACCTTCTTCATATTGCCCGCCCAGAATCAATACTCGAGCACGCCGTAAACTCCAGGCAAAACCATCTTCCCCCTCGGGCGGCTGTTTTAATTTTTCCATCAGGCGTGCAGCTGATTTCAAATCAGCCTGCTCCAGCGCATAGTCAACCAGGCGATACCTGACCTCGGCTGGCACCTGCTCTATATCGGTTATTCGCTTACTGTGCAAAAACAATTGATTTATGAGTCGCAGACCTGCTTCCTGCTTTTCCAGCAATTTGACTAACTGATGCATTGCTACATGCCGATGCTGCTGCTGTTGTGCGCTAAAAGCCAGTTCCGAAAAAAGCGCTCTGGATTTCAGTGGTTCTGATTCAAACAAATTGCTCGCTTCGACATACCATGCCTCATCATTACCACGTAGCAATTTATACTGATTGGCCAGACTTTCGCCATAAATCTGGTAAACATCCCACAAGGCATCTGCTGAAACAAATTGTTCAACATCAAAAAAAACATCACTGAGATAGCGCCTCCCCTCCATAGACAACAACTGTTCAAGGGCATCAATTTGTCCCGCATGATCCTGCATCGCCCTGAACACATGCAATAAAACATACCAGTACAATCTCTGGTTTGTTTCATTCAGTTCAGGGTCTGCCAGTTTTTTTATTAGCTGATTTTTAATGCCAGTAGCAGTAGCAACATCTTCGTACAATTTTGCCATTAATAACAACGCATCTGCCGCTGCTGTTTGTTCATTATCTAATAACAAGATGGCCTGCCTGGATCGGCCAGTCTGCAGCAGCAATTTCGCCTGCAGCAACTTCCACTTTACGCCATCTTCATTACCCATCTCACCGTAATCTTGCTGATATCGACGCATGGCATGTTGCGCATCTTCCAGCAAGCCCATATTCATATAGGTGCGGATAATTAACCGTCGCCACATAGCGATGACATCAGAACTTACATAGGCATTGACATTCCATAATAACTCCTGCAATTGTTCGAGCGCCTGCTGGTTATTATTTAACTGCAGATTGGCTTTTACTTTCCGAGTCAGAAACCAGTTTCTATCTGCCGTGGCCACCGTGAATCTTTTTAGTGACGGCTCCTGCTGCGCAATTCGTTTTACTATCTCATCCCATCGCTCTAGATATTCCAGTAAAAGAATTCTTTTCTGTTCCCATAACAACCATATTTCCAGGTTTTTTTTATTTAAATCAGGCTGATTTTTTTTGGTTATTCTTAATGCCAGCCCCGGCGTGCCTAATGCTATTAATTCATCAATTTTCTTAAATTGAATTTCAACAGGATTTTCTGCTGGCGTAACAGCAGTCACAGCAGAAACCAGAGATACGGGTTGCGATACATTCTGGGCCGCAGACAGGCCACTGGCAAAATAGCCAGCCAGAATTAGAATAGAAATTTTTTTTTGTAAATGCCTTAACATTCTATATCACGCATAAAAAAGGGTGCTGAGCACCCTTTTTTAAATGACTACCTGAAGAAAAGCAATTAAAGTTTTTCTTTAATACGTGCAGCCTTACCAGTAAGACCACGCAGATAGTACAATTTGGCACGACGCACTTTACCACGACGCTTAACATCGATGTTTGCAATCAATGGACTATAGGTCTGGAATACACGTTCCACACCTTCGCCGTTCGAAATTTTACGGACAGTAAATGCCGAATGTAAACCACGGTTGCGCTTGGCAATTACAACACCTTCAAAGGCCTGTAAACGCTCACGATCACCCTCTTTAACACGCACCTGAACAATAATAGTATCACCAGATGAGAATGCTGGGATCTCTTTGTTCATCTGCTCTTTTTCAAGCTCCGCGATGATGTTACTCATTGTTCTACTCCAAATATATAAATCTAAATCGATTATTGCTGATATTCCGCCTGGAATTCCTGCAACAAACGTTGCTGTTCATCTGTCAGCGTTAATTCATTCAAAAGCTCAGGTCGCCTTAACCAGGTACGCCCCAGAGCCTGTTTCATTCGCCATTGCTCAATGGCCCTGTGATTGCCGCCCAGTAAAACCTCTGGAACACGCCGACCATCGATTTCTTCCGGCCGAGTGTAATGCGGGCAATCCAGTAGTCCATCCATGAATGAGTCCTGTGCTGCGGAATCTATATCACCCAGCACCCCCGGGATCATCCGCGCTACCGCATCAATCATGACCAGAGCAGCCAGTTCGCCACCACTTAATACATAGTCACCAATCGACCATTCTTCATCGATTTCCGTCTCGATGATGCGTTCATCTATGCCTTCATAACGACCGGCGATAAATATCAAACCCGATTGCTCGGCGAGTGATTTCACACCTGCCTGGTCCAGAGGGCGTCCCTGTGGACTCAAATAGATGACTCGGGCATTTTCACCCGCCGCCTTGCGCGCATCATGGATGGCTTCTCGCAAGGGCTCAACTTTCATTAACATGCCCGGTCCGCCGCCGTAGGGTCTATCATCGACCGTGCGATGTCTGTCGTGGGTGTAGTCCCTGGGATTCCAGCAATGCACCTGTACCAGGTCATTTTTCACTGCTCGCCCAAGCACACCTACTGTCGCAACACTTTCCACCATTTCCGGAAACAGAGTAACGACATCAAATCTCATGGTTAAAAATCCGCATCCCAGTCAACCGTAATTTCACCGGCTGCCAGATCGACTTTCAACACTGCGTGGCCCGTGCCTGCTTCGCCCAGTGTAAAAGGAATCAGTCGTTCCCGATCACCTTCCACCACCATGACGTCATTGGCTCCGGTTTCCAGCATGTGATCAACGATGCCAAAATCAACACCGTCGGTATTCACTACGCGGAGACCTTCAAGATCACGCCAGTAATATTCATCCTGTTCCAGACCAGCTAGCTGGTCTGGACGTATCGCGATCTTTGCACCCATTAACAACATGGCCTGATCACGATCTTCAACGCCCCTGATCTTGGCGATGACGGTTTTTCCCTGGCGCTGCCCAGTTTCAAGCTGAACTTCTCGCCACGACCCCTGTTGCTTAATAAGCCAGGAGCCGTAATCCACAATCCCTTCGCGCGGGTCAGTAAAGGAATGTACCTTGACCCAGCCTTTTACCCCAAATACGCCGGAGATCTTCCCCAGCTCAAGTAGTTCTTCTGTTAAGTCGCCCACGGATATAGTCAACCAGTAGCCAGAACCACCAGAAGTTGATTAAGCGTCAGTAGCTTTACGTGCCTGCTTGATCAATGTGCCAACACGCTCAGATGTTCCCGCGCCCTGTGACACCCAGTGATCAACACGATCCAGGCTTAACTCAAGCTTTTTCTCAGCACCGCGTGCCATAGGATTAAAATACCCTACACGCTCGATGTAACGGCCGTCACGCGCATTGCGCGAATCAGTTACAACAACATGATAAAAAGGCTTTTTCTTAGCACCGCCACGTGATAAACGAATGGTTACCATTAGTTTCTATCTCAAATTGATTAAATTACACCCACACATAAGCCATCCGGCTTTGGGGAAACGCGGAATTTTAGCGATTTGACGGGTCTGTGGCAAGTAAATTTACCATTAATAACCGAATAATCCGGATTCAGCTTCGATTACCCCTGCCCAGACCTGCTTCAGCGCCGTTAATAGCAGAAAATCGAGGAATGTACTGTGCCAGCTCCTGCCGTGAACACCCTCATCGCCTGTAATCTGCAACAGGCGCAAGCTCACCTGAGGACATCAACCACAAATATGGATGGTTATATGATCAATCAAATCGATCAGAAATAATCTATACACGAAACAATCAACCCGTCGAGCTACAAGAAGCGGAACGACTACTGGTAGTAGTAGTCATATTTTTCCAGAATATCCTTCATGAAAGTCCAGGCCTCACTGTATGAAAGACCACTGTCTTTAGGTATGACAACTTTGACGTATAGTTTTTTCGGGTGTTTTTTCTTTAAATCTTTCAGCGCCGCATGCAATTGTTTAGCTGAAACCGTTTTATATTTTTCACCCGCTGTTTTATGTTTGATTCGAATACGTGTTTTGTCGCCCAGCACCTGGTAATACACTTCGACAATGTATTTACCCCGCGCCGTTCTGGCAGGTTTCACCAGTTTGTCGTACTTGACCTTGAGCTCGCTGTAGTCAGTTTTTAATACGCCCAGTTTCTGTTCCGCTTCCTGCATTTTGCTACGCAAACCCGCAAGTTCTGTTGTTTGTTCCTGATTGATGTTTTTCACAGAGGCCAGTTGATTTTCTGATTCATTGAGTTCTGCAGTTTTCTGCTCAAAATCCAGTTGCAGTTTCTGGTAATCCTGCTCAGCCTGTTGTAAATTTTCCTGCAGTTGTTTTTCCCGCTGCTCGGATTCCATTAATGTATTTGATAATCGTTGCTGCTCATCCTGCAGCAACATCAAACTTTGTTCCCGGTTAGCCAGTTGTTCCATCATTTCATTGTATTGCTCACTGGCCAGCATCAACTGGCGATACTGTTCCGACAACTGCGCTTTTGCCTGTTCCAGTTGTTCTTCAAGCGTGGCATTTTCTTCAACGGTGAATTTCAATACTTCGGTAGTTTCACGTTCGGCTGCTATACTGTTTCGCAACTGCTCAACCAGTTCCCAGTTACGCACAATCAACACCGTCGATGCGAGTAAAAAAATCATCACGATAACCGTCATGATGTCAGTAAACGACGGCCAGAAGTTATCGTTATTTTCATGGGCAGCACGCAGATCGATGAAATCGAAACTCATGGTAAGCGAAAGCCTTCACGGAGTAGCTGACGAACTTCTGCCATTGCGCTGGAGATAGAGGACAATTGCTCATTACTTGATTCAGTCATATCACGCAGATTGGCTCCAGCAGCGGCAAAATTATCCTGGGTAGCTTTCATTGCCTCCGCCGCCAGGCGAAGTTCTTTAACCAGTTGCCCCACTTCATGCAACATACTGTCTGTCTGGTAAGTGTATTTGGGCAAAATATAAACACTGGTTACCTGCTCCACACCGCTGATCAGCTGTGTTTGTACGTCAGCTAGTTTTAAATAAAAATAACCATAAAAAATATAACAGACAATTGCCGTTGTGGTGGTCGACAATGCGGTGGACATGCCATGAATCACCACCCCCATGCCATTAATACCTTCTGCTGCTCCCAGAATATTCGATGCACCGAGCAGGGCAATAGATAAAGAAACGATGGTACCAAACACACCGGTTAGTATAAGAATATTGCTAATAAATTTTGGCAAACTGATACGCGTACTTTCAGTTGCTACCGTGGTTGATGCCAGCGCGCCATGATTCACCGCAACATTTTGCATACTGATCGCGACAATCGTTTTATAACGATTAAAAATAATTGATTTGGGGCTAACGCCTTCGACGGGCTTTGCCTGTTCAGCTTCAACATTTTCTATGAAGCGCGCCAACGAAGATTCTTCCCGCATATATCGAAACAACAACATAATCAGTTTCGACAAACCGAGAAAAAACAGAATTAAAATACCGCCGTTGACCAGATAGCCGGTACGCGTTATTTGATTTTTAAAATAGATATCGATGATGTAGTCGGTGTTGGCCGCCAGCGCAAAAAACAGCAGGCCAAAAGAAATTATCAGGTGCACAAAAATACGACGGCTATAATTAGCTCGAAACTGGATCATTCATCATTTCCCGGATAGATTAAATTCTGGAACAGATAACTATCAATCTATATATTGCTACTAGATATTGCTACTCGCTATCTAGAAACCCATTCCACCTGGACCACCGCCCATCGGCAGCTTACCCTTCAGCCCACGCATCATTTTTGCCATGCCGCCCTTGGCCATTTTTTTCATCATTTTACTCATCTGTTTTTGTTGCTTCATCAGGCGATTGACGTCCTGCACCTGCACGCCGGCACCGAGAGCAATACGCCGTTTTCGCGAACCCTTGATCACATCCGGAAAAGCTCGCTCCTGCGGCGTCATCGACTGGATAATAGCCACCAGACGTTTCACATCCTTGTCATTGACCTTGTCTTTTACATTCGCCGGCAGATCCCCCATACCCGGTAACTTGTCCATCAAGCTACCCAGGCCACCCATGTTCATCATTTGCTCCATCTGATCTTTCAGATCATTGAAATCAAATGACTTGCCTTTCTTGAATTTGGTCGCCAGTTTTTCTGCTTTAACTTTATCGACGCTGCGCTCAGCTTCTTCCACCAGACTGAGCACATCCCCCATGCCCAGAATACGCGAGGCCAGACGATCAGGATAAAACGGTTCCAGCGCATCGACTTTTTCACCCGCCCCCAGAAACTTGATTGGCTTGCCGGTGATATGACGAATCGATAAGGCCGCACCGCCGCGGGCATCGCCATCGGTTTTGGTCAGCACAACACCGGTTAATTCCAGACTGTCATTGAACGCTTTGGCCGTATTCGCCGCATCCTGGCCGGTCATGCTATCGACCACAAACAGGGTTTCTACCGGATTAATCGCACTGTGGATTTTCTGGATTTCACCCATCATGTCGGCATCGATGTGCAAACGGCCCGCTGTATCCACCAGCAGCACGTCCTGGAACTGTCGTTTGGCCGCATCGATGGCTGCCCTGGCAATATCGACCGGATCCTGCTCTTTTTCACTGGGGAAGAATTCGGCACCGACCTGATTAGCCAGCGTTTCCAGCTGTTTGATAGCCGCCGGGCGATAGACGTCACAGCTCACCACCATGACTTTTTTATTGTGTCGATCCTTGAGCAACTTGGCCAGCTTGGCCACCGTGGTGGTTTTACCTGCGCCCTGCAAACCCGCCATCAACACAACTGCAGGCGGCTGCGCACTCAGATCAAGTTCTTCGTTGGCCGCCCCCATGGTTTCGACCAGCTCTTCATCCACCACCTTGATCAGCGCCTGGCCGGGTGACAGACTGGTCATCACCTCTTTGCCAATAGCTCGCTGTTTTACGCGATCAACAAAATCCCGCACCACCGGTAAAGCCACATCGGCTTCCAGCAGGGCCATCCGCACATCGCGCATAGTGTCTTTGATATTGTCTTCGGTCAGTCTGCCCTGACCGCGCAGGTTTTTAATCGTCCTGGATAGACGATCGCTTAAGCTATCGAACATGGTGTGGTATTAGTAGTGTGTTAAAACGTGGGGGAGATTATATAGTAAAACTGTCGCCACTGGATAACTGGTGGATATCCCAGTCAGCATCCAGCGCAATTTTGCATTCTTCCATGATGCGCTTTTCTTCACCGGGCTTAAGATGGGATATGCCCAGCCTGGGCTGATGCGTTAACTTGGTCAGGTCTTTTGCCAGCAATTCAGGACAGTAATGCCGTGCAATTTGAGCCAGTTGTATATCGTGATTAGCAAACGCAGACTCTATGACCATAAAATCCAGTCGATCATAGCCGTTGAGGACATGCCACAAATTATCATTGGTGGTGGTATCACCACTGTAGGCAAAAGTACTGTTAGCGGTTTTCACGGCATAGGCGGCGGCGGGTACGGTATGATTCACGTCAATCATCTCAATGCTGCGACCATCGATATCGATCGTCTCTCCCGGCCGCATGACCTGAAAGCTAAGCACTGCCGATTCTTTGGTTGGCAGCTCGGTAAAATCCGGCCATATTTCCCAGTTAAACACATGCTGTTGCAGACTTTTCAGTGTTTCAGGTCGAGCATGGACAATTAACGGCCGCTCTAAATCAGAAAACAGGGTATCCACCAGTAGCGGCAGACTGGTCACATGATCCATGTGACTGTGGGTAATAAAAATGTGTTTTAGCTTGCGCATGTCGACCAGCGACAGATCACCTACACCCGTGCCGGCATCCAGTAATATGTCTTCATCTATCAAATAAGAAGAAGTGCGCAATCCCTGCCCTATGCCTCCGCTGCAACCTAAAACTTTTAATTGCATCATTTCTCCCGCAGGTACCCGTATTTATCCCTGATGTATTAATTATTTAATTAGCCTAGCATGCGGCGTTCTATAAAACGGCAAATTCCTGATAATTCAGGTAATTTCCGGAGTTAATTCGTGAACGTTGTCACACAGTATAGACAATGCCCTAAAAAAAAACCCACAAAAAAACTCAATCAAGCATGGTGATTCGTCGTGTTTTTATTTAACCTATCTCAAACCTGTCTCACTGAAACATAACTTATAAAGAAAATCTGTAAATAACATGAATGCCGCATTCGGTTTTATCGCACTTATCCTTTACCTGGCCTGTACCCTGGGTCTGGTTTTTCGCATACAGGGCACATCAAAATTTAAAGATCAGGCAATTACCACTTTACTAGTGCCAGGCTTTGTTGGCGTTGTATTTCATCTGATCAGCCTTTACTCCAGCCTGATCACAGATTTTGGCCTGCAATTTGGGTTCTTTTCCGCTGCCTCCACCATCGGTGCGGTTAATAGCCTGCTGATACTACTGATGTCACTAAAGCGCCAAACGGAATTACTGGCAACCATCGTACTGCCTATTTCGGCACTGGCCATACTGCTGGAAATGCTATTTCCCGGCGGTTATTTTCTACCCCCAGACAGCGCAACCGGTTTACAAATCCACGTATTGATTTCAATTGTTGCCTATAGTCTGCTCGGTCTGGCGGCGCTGATGTCACTCATACTCGCCGTGCAAAATCATTTACTGCATAACCATCATCCCGGTGGTTTATTACGCCATTTACCGCCTCTGCAAATCATGGAAAAACTGTTATTTGATTCCATTGTGGCGGGTTTCATCGGCCTCAGCATTGCGTTGATTACCGGCTTCATTTTTCTTGATGATCTGTTTGCCCAGCATCTGGTACACAAAACTATCCTGGCCATTATTGCCTGGCTGGTTTTTGCCATTCTGCTCACGGGACGCGCAATTATGGGCTGGCGAGGCCGCACGGCTATTCGCTGGACGCTCAGCGGATTTGTCAGCCTGATGCTGGCATACTTTGGCAGTAAATTCGTGCTTGAATTTATCCTGGCCTCATAAGCTTCAAAATTTTTAGCCATCATGGACATAGATAATTGAACGATATATCCACGGGTACCCTGTTTGCCCTGCTGTTTATTCTGATTCTACTATCTGCTTTATTTTCCAGCTCTGAAACCGGGCTGATGTCGCTCAATCGCTATCGACTAAAACATCTCGCCGATAAAGGTAATCGGGGCGCCAGGCTGGCCCAGGAATTACTGAAGCGCCCCGACCGCTTACTGGGATTAATTTTACTCGGCAATAATTTTGTCAATATACTGGCCTCGGCTTTGGCCACGATTATTGCGCTGCGATTACTGGGCGAAGCCGGCATTGCCATTGCCACTGGCCTGCTTACCTTTGTGGTACTGATTTTTGCTGAAGTCGCACCGAAAACACTGGCAGCACTGCACCCGGAACGCATTGCCTTTCCGGCAGCCTATGTATACACACCGCTATTAAAAACAGTTTATCCACTGGTGCTACTGGTCAACATTATTGCCAACACGCTATTAAAAATTGTGGGCGTAAAAACCGATAACATAAAACATGATGGAGTCAGCGCTGAAGAATTACGCGCCGTGGTTATGGAAACCAGCAAGCTGATTCCCCAGAAACATCAGGATATGCTGCTCGGTATCCTGAATCTGGAAAACGCTACGGTAGAAGATATCATGGTGCCACGCAGTGAAATTACCGCCATTGACCTGGACGAAGACTGGGAGGAAATCCTGAGCGACCTGACCACCTGTCAGCGCACCCGGCTGCCAGTATACCGCAGCGACATCAATAATATTGCCGGCATCATTCACATGCGCCGCGTCATTAATTTATTATCGCGTAATGAACTAACCCTGGAAAACTTGCAAACACAGATTCGAGACGCCTATTTTATCCCCGAAGGTACTTCCCTGTATCAACAGCTGATTAACTTCCAGCTGGAAAAACGTCGCACCGCGCTCGCCGTCGATGAATACGGCGACATCCAGGGACTGGTCACCCTGGAAGATATCCTGGAAGAAGTGGTGGGTGAGTTCACCACAGCATCGCCCATCAATACTCAGAATATACACCCGGAAGATGATGACAGTTATCTCATTTCAGGCAGTACGCACATACGCGAAATTAACCGCAGCCTCAACTGGCATCTACCCATCGATGGCCCGAAAACCCTCAATGGACTGATTATCGAACATCTGGAAATGATACCGGAACCGGGTACCAGCCTGATGATCGCCCGCCATCCTATAGAAATCACCAAAACCCAGAACAACGCCGTACAAATGACCCGGGTTAAAGCAGCCATTGCCGATCCCGATGAAAACCTGGCCGAGTTTGATGACATAGATGCAGACGGTGGCTAATGGCTAAATCCAGAATCCAGTATCAGTGTACAGAGTGCGGCTCTGTGCATAACAAATGGGCGGGCCAGTGCGGCGACTGCAAGGCCTGGAATACGCTTATCGAAAGCATCCCGGCGCCAGAAACCGGCACCAGCCCTCGATTCACCGGCTATGCCGGCGAGTCCAGCATCCAAAGCATGAAGGATATCGAACTGGCTGAAGAGCCTCGCTGTCCGACCGGTGTTAATGAGCTGGATCGGGTACTGGGCGGTGGTCTGGTCTATGGTTCAGTCATTCTCATTGGCGGCGATCCGGGCATTGGCAAATCAACCCTGCTGACGCAGACACTGGCAACTCTCGGCAGCCACATGAATGCTCTGTATGTGACCGGAGAAGAGTCGTTGCAGCAGGTCACCCTGCGTGCCAGACGCCTCGGGCTGGGCGACGACAAATTCAACCTGCTCACCGAAACCTGCGTCGAACGCATCCTGCAACTGGCCAAAAAAGAACAGCCGCAGATCATGGTGGTGGATTCCATCCAGACCATCTACACCGAACTGCTGCAATCTGCGCCGGGTGCCGTGGCACAGGTCAGGGAAAGTGCGGCGCAGTTAGTGCGATTTGCCAAACAGACCAATACAGCCCTGTTCCTGGTTGGCCATGTCACCAAAGAAGGCACGCTGGCCGGCCCTCGCGTGCTTGAGCATATGGTCGATACCGTACTGTATTTTGAAGGTGACTCGGGTGAGCGCTACCGGATGATCCGGGCCGTCAAAAATCGCTTCGGCGCCGTCAATGAGCTTGGGCTGTTCGCAATGACCGAGCATGGACTGAAAGCAGTCAGCAATCCTTCTGCCATATTTCTTTCCCGCCACGATGAACCGGTCCCCGGCACCATTGTGACGGTAACCCGGGAAGGCAACCGACCCCTGCTGGTGGAAGTCCAGGCACTGGTGGACGAAAGTCATCTGGGCAATCCGCGCCGCGTCACCCTGGGACTGGATCAGAATCGACTCTCCATGTTACTGGCGGTACTGCATCGTCACGGTGGCATCGCCATGTATGATCAGGATGTGTTCATCAATATAGTCGGTGGTGTGCGGGTGACCGAAACTGCGGCCGACAGCGCCATGTTGTTAGCCATCCTGTCCAGTTTCCGCAACAAACCGCTGCCGGATAAACTGATTACCTTCGGCGAAATCGGCCTGGCCGGTGAAATTCGCCCGGTACCCAATGGCCAGGAACGGCTCAAGGAAGCCGCCAAACACGGATTCACCCATGCCGTCATCCCCAAAGACAATATGCCGAAAAAACAGGATATTCCTGATGGCATGACCCTGATCCCGGTGCATCGAGTGAGTGAATTGCTGGATATATAAACATAAACCTGTCATTTTCGCTGCTTGTGTGGCAGTGAACAGCAATCTACAACAAAAACAAATAAAACAAATAAAACAAATAAAACAATAACTTATCTCTAAAACGCTAAAATAACCAATATTGTTCGGTCATGTCGCACACCATCCGGTTCATCCCCGCGCATGCGGGGAACACCCAATCTGACTGATATTACATAACAAATCACCCGGTTCATCCCCGCGCATGCGGGGAACACTATAACATCTGGGCTGTTGCACATGGCGCAGGCGGTTCATCCCCGCGCATGCGGGGAACACCTTTTTCGCTACTTTTTCGCTACTTTTTCGCTACGGTTCATCCCCGCGCATGCGGGGAACACCAATGCATCTCGGCTGAACTGACGGGTCATGCCGGTTCATCCCCGCGCATGCGGGGAACACATAGCCCCTGATGGAACGCTGACAGCGGATGCCGGTTCATCCCCGCGCATGCGGGGAACACTATATGTACATAATTGTCCGGAGTGCAGGTTCCGGTTCATCCCCGCGCATGCGGGGAACACGTATTCATGGGGGCTGAGGTAATAGAAAAGCACGGTTCATCCCCGCGCATGCGGGGAACACTATAAATCTCCCGCGCTGTCATCACGACAGTGCGGTTCATCCCCGCGCATGCGGGGAACACCTAAATCAGCGGTCGCGGCTGTTTCTGCTATGCGGTTCATCCCCGCGCATGCGGGGAACACATACGGATGTATCTATTAACCAGTTATCGGTACGGTTCATCCCCGCGCATGCGGGGAACACTTTTCCGGGAAACTTCGAATTAACTCGAATATCGGTTCATCCCCGCGCATGCGGGGAACACCCGTACTCATACCATCAATAGCGCGCGTAATTCGGTTCATCCCCGCGCATGCGGGGAACACACGACGTAAATTACCCGTCGAAGCGGTTAACGCGGTTCATCCCCGCGCATGCGGGGAACACGATCGTCTCCCAGAATGTAACCTCGATTATCGCGGTTCATCCCCGCGCATGCGGGGAACACCAAAATATCTGCGACCTTGGCCGCTTCCGTTGCGGTTCATCCCCGCGCATGCGGGGAACACTATTTTACGATTATTATTAATGATTTCAATAACGGTTCATCCCCGCGCATGCGGGGAACACACTGGGTGGTATAATATCCGCGCCACCGATTGCGGTTCATCCCCGCGCATGCGGGGAACACTAAGCATAGCGTTAAAAGGTGTTGCCGCAATACGGTTCATCCCCGCGCATGCGGGGAACACGATGGTATAGTAAGGGCTGATGCAATTAGAAACGGTTCATCCCCGCGCATGCGGGGAACACCCACTGCGAGATAGGTGCGGTAAGCTCTATCCCGGTTCATCCCCGCGCATGCGGGGAACACTCAACCCGTTTATCGTAAGTGCCTATAAAGTCCGGTTCATCCCCGCGCATGCGGGGAACACAAATCTTCTGTATCTGAAAATTATTCAATAAACGGTTCATCCCCGCGCATGCGGGGAACACCACCGGGTACTGAATCAGCCCTCCTTCTCATCCGGTTCATCCCCGCGCATGCGGGGAACACCAAACATCGAATTGCACAGATACATCATGCGCCGGTTCATCCCCGCGCATGCGGGGAACACTACGATATCAGGGTTCCTGATGAATC
Source organism: Gammaproteobacteria bacterium (assembly GCA_026195895.1). GTDB lineage: Bacteria > Pseudomonadota > Gammaproteobacteria > SZUA-229 > SZUA-229 > JAPHRO01. The sequence goes on from JAPHRO010000025.1 coordinate 25,190, forward strand.
CTATCCCGGTTCATCCCCGCGCATGCGGGGAACACAGCTACCTTTTTAGCTCCTGCCATATCGATTTCGGTTCATCCCCGCGCATGCGGGGAACACTCATTACCTTGCACAGAAAGAGTCGCAATAGGCGGTTCATCCCCGCGCATGCGGGGAACACTTAGCCGCTTTTAGGTCTTCTGCAACCATGTCCGGTTCATCCCCGCGCATGCGGGGAACACGATCTGTGTCTAAACTAGCCATTATTCGCCTCCGGTTCATCCCCGCGCATGCGGGGAACACTCTGCAAGGCTATCAGGCACACCAGGAAGGTACGGTTCATCCCCGCGCATGCGGGGAACACGATGAGAAGCTATACAAGGATGATTTTAATACCGGTTCATCCCCGCGCATGCGGGGAACACGTTTGTTGTTAGGTCTTTCATTCTTTCATGGCCGGTTCATCCCCGCGCATGCGGGGAACACTTCGGCAGCGGACTCCAGGTATTTTCTGTTGGCGGTTCATCCCCGCGCATGCGGGGAACACCCCGTTGCTCATATATCTGACCGGCTCGCATTCGGTTCATCCCCGCGCATGCGGGGAACACTACGATATCAGGGTTCCTGATGAATCCTATCTCGGTTCATCCCCGCGCATGCGGGGAACACACATGGTGCGCGATACATTTAATGTGACGTATCGGTTCATCCCCGCGCATGCGGGGAACACAACCGGTTGCGCTGTCTGGGGGTAGAAAATAACGGTTCATCCCCGCGCATGCGGGGAACACGCTGTTAAGCACTCAAGGGCGAGCATACCAAACGGTTCATCCCCGCGCATGCGGGGAACACACCTATCAGGTGCCCGTCACTAATTGGTGGGACGGTTCATCCCCGCGCATGCGGGGAACACGGCATGTAGTCCCTTCCGATATTCGCTAAGCCCGGTTCATCCCCGCGCATGCGGGGAACACAATAGCACGAAAAGATTTAAGATCATCTATCGCGGTTCATCCCCGCGCATGCGGGGAACACGTCACGTATCGCATAACTAAATCGTTATAACGCGGTTCATCCCCGCGCATGCGGGGAACACACAGTAATGTAATGCGTGCCACTGGTTGCTGGCGGTTCATCCCCGCGCATGCGGGGAACACATGCAAGAAAAGCTGCAACCGCCACAGCCACACGGTTCATCCCCGCGCATGCGGGGAACACACTATAAAAAATATCATCTATATTCTCACCAGCGGTTCATCCCCGCGCATGCGGGGAACACATTAACCGATTCATTTTCAGTGGTATCTATTGCGGTTCATCCCCGCGCATGCGGGGAACACGCCGTAATGCAACGATGCCTGTTTCTCAAACGCGGTTCATCCCCGCGCATGCGGGGAACACTGCCAATTGTTGGATGCATAATCTTTTGCGCGCGGTTCATCCCCGCGCATGCGGGGAACACTTCTTTAGTCATGTCTCGTTTTGGTATTGTATCGGTTCATCCCCGCGCATGCGGGGAACACGCTCCTTCAACTTTTTTTATGCGTTTATCGAACGGTTCATCCCCGCGCATGCGGGGAACACCCAGCCTCTACGAACTTTCCGCCTGGTACACGCGGTTCATCCCCGCGCATGCGGGGAACACCCCACGAATGAATTTTGCAGGGTTGTTTTTGGCGGTTCATCCCCGCGCATGCGGGGAACACAAAGCCCAGGTCAATTACGCTTTGAATGGTTGCGGTTCATCCCCGCGCATGCGGGGAACACGTGTGTATTTCATCGGTTACCGAGGCCGATACCGGTTCATCCCCGCGCATGCGGGGAACACTGTTTCCTCAATCACTTTTGCTAAACTAGCCGCGGTTCATCCCCGCGCATGCGGGGAACACTGGTAGTGGTGACGGTACAGGAGCATTAGTAACGGTTCATCCCCGCGCATGCGGGGAACACATCACGCTCTAGTAACTTTTGTATCTGGAAGGCGGTTCATCCCCGCGCATGCGGGGAACACGTCCTGTCGTTCCTGTTATATTTTCTTGTGTCCGGTTCATCCCCGCGCATGCGGGGAACACTCCATTTATAACATATTGTTAAATAACGTGCTTTTTAAGCTCGAAAAATCTACCAACTAATTTTCCGATAATGATGAGGGATTTACAGAATTTATTCATCCTGGGATTCATTGCTTTTTTCGGGCAAGAAGGAGACCAGACGTAAGCCGTCAAACTCAACTGGAATCCGGCGATTCTCACCCATTGTTTGGAAATCAAACCCGGATTCCGTATTCGTCTGCCAGGCCATAACAATATTTCCATCTTCTATATCGACTTCGCAATAGCGCCAAATGGTTTCTCTTACTCGGCGTGAAGTATTACCCACATATACGCCTGCTCTGACTTCCACCAACCAGACAGCAAGTCGCCCCCTGAGACGATGCGGAATGTTTTCTGCTACAACCACGAGCATGGCCATGTTTAACCCCGGTGCCCGGCATCACCAATAGACTCTGGTTCAGGAATAGCGGGAGGCACAGATTCCGGCGGTGGTTCGGGGGGTGAAATTCCACCCGAGGACAACACATCTTCAATAGTCGGTATTATTTTTCTCAATATTTTATTTTCCCTGAAACTGTCCCGGCATGCCTGGCGTACGGATCTATCTGGATGGGCGGGATTAGTTCCGGCGATTTTAAAGGCGATGGGTATCACAGAATCAAATTTGAATATATCGGCAATATCATACACAAATGACAAAGGCTTACCAGTATGTATAAAGCCAACAGCGGGGGCATAACCCGCCGCTAATATCGCTGCTTCCACTATGCCATATAAACAGGCGGTGGCTGCACTGATACATTGATTAGCGATATCCCCTTTCTTCCAGTCTTTGGGATCATAACGTCGCCCTTTCCAGTTAACGCCATATTGTTTAGCCATAAGCTCGTAGGTTTTGCGTACTCTTGCGCCTTCAATACCACGCAGCTGTTCCACGCTGCGTTTTTCAGGAGGTTTTTCACCAAAACGTATTTCGTACATCTTGCGAACCACTTTTAAACGCAGTTCATCATCCAGTGCCAGTTTCGCCTGATAAAGCAGTCGATCAGCACGTGCGCCACCGGGTTGGCCAGAGGCATATAAGCGCACCCCGGCTTCCCCCACCCAGACCAATAATGTGCCAACCTGGGCCGCCAGTTTTGTTGCCGCGTGGGATACGCGAGTACCAGGCTCCAGCATAATGCAGGCCAGCGAACCCACTGGAATTTGCATGCGTTCACCATTCTGATCGATAACAACAAAGGCACCATCTTTCACATCAATCTGGCCATACTGAATAAATATCATTGAGCTACGATCTTTCATGGGTATAGGCTTTAAAGGCAGAAAACTCATTATTCATCCCGGCTCAGGCTGGCCGGCATCTGCTGCCGCACCAGGATACGCATCTGCCGAATAGCCAGCTCATTCAATTTCACCAGTCGTTCGGATTGACTCATACCCTGTTCAATAAAATGGGCATTCATAGCTTCCAGATTAGCCAAACAAACCAGTTGATGCACATTGGCATGATCGCGCATATTGCCTCTCAATTCAGAATTGTCATCCCGCCATTGCTTTGCCGTGGCGCCAAACAGTGCAACATTCAACAAATCTGCCTCACTGGAATAAACAAAGCTGATTTGTTGCGGCGTCAAGCTATCGGGAATAAGGTTTTCCTTGATAGCATCGGTATGGATTAAATAATTCACCCTGGCAAGATTACGCCGAATATCCCAGCCCAACTGCTGATATTCCTGTTCTTTGAGTCGCTGAAACTCTTTAATCAGGTAAAGTTTAAATTCTACTGAAATCCAGCTAGCGAACTCGAAAGCAATATCCTTTTGCGCATAAGTCCCCCCATAACGACCTGCTTTAGAAATAATGCCGATGGCGCCTGTTTGTTCAATCCATTGTTTGGGGGTAAGGGTGAAACTGTTCAGGCCTGCTTCTTTTTTAAAGTCATCGAATTCGATGACTTTAAAATCTGGGTTGTTAAGTTGTTCCCAAATACCAAGAAATTCTATGGTATTCCTGTTTCTCATCCAGTTTCCAATTATTACTCCCGTTCTATCGGTATTTTTGAATCTGGCAATATCTGTAATGTTGATATATTCAATACCATTTTTATTATCGGTTGCTATTTCCTGTTCGAGTACCTGCAATTTGGGTTTCATTATTTCCTCCCTGAGAACATTTAGCCAGCTGGTGCAAGTGACAACATACCGCAACCAAACGCCTTACCGGGCCCCATACCTGTTTCCAGTAATATTTTCATCTGTTCAGGATCAATCACGGTTAACACACCTTGATAACGAACTGGCTGAATTTTACCCGCCCCAGTTTTCTGTTTGCGAAAATAAAGTGGCTCCAAAGGGTTGATATCCAGCTCCTCAATGCGTGCTGCATATGTCAATCGCTTAATTAACCATTGCTGCTGCTCTTCAAAATCAATCAGTGGCACACGGCAAGATTTGATTTGACCTTTTTTATTAACTCTCTGCTGTGCATCTTTGATGGTTTTAACCGGATTGGCATGAATAAAAAAGCGAAGACACTGACCTTGATGAAATACAGGCTGCCATGCTTTACTGGCGAGAACATTGATAGATTCACTATCAACCGTTTGCAAAGGCCGACAACTTTGCACCAGTAAGGCCACACGGCCTCTCTGCTTTTGCTCAACCCGATACAGAAAATCTCTTTGCCTGTCAGGTGTATCCGAAAACAGCTTCCATAAACCATTGTGATACTCGTAAGAATTTTTAGCATATTGTCCTGTGAGATGGATTTTACTCAGATACATAGTCGTCGCCTTTATTCGAATGGATAAACACACGTCGCGTAGCAAACTGCCTGTGCCTATCCAAAGGTACATCCCGCATTTGCAACTGACCATCGCTGTTCTCATTCACATCACTATAGATCAGGCCTTTGCCTGGTTCTGTAAGCTGTAGTGAATTGATAAATGAATCCGCCTGCACTCTCGTCTCATAAAGTGGTCGTGAAACAGGACAGGCGCGACGGCCAAGAAATGGCGTATAGAACGGTTTTTTAACTGCGCCTTCAATATCATCCAGTGAAAAAATGCCATTAAGACTAGAACGAATTGCTACGGTGAAACTGACATCACAGAGATATTCTCGTCGAGAGACCACCGGATTTTTATTGGCCGAGCCGTCTACTTTACGCGCAGCTTCAACCGTATGAAAATCCGTCAGTCTGCTGCCGGTGATTGCCCGTTCATCCTGACGCACAGCCATCTCAATGCTGTCGGCAAGATCAAGTAGCCTTTTTTTGTCACTGCGATCAATGCCAATGCAGGCAGCCAATAAACCAATTACGCCACTACGTGTAGGAAAAGCTTCAGTGGGTCGATAGTCTTCATAGGTATGTCCTCCCCAACTTTGCATAGGGCCCTGCAATTTCAGAATAAGATAATCAGTCATTGCTGCCATCCTGATGTTCCAGCCAGTTGATTAACTCTTTTAAACCGCCTGCTTTTTCAGCATCCACTTCCAGAATAGAAAACAGTTTACAGTCCTGTTGCAAGCCATAAGCAGTTTGCAATTGCTGGTGATGATTGACCAGCGCCTTGCTTGATGGCAAACGGAAACCGCCTTCTCTATCTGCCGCTACCGGCGTTTCGAATGCATTGGCCAGAGACAAGGGTTGATCGGCCATACACAACAATATGGTATCCGCCATATTGTGCGCTGCAAAGGTTTGCTGTTTGGCACTGGGCACCACGGTGGCCAGCATATGCACCAGATGCCCGGCGATTTCCAGTGCATGCTCACGACTGCAATTTCCCAGATTTTTTTGTAGTTGTGGAATATTCAAACTGGCATAACGATAAAAGACTCCGCTGGAGAATTCCTGGGTATTCAAATGCCCCGCACCAACATCACCTTCTTCGACAACAAGATCATCCACGGCAGTGAACCAGTCGATATCAGCATCCACCGTGTGAGTTGTCATGGCATGGGCGACAGCCATGGCACCGTCAATATTAGTCATTAAACCAGACGTTGCCATGCGGCCAGAAAGCGCGATATCAACAGCCTGCTCAAAAGCGGTACGAAATTTCGCTGCGTCCTTTTCGATCTGTTTTTGTAATTTCTTGTCATCAACACCCGCTTTACGGCCTTCTATAATGGCTTCACATATTGCTTTAATTTCGCTCATCGCCCAGGGAGCCAGGGCGCTGGCCTGAATTTTATCGTCGGATGCCAGGCCGTCTTTCCCGGCAATCCATTCAATGGCTGTAATCACCAGATCTTGCTCAAACTCATCCGCTAAAGCACGAATCGCCTTATCTTTTAACTCAGTTAATTCACGAGTTCGAATAGAGGGCAATCCAATATGTTCTCGGTAGTAATCACTAGTACGAATTGCACGTTTCAGACTTTGGCTGGAAACCCTTACCCTTCTCTTGCCACCAAAAACGGTGGATTTTTGCATATTCATATCATCCCGATTTAAACAGGATGGACTGTGCGAAATCAGCACATGGATATTCAGAAAATTTTTGCTCATTACCTTATTCCTTGTCTTGTGATGGTGAGTTACTCAGAAAATAATCTTGCAATAACTGACGTTTTTGATGTTTCCCCCAGTACTGCATAACCTTGCCAAATGTCGACCAGTCAACACTGGGTTTGGCCTGCTGAATTAAACGGCGTAGTAATACCAGGTCATTAGGGTATTCAGCGCGTAATACCTGAAACAGGCGCATTTCACTAATACCTGCTGCTTTTAATTGTGTACCCAATGCAGCTGCATCGGTTTCATGAGGCAACCAGGGCAATAGAAATGTAACTCGTTCTGCTACTCGGCCCGGTGATATACAGCCCTGAATCAGTCGATAATAGGCTGGTAGATCGGCAATGCTTTCGTTATCTTTTGCACGTTTTAATTCTGCCAGCCAGCCACGCTGATGCTGCTGCCAGTTGGTAAGTCTTTTATTTAGCATTTGCCAATCCGGCTCATTGATATTGGTTTGTGTTACGGTTTCCATAGATTCTCCTTAAATACTTATATTTCTCAAGCCCGCTTCAAGACTGGATCTGGATTTTGCGTATTGCGCCAAACCTGCAGGTGAGTATTGATAAGGCACAGTCAGTTCTTCAAATATTTGCCTTGCAAGTGATTTACATTGATCAATAAATTCCTGCAAAGCCTGTCTGGCTTCTATACGGTGTGAAAAATTTTGTAGAAAGCGGTGAATATTGGATTCGGTTTGCTGGTAATACTGTCGTTCTGCCTGCGTATGAACATGGGCGCCTGTTTCTTTTCCAAAGTAATACAATCTTCCCCGCAATATTTGTTTGGTTTCCAGGGCAAGATCGATTGCTCGCTCCAGCCATTTTTTATTTTCATGCCATTGCTCTGGCATGGCGAAAAGCTCGTGCCTTCGTTCTAAAATAGCTGCCTGTTTGTTTGCATAGCCTGCGACATAAAGCACTAGCTTGTTATGGGTACGATCAAGAAATACCTGTTCAAATTGGTCAATAACCGGTGCCCGGGCACTGCCCTGTTTATCCGTTGATTGATTGAGTACAAATTGATTAAGCTGAGTCCAGCCAGGTATTAATTGATTCAGTGACAAATAGCGTTCTTTTTCTTTACTGCCTTTTTTAATATCCCACTGTCGCGGACTGTGAGGATGTGACCACTGGCCAACCACTTCAAACTTAAAGTCCGCTTCACACAAAAAACGGTCAACAATCTTTTCGGTTGTATGACCACAGTGATCACATACAGCAGATTGCTCATATGATGACAGTCTTAAACGCAATGGTTGCCAGAATAGCCCTCGGTTAATACCAATTAAGTCAGCAGGTATTTTTTGACCGGAGTGAATGGGCGAAATCCAGCAAAAGTCATTAGCCATTGCTTCAGGCAGCACTTGATTTACAACCTGTTGCGATAACACATTTAGCCAGATGGTTTCACGCAGAGACTCACCTACGGCAAAGGTGTTTATTTTTCCACCGCCTCTTAATCCTGCTTTATGTTTTCCTGAAAACCCGGGAGCATTACTGGCCTGATTAAATAACGCTATGGCAGAACATGACTCGCAAATGTGACTTATCTCTCCAGGCTCATTAAAGAACGCATGATTATTCCCTTCCGGCAACCCAATAAACAATTTTTGAATCGGGGTAGCTTCTTTGGCTTTGGGATCGGTAACCTGCATAAACGGTTGCCTGTCATGCAACAGGTCAAACTTATCTAGCCAGCCTTCAGTTATTTTCTGGTAATGCGATTCAGTTAATGGCGTTTTGGCTCTTTGGCGCAGTTGCTCGGCATCATCTGGCGGTGCAATGGCCTGCACCAGCGAAATGAGTAATTGCAATGCCCCCAGTTCCATATCGTCTCTGGGTAAGGCCAGGTGGTAGTCGGTATCTGTTGTTAGCAATTGTTGCAAAGTAATCTGTGAAAATTGTCCACCCAGTCTAATGGGTATCCATTTATCCGTTAACAGGTTCATGATCGAATCGCTCCAGTCCCCGAGCGGGGTGATAAGTTAATAATGTTTTTTCCTGTTGCCACTGCCATTGTTCATTGAGCCAGCCCATGGGCAGCTTGATCAACTCCTCACGATCTTTCCCAGGCAATAGCTTTTCCCAGCTTCTGGGAACCGAAACCGTATTCATTTGCAATGCTTCAAAGTATTCCCAGTCATCCAGCTCACTCAGCTTTCGCCCATCCAGCAAAATGGCTTCTGAGGTATTTTGCATTAACAGAACATTGAGATTCATATCGCCGTCACGGGTCATTAAAGCGACCTTGTCTTCGGTGTCTGAAAATGGCTTGTAGTCGGTATTGGCAATTCGATTGGCAAACTGTCGCGCCGTGCTGCACTTGATCCAGTATTCGTCATGAGACTGAATTATTTCATCTGGTTCGTCAGGCCAGGCCTGTTCGTCATATACTTTTTCTATCCAGTCACGATACGCGCCGGGAAAGTGAATCTGTTTTTCCTGTAACAGTTCTCTGGTGCGCCATAAAAAGCGTGCTGTGGCGTAGACATATTGATGCAACCCAAAATCATTGGTTTCTGGTACCAGAACGGTCACTTTCGGCTGCGTGTACTCACTGGGTCGATTATCTCTTGGATGGCGATGTAAGCGTCCCAGTCTCTGGAACAGCAGATCAACAGGGCAGATCTGTGTAAGTAGCCAGTCAAAGTCCAGATCCAGTGACTGCTCTATGACCTGGGTTGCCACAAGGATTCGACCCCGGCCTCTATCGGCTTCTTTTCCGTAGTGTTTGATAACCAAGCCTTCATGTTGTTGTCGATCTGCAAAACAGAATCGGGCATGAAAAAGATCTATGGGAATATTCAGGTTTTGCATATTACACTGCGCAACAATTCTATGGTGAAGCTGTTGTGCATCAGCCACCAGATTGCATACCAGCCCCACCAGTGCGCCCTGATTGGCCGCATTTATTATGCGATGAATCAGCGTTTCGTCCGGCAGAATATCCTGACTGATAATCTGCTCAACCTCGACCAGTCGGCTCGGTGGTTGCTCTGATTCGGCCGGTACAAAATGCTGGATAGTGGCCGCATGACTAACATGGCTGATCAAAGGGTAAGGCTGGATATTGGATAAAGTATCGTTTTGAGCAATTTTCTCATAGGTATCTAACAGTTGCTTTTTCTGCTGAAGGGGCAGCGTGGCCGATAGCAACAGCGCAGAACCACTGGCCTGATGTTGTCGTTGTAATACCGACGTCAGCAGACCATACATATAAGCATCATAGGCGTGAACCTCATCAATAATCAGTATGCTTTTATTGATACCAAATTGCCGCACAAAGTTATGCCGCACCGGCAGAACAGACACTAGCACCTGATCAATGGTACAAACACCAATCTGGCCAAGAAAAACCCGTTTTCTACTTTCGCCCAACCATTGAACACACTGCACCTGCGCCGCACGTTCCTGGTCATTGGTTTGAACATCGTTATTTCTCGAAGCTTGCTTAATACGTTCAAAATCAGTATTAAAACGCGCCTTGCCATGAGCCAGCACCAAATTTGCACCATCATCAAACAGGCTTGTGGCAACTCGTTCCAGTCGACCCAGCATGGCATTGGCTGTCGCCTGTGTGGGCAAAGCAAAAATAATACTATCCGCTAATCCAGCATTCAGTAATTTACTGGCATAGGCCAATGCTGTTTCGGTTTTTCCGGAGCCAGTAGGTGCCTCGATAATCGTTAAGCCAGACTCGACAGGCAAATTTTCAACCAGTGTTTGCAACTGTCTGGGCTGATAGCCTGGAAATAAATCCTTCATTCCATTTTGGCCAGTTAAATTCTGTTGCAAACCCATTTGATTGACTAAAGGTTGTGCGATGACTTTGGCTTGATACCAGTATTTTTCCAGTTCCATTATTTCAGATTGATAAATAAAATAAGTCGAGTTTGAACCTATCCAGTCACATACAGAACAAAATCCGGCAAGTAAGGAAGGTGCATTGGGTAATGGATGAATTAGATTAATATTTGCTGGCTTAAGAAAAAAATCAATCAACCACTGCAACCAATCATAACGTGTTTTTTTATCATGCTCGATAACCCAGTCATCTGCATCCGGCTCGTGCCACACGCCCTGAAAATTCATATCACCATGGTGTCCGCACACAGCTTTTAACCAAGGATCAAGTGAATCAAAGTTTAATTCGATTTGTTTCAGGATTTGACGGCGAAATACCATGTAACCTTCAACGCCATGGTAATAGGATTTTTCATAATCTGCGGCATCTTCCGTGAATTCAGGCCAGCAGGCCGCAATAACTTCAGGGGCCTTAAGCTGAAACCGAACATCAAATTTTCCCAGATCATGCAAAGCGACAAAAAACAATATCAGTGCCCTGGTTTTTGTTGTATCCAGCCCCGTTTCTTTAGCAAACTGATTGCGCAATGATATGCTTTGATCCCACCAAACACTGGCCACCGCCGCAACATCCAGGCAATGATAAGGCAGCAGGTGATAACTATCATTCTCTTTTGAAGCCTTGCCCCAGTATTTGAAATAACTTTCTATATCCATTTGTTTTTTATTTTAAGTCTTCTGTATTAGATTTTTTCCAACCCTGTATTCACACTCTATCACGCGACTCAAAAGCTACCTGCCCACTATCCGGGTCTATTACCGCCTGATAGGCCATGAAGTAATTTTCTTTCATATAACTGGAAACATGATCAAAACTGGCATTGGGCCAGATGCCGTTGGTAGGGCGAATATCATCGTCATAGCAGTAGAATTCGTAACAGCTGTAGTCATTAAACACCAGGAATAACTGACTACTATAAACACCCTCACTGTTATGTTCGCGTATGACGACACCGGTTATTTTTTTGTTGTGTATCTGATTTATGTTCTGATTCATACTGCGACTCTTTGTTGTCATTTATATGGCTGACGTCATCTTGCCATGTTCTGGTTGTACCCCGAGACTGTCTCAAAACATGAGACGGATTTTATTTGGGGTAATGTTTCTGCATTTTGTTGATTTCATCGGCTACGACCCGTTTTAACTCATCCGGCCCTATCACTTTTATTTCTGCTCCGTATTTAAGAATATCCATGATCAATTCGGTGTGATTATGATACGGAATGGTGATTTGATACTTTCCGTTTTCCAGCCATTGTCCTGTTTGCTTCGGATGCCACTGTTCTTCGGCTAACCAACGGGCCAGTTTTGGGCTAGCCCAAAGCACTGCCTCTTTGTCAGCCTCGCCAGCAAATATGCCATAAGCCGTTGCATAGTGTTGATTCAGTTTATCTTCGCTGAATGCTTTGCTCTTATATGGCAGTTCTTTTATATATTGAATGCGGTCAATTGCAAAAGTACGAAAAGCTTTTCTATGATGACACCAGGCATCCAGATACCAGTTATCTCGATAATGACTGATGCGCTGGGGGGACAGGGTGCGTTCACTTTCGATATTGTGACTTCTATCGCGATATTTAATCGTCGCCTGTCTCTGATTCAACACACAACTGGCTGCATGTTGAAATATATTGTTTTGCTGTTCACGCCAGCCTATGCCCAATATGCGGATACGTTTAAATACTTCATCTGGGTTTAATCCCTGTTTCTGTAGAATGCTTTCGATACGTTTTTGCAAGGGTTTGATATGCACATCCATGAGTCCGGTGTGCATTTGTGAGATCATCTGGTTCATTGTCAGCAGCGCGAATAACTCCTGCCGATTAAACCACAATCCGGGAAGTTCATATTTTTGCGCTGACTGATAAAAATATCCCTGCTCATTATTTTCAATCGGCGCATAAAGAATATCGCGCATCAGGTTGATTAACCGATAAACCGATGCTCGAGAACATTCAAGATGACTCATAATCTGTGAAATGGGCACCGGGTAACGGTGGTTTTTAAGTAACAAATCCAGATGATAGATCCGATCAAATTTATCCATTTTAATATCCGTTTTGACGCTGATATTGCCACAATCGCCTATACACGTATATATGGAATGGTTTTTACTAATTTACTGATTTACCCATTATACCCATACTGCTCTTTAACTGGATTCAACTTGCGAAAAACCGAATAAACCAGTACCTTACGCCCTCTAATACAAACAGCTATCTTCACCTCCATGGCACGCAAATCAACGACTAATTTTGAAAAATCCCTGGCCGACCTTGAACAACTGGTCGAGGACATGGAGGACGGCGATTTATCCCTGGAAGACGCCCTGAAGCATTTCGAAAAGGGTATTGCCCTGGCCACTAATTGCCAGCAGGCATTGCAGAAAGCCGAACAGAAAGTAGCACAACTGGTCGAGAAAAACGGCGAACTACTGGAAAAACCCTTCGATCTTGATGAGTAGTAATGCCCGATAACAAACCCTTCAAAAAGAACCTGCAGATATTCTGCCAGCGCGTTGATGCCTCGCTGGATCGCTGGCTGCCGCAACCCAGGGGGCCGGAATCTCACCTGCAGGAGGCGATGCGCTATTCTGTTATCGGTGGCGGCGGCAAACGGGTGCGGCCGGTACTGGTGTATGCCGCAGGCCAGGCACTGAACCTTCAACTGGAACAACTGGACGCCTGCGCCTGCGCGGTAGAAATCATCCATGCCTATTCCTTAATCCATGACGATCTGCCGGCGATGGACGATGACGACTTGCGCCGCGGTCGACCTACCTGCCATAAGACATTTGACGAAGCCACCGCTATTCTGGCCGGCGATGCACTGCAGGCACTGGCATTCGAAGTGCTGGCGAAAGACGAACACATGAGCTGCAACTCCACTACCCGGCTGGATATGATTCGTCTGCTGGCCGAAGCCAGCGGCTCCACCGGCATGGCAGGGGGGCAGGCGATAGATTTAGACTCGGTAGGCAAACAGCTCGCACTCGATCAACTGGAAAACATGCACCAATTAAAAACCGGTGCGCTAATCCGCGCCAGTGTACTATTGGGCGCCATGTGCAGCCCGGACGCCAGCGCCGAGGTATTGCAGAAACTGGACACCTACGCCCATTGCGTGGGGCTGGCATTCCAGATCCATGACGATATTCTCGACGTGGTGGCCGACACCGCAACCCTGGGCAAACCACAGGGGTCGGATCAGGCCCAGAACAAACCGACTTACCCGGCACTGCTCGGACTGGATGGCGCGCGCGAACGGGCGCTGGATCTGCATCACCAGTCTTTAGCCGCACTCGATATTTTTAATGAATCTGCGGATACCCTGCGCCAGCTATCGGCCTATATAGTGGAACGTAAACATTAATGACTGAGTCAACGGCAAAAAACTACCCGCTACTGGAGACCATCGATTCTCCGATCAAACTGCGCGCCCTGCCACCAGCCAAACTGCCGCAGTTGGCAGATGAGTTGCGTGACTACGTCATCCAGTCTGTTGCCAATACCGGCGGCCATTTATCGGCTGGGCTGGGTACAGTAGAACTCACCCTGGCCCTGCACTATGTGTACAACACGCCCAGCGACAAACTGGTCTGGGATGTTGGGCACCAGACCTACCCGCATAAAATTATCACCGGCCGCCGCGAACAGATGCACAGCATCCGCCAGCACCATGGCCTGTCCGGCTTTCCGAAACGGGAAGAAAGCGAATATGACACCTTTGGTGTCGGCCATTCCAGCACCTCGATCAGTGCTGCACTGGGCATGAGCATGGCTGCCGCTAACAAAGGCTCGAAACAGAAAACCGTCGCCATTATCGGTGATGGTGCGATGAGCGGCGGCATGGCTTTTGAAGCGCTGAACCATGCCGGTGACACCGATGCCGATATGCTGGTCATTCTCAACGACAATGAGATGTCTATTTCCCCTAATGTCGGCGGCTTATCCAAACATCTGGCCAAGATCCTCTCCGGTAAAACCTATTCCTCCATGCGCAGTGGCAGCAAGCGCGTACTGGAAAAGTTTTCCATGTGGGAACTGGCGCGACGCGCGGAAGAACATGTCAAAGGCATGGTAGTGCCAGGCACTTTGTTTGAAGAACTGGGCTTCCATTATTATGGCCCGGTGGATGGCCATGACATTCCGACGCTGATCACCATGCTGCGCAATCTGAAAAACCAGACCGGGCCACGTTTCCTGCATGTGGTGACGCATAAGGGCAAGGGTTTTGCTCCGGCAGAAGAGAATCCCTGCCTGTATCACGGCGTCGGCAGTTTTGATCCGGAAACCGGCAACAAACTCGACCAGTCGTCCAGTAAACCCACCTACACCCAGGTATTTTCCGACTGGGTCTGTGATATGGCCAAACAGGATGAACGACTGGTTGCCATTACCCCCGCCATGCGCGAAGGTTCTGGCCTGGTGGCATTCTCCCAACGCTTTCCCCGGCGCTACCACGATGTTGGTATCGCAGAGCAACATGCGGTGACGTTGGCCGCCGGTATGGCCTGTGAAGGGCTGAAACCGGTGGTTGCGATATATTCGACTTTTTTACAGCGCGCCTATGACCAGTTAATCCATGATGTCGCCCTGCAAAACCTGCCGGTATTATTTGCCATCGACCGGGCCGGCCTGGTAGGTGCCGATGGCCCGACCCATGCGGGCGCGTTTGACCTCAGCTATCTACGCTGCATTCCTAATCTACTGATCATGGCACCAGCCGATGAAAACGAATGCCGACAAATGCTATTCACCGGTTTCATACATGATGGCCCGGCGGCGGTACGCTACCCCAGAGGCCAGGGTCCCGGCATCGAAATTCAATCTGACATGCAGGTTCTGGAACACGGCAGGGCCGATATTCGCAGACAGGGCAAAAAAATTGCCATACTGGCCTTTGGCAGCATGCTCGCTCCTGCGCTTGAAGCCGGTGAGCAACTGGACGCCACGGTAGTTAACATGCGTTTTATCAAACCACTCGATACCGCAACCCTCGATAAAATAGCCCGCGAGCACGAACAACTGATCACCATTGAAGAAAATGCTGTCAACGGTGGTGCTGGCAGCGCAGTCAATGAATACCTGCAGAGCCAGGGCATCCTCAGCCGAATCACAAATCTGGGTCTACCCGACCGTTTTGTCGAACATGGCAGCTCGGCCCAGCTATTAGCTGAATGCGGACTGGATGTGCAGGGCATCCTGAAAGCCGCTGAACTTGCCGGGTAATTGCTAATAAACTGAAAAACCGATAAAATCCTGCGGTTTTACCCGGCCCTTTTTCAGATATACTCCCTGACCAGACTATGCCTGCCAAGTACACATTGAAAGTATTAACAGATTTCGCATCTGCCCACACCCTGCGTGATTATCCGGGTGCCTGTAGCCGCATGCATGGCCATAACTGGAAAGTCGAACTTGAGGTTGAAGCCACCCGGTTGAATAAAATCGGTATTGCTATCGATTTCAAACAAATGAAGAAAATAGCCAATGCTGTCTGTGACCAGCTTGATCATCGCTACTTAAACGAGCTTGAACCTTTTACTGAAATGAATCCAACGGCGGAAAATATTGCTGCTTATCTGTACGGTGAAATTTCAAAACAGCTTAATAATGACACCGTGAAAGTAACTGCTCTGACTCTTTGGGAAACCGAACGGGCGAGCGTTAAATACCAGGAAAACTGAACTGATGACTGATTCCACATCCATCCCAGACGTACAAAATAGCGCCGACCGCCGTCAGATTGCTATCAATAAAGTCGGCATCAAGGATATTCTGCATCCTGTTCAGGTCAAAGACCGCACCGGCAAAGTGCAACACACGGTAGCCAATTTCAATATGTATGTGGACCTGCCCCACCATTTCAAAGGCACCCACATGTCACGCTTTGTTGAAATCCTCAACAGCCATGAACATGAAATCACCGTGGAATCTTTCAAGGTGATGCTGTCAGAAATGACCGAGCGTCTGGATGCAGAATGCGGTCATATCGAAATGCGTTTCACTTATTTCGTCAATAAAAAAGCGCCCGAGAGCGGCGTGGAAAGTCTGCTGGATTACGATGTCACCTTTATTGGCGCCCGTGAAAATAACAAAAACTGTGTTGCCATTAAAGTTATTGTTCCAGTTACCAGTCTGTGCCCCTGTTCGAAAAAAATCTCTGACTATGGCGCACATAATCAACGCTCTCACGTAACCGTCAATGTACGCACCAATGGCTTTGTCTGGATTGAAGACATTATCGACATTGTGGAAGCCGAAGCGTCCTGCGAACTATACAGCCTGCTTAAACGCCCGGATGAAAAAGTCGTTACCGAACGCGCTTACGACAATCCAAAATTTGTGGAAGACATGGTGCGTGATGTTGCCGCGCGCTTAAATGACGATGATCGCATTACGGCTTATACATTAGAATCGGAAAATTTTGAGTCTATTCATAATCATTCGGCTTATGCCTTGATTGAAAACGACAAGACTAAAGCATAAGCAAATCTGCCGCGAATAAATACGTTTATTTGCGGCAGATTTAAAACACTACTCAAATTCAGCTTTTTCAATTTCCAGCACGGCAAGACTGATGTGCTTGCCCACTTCATGCTCGAAACCACTCCAGTCTTGAAAATCGATTAACGACTTAACAATCATTGGCTTCATTTCAAAATCACTCAGGCCCTGATCATAATATTTGCCAGCTTCAGCATACAAAATTTCCAGATAACGTTTTTGCTGTTTAACCAGATCCACTTTACCTGTTGGCCCATGGCCTGGAACATAATGCTTTAACTTCAGGCTAATCGCTTTATCGCAGGCCGCGATATTGTCTTTAATATTGGCATCGTCCAGACGTATTATGCGTTTATAAGCAACGTTATCGCCGGTAAACATTACCGAGTCTTCGACAAACTCAATCATAATATCGGTATCACTATGGGCAATACCCACTGAATACATACGAAAATTAAAATTATGTATTTTTAGCGCATCGCCATTTACAACTTGCTGCTCTGGGTAGGTTATTTTTGTGCCTCTGGTCGCACCATCGGTTAACCTGTCTAATGAATCAATCCAGTTTTGCCCTTCACCGGCTTTGGCTTTTTTAATCATTCTTGGATCAGCCAGAATAACCACCTCAGGATATACCTGCTTGATAATATTATTACCCAGCCAGTGATCACCATGCACATGGGTATTAAAAATGTGCGTAACCGGTTTACTGGTAACAGCTTTTATTTTTTTTAACACCATGGTGCCCGTTTCATGGCTGGAGCCGGGATCAATAACAATCACCCCTTTATCTATCACAATAAAGGCAGGATTATTCATAAAACCACGATTTTCTGGATTAGGTCTTTCTGTCGGCCCGTGAATCACATAGGTATGAGGGGAGATCTTCTCGGCTGGATATTCATGCATCGATTTCTGAGGAAAAGCACTCGATGAAAAGCAGCATGCCATAAGTAGAATTATAAAACGTCGCATTGGAACCTCTGTTATCTGTTTGATTCAACTCATAGATAACCACGAACCACTCGCAGTCTCCCAGGGGATTCCATTTTAAGAACTGATCTGGAGCTGATACTCTCTCCAGTTGTTATATTTTTTATTCACGCCAGAAGCAATAAAGCAAAACAAACCCCACTGCGGCATGTTGTTTTTATATCGCCAGCTTTATCTATTTGATCGCCGATAACCGGCTCAATTCAGTAAAATAAAAAAATCTTTTTACCCGCCGCCTTAAAACAGTATTCATAAAAGCTATTTTAATATTGTGACCAGATCATCCCTGAACAATACAGCCAGGGGTGATTTTATATCCGCGCCTTCGGTCTGACTAAAATAAATTTGTACCGAATTTTCTACCGGTTTTAACTGAACAAACACTTTAACTGGCTGTTGATTTTCATCCAGCTCTAACATTTCGATAGCCGTTTCCTGTTCATCAGGATTATCTTCTGGCATATCATAAATATCTTCATCAACGGCTTTAGATGGCGCGGCTTTACCCGATTGTTTAGCGACATCAGGCACGGCATCACGCTCATATGCAGACACCAGCACTTCAATGCTTCCAGTCTGTTGATCCTGGCTCTTAATACTAGCACCCAATCGATCAATGCCGTGGATCACGCGCTGCCACACGTAAGCTTGTTCACCTACTATTTCATATCCGGAATGACTGCCTTCGATAGTGCGTATTCTTGCCTGATAGGGCAAATAACTGGCAAACACATCATCGACTGCGGCCTGCTTGAGTCCGGTATACATTACCATACGGTATAAAATTTCACGTTCCAGCATCGGTTCTGCTTTACGCTGTTGCCATATATTATGACCATCTTCAGCAAGTGCTATTTCAAGACCGCGATGACTTACAAATATGCGTGACAGTTTTTTACCAGGTACGCGTTCAACTCTAATTCTGAACTTATCGACCAGATCCGGGGAAAATGCCTTGAGCCAGCGTTGATAAAATGCCTGATCACGTTCTGGCTCATATTCATTCAGCCATTCGGTTTCCATGAATCCCAGCAGCGGCTCATCACGTTCAATTTTAATGCCTTCATGGGCAAGGAACTGTTTTAACAAGGGCCATAATTCATCTGCATCCTGCTCAATTTCCAGCCAGTAGATGCCTTGCTCAGATTTGAGTGTCAGCCCTTTAAACAGGGGAGCCACAGTACCTTCAACCTGCTCTCGCTCTTTTAACAAGGCCAGTGCTTTCACTGATGGCTCGGGTATTTTAAGTTCATCCTGTACATTTGGCCGGGTCAGCCTGGGTGGAATTTCCAGACCTTCCAGCGCATAACTATCCAGATATTCAGGACGCTCCTCACCATCAGAACTACAGGCAGAAATAAAAACGACTATGGATAAAACGGTTATAAGATTTAGCAGTGACAAATTTTTTCTCATTCAAAGAATTCCAGCATCACGCAACGCTGCGCGAATAACATCATGATATTGCTCAGACAAAATCGTTAATGGCAATCGAATGCCTGCGGCGATCATACCCATTTCCAGCAGTGCCCATTTCACCGGAATGGGATTCGCCTCGACAAATAATTTGTCATGTAGAGACAGCAGCGGCGCATTAAGTTCCATGGCTTTTTCACGATCGCCGGCAAGTGCTGCGGCACACATTGCTGACATGGCTTTGGGTGCCACATTGGTTGTTACTGATATAACTCCGTGCCCACCCTGCAGCATAAACTCGGTTCCAGTGGCATCATCGCCGCTATACAAATCGAAGTTTTCACCACACAGATTTTGAATATCTTGCAGGCGCTGCAAATCACCCGTTGCCTCTTTAATGCCAATAATATTGGAAATTTTGGCCAGACGCGCCACCGTTTCTGGCTGCATATCACAGGCCGTACGACCAGGTACATTGTATAAAATCTGCGGCACAGGCACGGCTTCAGCAATAGCTTTATAGTGTAAATACAAACCTTCCTGGGTTGGTTTGTTGTAATAAGGCGTGACCAGTAGACAGGCATCTGCACCCGCCTCCATGGCACAACGGGTCAGCGTAATGGCTTCCGTTGTCGAATTTGCGCCGGTGCCGGCAATAACCGGGATGCGCTCATTGACCATGTCGACCGTGCGACGAATGACTTCACAATGTTCTTTTTCATCCAGTGTTGCTGACTCGCCCGTGGTTCCCATGGAAATAATGGCTGAAGTACCATTTTCCACATGAAATTCCACCAGCCCTGCCAGGCTATCAAAATCAACGGAACCGTCTGCATGCATTGGAGTTACCAATGCCACCATGCTGCCACGAAACATGTTTATATCTCCAGAAATCAAGCCGGACATGGTACTTGGCAACCCCGCGGTTTACAAGGCTATAGCCCGCTTTTCTGATCAGGATTACGATCTCGACCTCGAATAAGAAATACCATCCAACATAAGGTAAACTGACAGCCATCATTAACTGAATAAAGACTAATAACAATGACTGAATTTCTGGTACTGACTGCCATTGGTGAAGACCGTCCCGGTATCGTTGATGACCTGACCCGTGTACTGCTGAATGCCGAGCTAAATATTGAAGACAGCCGCATGAGTGTGCTGGGCGGTGAATTTGCCATTATCCTGCTGATTCATGGTGAAACGGACGCGCTAAAGCAGATACAACAACAAAAAGATCAGCTGGAAACGGCGCTCAAACTCAATTTATTATTTAAACCGACGAAAGCCCGTGAAGCGATTCGGAACAAAATTTCCTACCACCTGAAAGTCGTCGGCATGGACCACCCTGGTATTGTTCACCGGCTGGCACGTTTCCTGTCACAAAGAAATATCAATATCGAGGACCTGGAAACCGAAAGCTACCCGGCGCCGCATACCGGCACCCCCATGTTTGCAGTCAACATGACCGTCGACATCCCCAATGAACTGGCCAACAGCAAACTACGTGATGAATTTATGGAACTGTGTGATGAACAGAATCTGGACGCCCAGTTTTCCCCTCTGCAACCCTGATAGAGAGAACACCCATGGCCGAACTGAAAACAGGCAAAAAAGCCCCCAACTTCACCCTGCCGGCAACTGGTGATCAGGACATTAGCCTGAAAGACCTGAAAGGCAAAAACGTGGTGATTTATTTTTATCCCAAAGACAACACCCCTGGCTGTACCCAGGAAGGACAGGATTTTCGCGATCTTTACAATAAATTCAAGCGCGCCAAAACGGTCGTGCTGGGCGTTTCACGGGATTCGGTAAAGGTCCACACCAATTTCAAGGCAAAACACGAATTTCCCTTCGAATTGCTCTCCGATGCCGATGAAACCCTGTGCAAGCTGTTTGACGTGATCAAGCTGAAAAAAAATTATGGCCGTGAATACATGGGCATAGAGCGCAGTACGTTTCTGATTGATAGCAAGGGCGTGCTGAGGGAAGAATGGCGAGGCGTTAAAGTGAAAGGTCATGCCGAAGAAGTGCTAGCGGCTGCTAAACAATACAAACCCGAATAACACGCCATTCTTCTTCTCGGTGTGCTATCGCACCCATGTATTACGTGTCCTCTTTACACGCAAAAACGGCGAGGCGTTAAAGTGAAAGGTCATGCCGAAGAAGTGCTAGCGGCTGCTAAACAATACAAACCCGAATAACTGTCTCAGCTACCGAAAAATACAGGATGGGTGTCAAACTCTATCCTGAGCTATTGCCGCGAAATGGTATGTAAAATCAGGAAAATATAAAGAAAAGTCCGCAAATGATCGCGAATAAACGCCAATGTAGTTTGTCATCTCGACTGCAGCGATAGCGGAACGGAGAGATCCAGTTCTCTCCACTATCCCTCCACCAAGTTTATCCTGAGCAATGCCGAAGGGCTATCGCTTCGGTCGGACATTTACTCGGCATTATGTTGCGTTTATTCGCGATCATTTGCGGAAATCTTTAGCTTTTGTTTTATATAAAATATTTGTAGACATACCCCAAACTCTATTCTGTATCCCACCATCACATCCTCCACCCCCTTCAACAATTAAATACAAATGATAACTATTATTATTTACATTTCTATGATGTTGATGTAGCCTTGAACCTGTTTGTTGTCTGGAGCTATTAAGGTCATGAAATTGAAAATGCTTTCTATCATCGCGGCGAGCCTGTCAGTACTTGCGGGCAGCTACGCCCAGGCCTCGAATGAAGTGAATGTATATTCGGCACGAAAAGAAAAACTCATCAAGCCGCTGCTCGACAAGTTCACCGCAGCCACCGGCATAAAAACCAATCTGGTGACGGCAAAAGCCGACAAGCTGCTAACACGTCTACAGAATGAAGGCCGCAACTCTCCCGCCGACCTGTTCATTACTGTCGATGCCGGTCGCTTGCACCGCGCCAGGGAAAAAGGCGTATTACAGGCCATAAACAGCAGTACAATTAATAGCATTGTGCCCAGCCACCTGCGTGACCCCGATGACCAATGGGTTGCCCTGTCACAACGTTCCCGAGTTATTTTTTATGTCAAAGATCGGGTCAAGGCCGATGAACTGTCCAGCTATGAAGATCTGGCTAATCCAAAATGGAAAAAACGTATTTGCATCCGTGGTTCCAGCAACATTTATAATCAGTCATTACTGGCTTCAATGATTGAAACCAATGGCGAGCAGGCGGCGGAAGCCTGGGCCAGAGGCATCGTTGCTAACATGGCCAGACCCCCCAAAGGCGGCGATCGAGATCAGATTAAAGCCGCTGCGGCCGGCCAGTGTGATATTGCCATTGCCAATACCTACTATTACGGCACCATGCTGAGCAATAAAAAAGACCCCGCACAAATGGCGGCGGCAAATAAAGTGGCTATTTTCTGGCCTAACCAGTCGGGTCGTGGTGCACATGTCAATGTCAGCGGCGCCGGCATTACCAGACATGCCCCCAACAAAGAAAACGCGATCAGGCTACTGGCATTTCTGGTAAGCCCGGAATCACAAAAATGGTATGCCGAAGTAAACTTTGAGTACCCGGTAACAGCCGATGCTGAAACCAGCGACATGCTAAAAAGCTGGGGGGCATTCAAGGCCGATAATCTTAACCTGTCCAGACTGGGTGCTAATAACGTCACCGCCGTTAAAATCATGGACAGGGCCGGCTGGCGATAACGCTATCCGTTGCAGAATTAAAGGGTGTGCATTATTTGATGCCCACCCTTTTTTACTTTAACCCATCACATCTAGTAAACAGTGTTGATAAAAAAAGTAATCCGTCACGTTAAATCTTTAAGCTCCTGGCAGTCGGCTATCATGCTGATTGCCATTCTATTCAGCGTGCCCACGCTAACCATCTTTACTTTTGTATTTCAGCCAGCAACCGACACCTGGCAGCACTTATACGACACGGTGTTGACCGAATATTTAACCAACTCCGCATTACTTGTTATGGGTGTCAGTATTGGCTCGCTGACGCTGGGCGTTTCAACCGCCTGGTTAACCAGCCTGTGTACATTTCCCGGCAAAAAAATATTTATCTGGGCACTGTTACTGCCACTGGCCATGCCCGCCTATATTATTGCCTACACCTACACCGGCATGTTTGATTTTGCTGGCCCGGTACAAACTTTATTACGGGAACTAACCGGCTGGGGCTATGGCGATTACTGGTTTCCTGAAATCCGATCACTGGGTGGCGCCATCACCATGCTGTCACTGGTGCTGTACCCTTATGTTTATTTGCTGGCTCGGGCGGCTTTTCTGGAACAATCGGTATGCGTGCTTGAAGTCAGTCGTTCTTTAGGCTGCGGCCCCTGGTGCAGTTTTTATCGCGTCGCTTTGCCACTGGCACGCCCCGCCATTGTTGCCGGTTTATCACTAGCCCTGATGGAAACACTGGCCGATTACGGTACCGTTTCCTATTTTGGTCTGGGCGTATTTACCACCGGCATTTTTCGTACCTGGTTTGGCCTGGGCGATGAAACCGCAGCCGCAAAACTGGCGGCCTTATTATTATTGTTTGTTTTTACTCTGGTGATTATTGAACGCGGTTCACGCAAGCAGGCACGCTATCATCACACCAGCAACAAATACAGCCAGCTACCTGAATATCAGTTAACAGGCCTGCGCGCATTTACCGCCATGTTGATTTGTTTTCTCCCGGTCTTCCTGGGTTTCCTGTTACCCGGCGGTCAACTGGCTTACTGGGCCGGCATCACTTTTGATGAAATGGTTGATGCCAGTTTTATTCGGCTAACCATGAATAGCGTTTTGCTGGCTGCCAGCGCCGCCATACTTTCACTGGCCCTTGCGCTGATCCTTGCCTATGGCAAACGCCTAATGCCACAAAAATCTGTGTTAGCCGCAGTGCGAATTTCCGGCATGGGTTATGCCATTCCCGGCACGGTCATTGCGGTTGGCATTATTATTCCTTTCGCCTGGCTGGATAACACTATCGATGCATTTACCCGAGAACATTTTAATATCTCAACCGGCCTGTTATTAAGCGGTACGTTAGTCGCCGTTTTGTTTGCTTACATGGTACGTTTCCTGGCCGTATCTCTACAGACAGTCGAGTCAGGATTGGGCAAAATAAAATATTCCATGGATGATGCCGCAAGGTCACTGGGTTATACACCCACCGAAACATTGCGCAAAATTCACATGCCATTAATGAAAGGCACACTATTAACTTCGCTGTTAATTGTATTCGTTGACGTTATGAAAGAATTGCCGGCAACGCTCATTTTAAGACCGTTTAATTTCAACACATTAGCAGTACGCGCATTTGAACTGGCATCCGATGAACGTTTGGCCGATTCCGCCAGCGCCGCCATTATGATTGTATTAGCTGGACTCATTCCGGTTATTTTATTAAGCAAAAGTATTTCAACTTCACGAGCAGGTCATGTCAAAGCAACTCGAAGTCAATAAGCTCAGCGTTTCTTTCGGTAAAGTGAACGTGATCAATGATATTTCGTTTTCCCTGGCAGCCGGACGTATTGGCTGTATCCTGGGCCCAAGTGGCTGCGGCAAAACAACCGCCTTACGCACTATTGCGGGTTTCCAGCAACCGACAAAAGGCTATGTACTACTGGGTAATAAGCAAATCAGCTCGCCGCAAAAATCTTTACCACCGGAAAAAAGAAACATCGGCATGGTGTTCCAGGATTTTGCTTTATTTCCCAATTTAACAGTAGCCGACAATATTCGCTTTGGTTTAAGGAACTGGACGACAGATGCACAACAGAAACGCATCGATGAATTACTGGAACTCATCGGCTTAAAACATCTGGCCACGGCCTACAGCCACCAGCTTTCGGGCGGCCAGCAACAACGTGTAGCTTTGGCCCGCGCCATGGCGCCCAAACCCGACATACTGTTGCTGGATGAACCTTTCTCAAGTATGGATATTGATTTGCGTGAGCAGCTAGCGCGTGAAGTGCGTAACATACTTAAACAGGAAAATATTACCGCCATCCTGGTCACCCATGACCAGCATGAAGCATTTGTCATGGCCGATGAAATTTGCGTGATGCATGACGGCATTATCCAGCAACACGATACGGGTTATAACCTGTATCACAAACCTGCTAACAAGTTTGTTGCTGACTTTATTGGGCAGGGCGTGATCATTACTGGAGAAGCAATAGATACTGGAAAAATAAAAACCGAGCTGGGTATCATTGAAGGCAGCACACCGGAAGGATGCCAACCCGGTTGCAAAGTCGATGTATTAATACGGCCAGACGACGTGATTCATGATGATGAATCAAATGAACAGGCGATCATTATCGACAAGGCATTTAAAGGTGCGGAATTTCTGTATACCCTGCGCACCCGCACAGGTGTTGAAGTGCTGTGTCTGGCGCCCAGCCACCACAATCATCAAATCAACGAAAGCATTGGAATTCGGCTGGATATTGATCATCTGGTGGTTTTCAAACAATAAAATTTAGCAGTTCAGTAACGCTAGCATATTCATGGCGTATTTAATGATCTAAAAAACCCGAAACCCGTGTCGGACGGTATCCTACCAGGTCGTGTCGGTAATCGTAATGTACCGGCTGCCAGCTACCTGGCTTTAAGTCCTGAGTTTCAATTCGATACTGAAGAAGGTATGTATATTTGAAGCCATTTCCGAGATGGTCAAGCCTGCTCTCTTACCGAGCAGGCCAAAGACCCCTGACTCAATCCTCTTGAAATGGCCAATCCTGATAAGCAAAGCGCCATTAAAAACATTCGCCAATCTGCTTACGCAAATCTATTTGAGAAAGTTTATGACGCAAAAGCACTGAATGATGTGGAAGACACTTTTGACATCGTGGCATTTATGAAAACATTAACCGACGGTTTCAGCCCTGAAAAACAACTGGTAAAAAAGTGATAATAATTTGAACAGCCTAGCGTAAAAACACTAGTCTCCTTGAGTTAATTGCTTGCAGATTATGACTGGGCCTGGAAATACTTACTGCCAGGGTGGGGAACACTCTCAGTCGTATCCGGCGAGCTGAATACCCGTTAGTAAAAAACGGTAACCTCTTTCTCGTACCGGAGGCAGAAAAATCTTTAAAAAATCTGCCCAAAACTTGATCCGTATTAATAATGATAATGATTATCATTGAGCGCGAGACAAATACCCGATAAAATGCACTCACGTTTTTATGAGGTAAGCAGCATGACCACAGCGCCTGAACACGGCAAAGTTTATTCATTGGCCAACGCCAGGGCGGGCGATCTGGTACGCGTCATCGATGTAAAAGCCGGCAAATTGCTGAAAAAGCGCCTGGTTAGCATGGGTGTGTTAGTCAATTCTCGTCTCCGGGTTATCCAGCGTCGGGGTGGCGCAACCGTGGTGGGTTTCGATGCCAGTCGCATTGCCATTGGTTCCGGCATGAGCCAGCACATTCTGGTTCGTAATATTTAATCCGAAGATTTATCTCCATGAAAAAAGATTGTTGCGATACAGATAAGGGCCAGACCTCAGGTTCTCATTTTACCGTCGGCCTGCTGGGCAATCCCAACTGCGGAAAATCCACTTTATTCAATCACTTGACCGGTTCCCGCCAACGCATCGGCAACTGGCCAGGGGTTACCGTAGATCGAAAAGTTGGCCAGTATGAATTCCAGCATGTGGCATTCGACATTATTGACCTGCCGGGAGTGTATTCGCTGGACAACAGCGCCCGCTCACTGGATGAAAAAATCACCCGTGATTACATTCTGTCTGATGAACCGGATGTCATCGTCAACGTCGTCGATGCCTCTAATCTAGAACGAAATCTGTATCTGAGTGGCCAGTTACTGGAAATGCAGGTACCCATGATACTGGCCATCAATATGATGGACGTCGCCGAAAGCCACCAGTTAACACTGGATCTGGATGTCATCGCGCGGGAGTTTGGCTGCCCGGTAGTTCCGTTAATTGCCTCCAGAAAACAGGGGCTGGCGGCGCTGGAACAGGCCATTCTCGACGTCGCCCAGAAAGGCACTGCCCCCGACAAAAATCTGCCCTATTCCAGCCACATTGAACAGGCTGTCGCTACCCTGTTAGAAAGCATCCCGGAACATGACAAATCCTGCGCCCACATCAACTGCCGCTGGATGGCCGCCCAGCTACTGGATGGCGACACCGGCGTTGAATCGCTGAAAGCCATTGACAATAAAATTATCGAGCTGGCCCACCAGCTAAGAGCCGAGGTCGAACAGGATCTGGAAGAGGACATGGACATCCTGCTGGCTGACTGTCGCTACGGCTTTGCTCGCCGGATTACCGATGAGGCAGTAGATCGCCCGGAAAAACACCAGCACAGCCGCTCCGATCATATTGATCGCGTGGTGCTGAATAAATTCCTCGGTGTGCCCATCTTCCTGGCTGTGATCTATTTGATGTTCCTGTTCACCATTAATCTGGGCGGCGCCTTCATCGATTTTTTTGATATGGCCGCCGGCGCTATTTTTGTCGATAGCGTGGGCTCAGTGCTGGACAGCATCGGCACGCCAGCCTGGCTGCGAGTGGTCATCGCCGACGGGCTGGGCGGCGGCATCCAGGTGGTCGCGACCTTCATTCCCATTATTGGCTTTTTGTATTTGTTCCTGTCGTTCCTGGAAGATTCCGGCTACATGATGCGCGCCGCTTTTGTGGTCGATCGCTTCATGCGGATGCTCGGCCTGCCCGGCAAAGCCTTTGTCCCTTTAATCGTTGGCTTCGGCTGCAACGTACCCTCGATCATGGCGACCCGTACCCTGGAAAATCACCGGGAACGCATTATCACCGTGATGATGGCGCCGTTTATGTCCTGCGGTGCGCGCCTGTCCGTGTTTGCACTGTTCGCTGCTGCTTTCTTTCCAGTCGGCGGCCAGAATATGGTGTTTTCCCTGTATATCATCGGCATCGTATTTGCCATCCTGACGGCACTGGTCATTAAATCGACCTTGCTGCCGGGTGAGGCCTCGCCCTTTTTAATGGAGCTGCCCACCTATCACCTGCCATCGCTAAAAGGCGTACTGTTACGCACCTGGTCACGACTGAAAGGTTTTTTAAGCGATGCCGGAAAAATTATTATCATGATGGTTGTGGTCATCAATTTCCTTAACTCCTGGGGTACCGATGGCAGTTTTGGCAATGAAGACAGCCAGAGTTCCGTGCTCAGCGCCATCAGTCGTGCGATTACGCCCGTATTCAGCCCACTGGGCATCAAGGAAGATAACTGGCCAGCAACCGTCGGCATCTTCACCGGCGTACTGGCCAAGGAAGTCGTGGTGGGCACACTGGACGCAATTTATTCCCAGATAGATGCCAAACCCTCGGCTGCTGACGAAGAACAGACATTTGCACTGGGCACAGCTTTGCTGGACGCCCTGGCAACAGTTCCCGCAAATCTCGGCGACACCCTGAGCAGCTTAACCGATCCACTCGGATTCAATGTACTGGACTCGAGCCATGACCAGACACTGGCGGCGGAAGAACAGGAGATAGACAGCGCCACCTTTGGCGCCATGGCCAAACGCTTTGACGGCCAGGCCGGTGCATTTGCCTACCTGCTGTTTATTTTGCTCTATGCTCCCTGCGTCGCCGCCACCGGTGCCATCTACCGTGAAGCGGGCAGTCGCTGGATGTGGTTTGCCCTGGCCTGGAGTACTGGCCTTGCCTATACCGCTGCCACCGTGTTTTATCAGTTGGCCCGCTTCCATCAACATCCAGCCAGCTCAATCGGCTGGATTGCTGGCCTCCTGCTGGCACTGGCCGCATCAATTCTGTACATGCGTCATCATGGCAAACGAACGAATCCATTATCGGCTGTTCCACAATCATGATTGTTACCGAGGTTAGAGACTATCTAAAACAACGGGGCACGGCGCCACTGCGAGATATGGCGCTGACTTTCGACATGGAACAGGATGCCCTGCGCCCGATCATCGAACAATGGGTAGCCAAGGGAAAAGTCAGAAAACTCCCGCCGGGAACAGCCTGCGCTGGCGGCTGCAATTCCTGTGCGCCAGAAACTGTTGAAATATATCAGTGGATTGATAAATGAAACCCGATGCCGTTACTGGCTTTGTCTCGGGCATAAGAACAGGTTTTAAATTATTTTTTCTCAGCGCTAATTGTAAATAACCAGATAGGCTCTGCTTTAACGCGTTCGACTTCAACTGCATCGTAGCTGAAAATTTCTTCCTGCCATTCATCGAACAGTTTTTCTGTCGGTGCATAGCGCTCCAATGGCTCGTAGTCGTAACGCCATTTTTCAATAACCACATTACACCAGTCTTCATCTGGAAATAAACTGGCTATTTTCTGGATATCACCCATGATGAACATTTCATGACCGTGAAAGTGCATCGGCGCATCAAGATATACAGCACCTCCCGGTTTTAACACTCGACGAATCTCATTCAGGCAGTCGCTATATTCCGAGGGTTTACGCGCTGCAGCAGCAGCTTTTTGCCCCCAGTGTTCGAATGACTGGATACCAAACACCATATCAAAGGTATTGTCGGGAAAAGGAATATCTTCGGCGTGACCATAGCCACCTTTGCCTAATTGTGGCTTTCGCTCTTTCGGCTGATGTGGTTCAACACCGGTCCAGGTGCCGCCGCTCCGATTCACCAGATTCCTGCCGAGAGACAGACGGCCAAAACCAATTTCTAAAACATTTTTATCCCTGGCATCAGACAAATGTGCTTCCGTAGCCGCGATGACGCATTTTCGCAATGGCGTTCCAAAGGGAATTGTACAGGTAATTTTCTGTTCATTAAATTTGGGGCAATGCCGACATGAAATATTTCGAATTCCATCTAGCTCCTGCCAGTATTGTTTGCCCCATTCTTTTCTGGCTTTGCGTGGACTGGCTAAAATACTGTGCAATCGTTTGCGTAATGAATTTCCTAAACTGTGCATCGATATAAAATCTCTTGTTTATTGCGGCTCGACAACTTCTTCCATTCTTGCTGTCGCATCAGGCCATGCATTAATCACCGCCTGGATTAGCGTTGCCAGAGGGATAGCAAAAAACACACCCCACACGCCCCACATACCACCAAATACCAGAACAGCAATTATGATCGCCGCCGGATGCATATTCACCACCTCGGAAAATAACAGCGGAACCAGTAAGTTGCCATCGAGAAATTGAACCGTTAAATAGGCAGCCATTAGATAAAATAACTCTGGCGATACTCCCCATTGAAAATAAGCAATGAGCGCGACAGGAATAGTTACTGCAATAGCGCCAACATAGGGAATAATAACCGACAGGCCAACCAGCAGACTGATTAGCGCGGCATAATTGAGGCCCATGATTTTCAGTGGCAGATAAGTTGCAAAGCCCACGATTAAAATTTCCAGCACCTTGCCACGGATATACATGCCAATTTTTTTATCGACTTCGCGCCATACTTCATGCGCCAGACCTTCCTTTGCCGGCAAAAAACGCATCAACCAGTTAATAATAACTTCTTTATCTTTAAGAAAGAAAAATACCAGCAGCGGCACCACCACCATATAAACCAGGATAGTGAACATATCGACGGCAGACGACAAAGATATGGAAACAGCTTTTTGCCCTAAAGTCGCCAGCTCGGTATTAACATTGGCAACGATTTCCTGAATTTGTTTTTCAGAAATAAAAGGATATTTTTGCGGCAGGGTCAACAGCAATTGCTGACCCGAGGTTAGCATATTGGGCACCTCGCTAAAAAACTGGCTGAGCTGCCTGGAAAATATCGGCACCAGACCCAGAAAGATTATCAATACACTGAGCAGGAAAGTAATTACTACCGATACCACGGCGACCAGATGCGGTATTTTGCAGCACTGCATTTTTTTAACCACACCCTCCAGCACATAAGCAATAACCACCGCCGCAATGACTGGCGTGAGTATCTCGCCCATCAATAAAATGATACTGAAACCAACAAACAACAAAATAGCCAGAATTACGGCCTGAGGATCTGAGAAGTAGCGTTCGTACCAGCTACGCAGGACTGAAATCATTTATGTTTCTCAATCACTAATTTGAATTTTTCTTCGAACAATATTTCCAGTTCATCGATGATGTCATCAGCCTTACGCCCCTGCATCATGTGCTGCATCATTAACTCAGAGGTTTCATTGAATAAATGGGAATGCTCAACCATTGGATAGTTCTGTTTCAGTCGCTTGATAGCGGATACTACGCTTTCTGCTTCGGGTCGCGGAATATCCAGCGGTTCGGTAATTACTGACTTTGGCTCAGGCGCACGAGATTGTAGAAATTCGGCAAACTCTAATAGCGTTTTCTGATCCTGCTCCGGCAAATAATCAAATATCTCGACCAGTTTTTTTGCCGACGAATCCATATTACCTCAATTAATCCTGCTGATGATCTTCACAATATTTTTTCGCGAATGCCAACAGCTCTTCCATGGCCCGCGCTTTAAATTTGTGGCGTTGATGAACAAACGAGAAAGGACGATCTAGCGGTGGATCCAGTGGTACCGCCGCCAGCGATTCCAGCTTCAGTTCTTTTGCTACCGTTGAATACGACATGATAGAAATACCCATACCTGCTTCGACCGCACCCTTGATGGCTTCCGGGCTACCCAGTTCGAGACAGATGGTCAGTTCATCACTGCCTACATGATCGTGCAGATATTCATTGATCACTTCACGGGTACCCGAACCTTCTTCACGACAGATAAACGGATAAGGCACCAGTTGCTGTGGTGTCAAAGCACCGCCGGTATTTGCCAGTGGATGACTGGGTGGCATGATGGCAACCAGTTGATCACGCCGACACACATCGACCTGTAAGTTTTTGTTATTAACCGATGCCTCAACGATACCCAGATCGATAATATTATTTTCGACCATGGCCACAATGCCTTCGGTATTCGATACTTTCAGGCGGATGTTCACTTCCGGATTCTGCGCTTTAAAATCGCCTAGCAGGAATGGCAGCATGTATTCAGCAATGGTGGTACTCGCGCCTAAAGTGACCACACCACTGACATCACCGGTGAGTTCACGGATGGAATTCTCCATCTCATCGTACAGTTCAAAAATCCGATCCGAATAGCCATAGACCCGCTGCCCCGCTTCGGTCAGGCTGACACGATTGTGGGTGCGATCAAACAGGCGAGTGTTGAAATATTCTTCTAACTGGCGAATCTGAAAAGTCACCGCAGGTTGCGTCATGTGCAGGGCATCTGCTGCCTTGGTGAAGTTCAGCAGCCTGGCTACAGTGTGGAATACTTTCAGTCGTCGATCTGCCATAACATTTTCTTATGATTACCCTAGAAAGCGCTATAGTACCAATTCTGGCACCGTTATGAAAACTATCTGATAGAGATATGGCTATTTAGTTACATCTAATCGGTGCTGCAACCATCTGGCATTATCTGGTTAGACTTTATTGCGCATAACAGCGTAATACATCACCGGTATTACCAGCAATGTCAGTAGCGTTGCCACCAGAATGCCAAAGATCAACGATATGGCAAGCCCACTAAATATAGGGTCATCAAGAATAAACAGCGCCCCCATCATGGCCGCCAGTGCCGTCAGTACGATGGGTTTACTGCGCACGGCACTGGCCTGGATCACCGCCTCGCGAAACGCCATGCCCTGTGCCAGTTGCTCGTTGATAAAATCTACCAGCAATATCGAATTGCGCACAATAATGCCGGCCAGGGCAATCATGCCGATCATTGAAGTCGCGGTGAACTTGGCACCCAGCACAGCATGGCCCGGCATCACCCCAATAATGGTCAACGGGATTGGCGCCATAATAATCAGCGGCACAATATAGGAACGGAACTGCGCCACCACCAGCAGATAAATCAACAACAGACCAATGGAATAAGCGATCCCCATATCACGGAAAGTCTCATAGGTGATCTGCCATTCACCGTCCCATTTCATACTGTACTCATAGGGATTGTCCGGCGGCGTAATGAAATACTGCTGAATGCTGCTGCCTGGATTATGCTCGCTTTGCGACAGGAGTTTGTCATCCAGTTGCTTCATCATATCGAGCATACCGTACAACGGACTATCCAGCTCACCCGACATATCGCCGGTGACAAACACTACGGGTAATAAATCTTTATGGTAAATACTCTGCTCGCGGATAGACTCTTCGATACGCACGATATCGGCCAGCGCAACTTCCGCCCCCTGATTGCCGCGCAATTTAACGGACAGTATTTTTTCAATAGCCGATTTATCTGCAAGCGGTAACTCGACGCGAATGGGCACAGCATATTTAAAATGCTCACCATGCAGATAGGCCATGTCGTCACCCTGCAACAAGGTTCGCAGCAGCTGGTTCACATCCTGCTGACTGATACCCAGCAACGCCGCTTTGTCTCGGTCGACATGCACAATAATACGTTTTGAAGGCACCACAATCGTGTCATCCACATCCACAATATCCGGCGTCGACTCAAACACCTGACGCACCTGACTGGCTACCTTGACCTGCCCCGAATAGTCGAGACCATAGACTTCCGCCACCAGCGGCGACATCACCGGTGGCCCCGGCGGTACTTCGATCACTTTTACATTGGCATGATATTGCTCAGCAATCTGCTGCAGCGGTATACGCATGGCCTGGGCAATTTCGTGACTCTTTTTATCGCGCTCAGATTTATCCAGCAGGTTCACCTGGATATCCCCCACATTGGATCCGGCACGCAAATAATACTGGCGCACCAGGCCATTAAAATTGATCGGTGCAGCGGTGCCGCTATAAATCTGATAATCAGTCACTTCCGGAATACTGGCGACATACGCGCCCAGCTCATCCAGCACCTGGGTGGTCAGTTCCAGCGGCGCGCCTTCTGGCATATCGACCACAATCTGAAATTCCGATTTATTATCGAACGGCAGCATTTTTAGCACCACATGTTTGGTGTACACCAGCACCATAGAAAGCGTAATAAGTGCCAGCACCACCAACGCTAATTGAATGCGGCGTTTTTTACCGGCAGCCTCATCCAGAAATGGCCCAATCAGCCGGGTAAAAAATGCATTATATTTATTGTCGGTTTCTGTGGCGTGCCCCGCAGCGGTATGCTGACTGAGAAACTTGTTACACATCCAGGGCGTAATCACGAAAGCCACTGCCAGCGAAATCAACATACCCATACTGGCATTGATCGGAATAGGACTCATGTACGGCCCCATCAAACCGGTAACAAAAGCCATCGGCAACAGCGCAGCTATTACAGTAAAAGTCGCCAGGATAGTCGGACCACCCACTTCATCGACCGCTTTGGGAATGGCATCGAGTAAATTGGTATTGCCCATACTCATGTGACGATGAATATTTTCCACCACCACAATCGCGTCATCCACCAGAATACCGATGGAAAAAATCAGCGCGAACAGTGATACACGGTTCAGGGTAAAGCCCCAGGCCCAGGATGCGAACAGGGTAATGGCCAGGGTAATGACCACCGCCGTGCCCACAATAAAAGCTTCCCGCCCGCCCAGTGCGATGAATACCAGCAGCACCACAATGGAGGTGGCAAAAACAAGTTTTGTGATCAGCGTTTTGGCTTTGCTGTCTGCGGTTTTGCCATAGTTACGCGTAACGCTAACATTCACCCCTTCGGGTAAAAAAATACCTTCCAGTTTTGCCATGCGCTCAACTACCGCGTTGGCGATATCAACGGCGTTAGTGCCGGGTTTTTTATTGACCGCCAGGGTCAGCGCTGGATAGTGTATCGGCTGGGCGTTTTTACTTTGTGCCAGGCCACTACCATGAAACACATGCTGCTTCGCATAGGCCGGACCAAAACTGATAGTAGCCACATCCTGCAGATAAACCGGCTTAGCCTTTTTCACCGTAACGACTAATTTAGCGACTTCTTCCGCGGTGGTTAAAAATCGCCCGGCGGTGACAATTATTTCATTGTTGTCGGCAACCAGAGTACCGGCATCGGTTGAAACATTACTCACGGATAATGCGGCGCGCAAATCATTTAAGGTCAGACCATAGGCCGCCAGTTTCTGGGGATCGAGCTTTACATGAACAACCTGCTGGGCGCCGCCAATGGTATAAATTTCACGGGTGCCAGGGACGCGTTTTAATTCCGCTTCCAGCGCATGGGCAACCTGTAACAAATCATAACCACTGCCTGCTTCATCATCGGTCCATAACGTCAAAGCGACAATAGGTACATCATCTATACCCTTCGGCTTGATGATCGGCTGGCCGATGCCCAGCCCCTGCGGCAACCAGTCTTCATTGGAGAAAATTTTATTGTAGAGCCGTACGATGGCCTGGGTACGATCTTCGCCTACCTGATATTCAACCGTGAGCACCGATAAACCGGGCGTGGATACCGAGTACACATGCTTGATACCCTCGATTTCCGATAACACCTGCTCCGCCGGCACACTCACCAGGCTTTCCACTTCTCTGGCCGAGGCACCGGGATAGGCGATAAACACATTGGCAAAGGTGACATTAATTTGCGGCTCTTCTTCGCGTGGCGTCACCAGTACCGCAAATAAACCCAGCAGCAATCCAAGCAAAGCCAGCAGCAGAGTAATTTCAGTCTGCAGAAAACTTTGCGCTATGTGACCGGAAAAACCCAGTTTCTGATCGGCGCCCTTAGTCATGATCAGCATTTCCCGACGACTGCTTCTGGCCGCGCTGCTTCAATGCGACCGTCGCCGCCAGCGGATTCAGGTAAATATTTTCTCCCTCGGTCAATCCCGCATGAATAACCCGACGCTTGTCGTCTATCATATTGCCGGGCCTGACCTGACGCATCACAATGCGACCATCCGGCGATTTCACATACACCACATTCATCTCACCACGATGCGCCATCGCCTCTGCCGGAATCACCAGCAGTTGCTGCTCCCCGGCAACAAAGCCTGTTTTAACTAACATACCGGGATAGAGGGAATTGCTGCCTTTCGAGACAGCCACATCAGCTGGCAACTCAACCCTGACGGTAAAGCTATGGCTCATGTCATCGGCAAATGGAAACACGGTGATATTCTCACTTTTCAGTATCGAACCATCTGCCAGATAAACCATGGCCTGATGCCGGGTGCGGATGTTTTCAACCAGGGATTGCGGCACTTCCACCACCACCCGGAGCACATCCAGGGATATGCCACTCACCAGCGGTGAGCCCGGGTTCACCGATTCACCCACCTCCACGTGTCGTTTGGTTACGATACCGCTATAGGGTGCTCGAATAATGGTGTATTCATAATCTTCACGGGCCTGTTTGATTCTAGCTCTGGCACCGTCTAACCGCGCTTTAGCTGTTTTTAAGGCCGCCCGCGCCTGATCAACGGTAGACACCGCCACCAGCTTTTGTTCATACAGATTCTGATATCGGTCATAGTCAGCCTGACTGCGCTCCTTTTCAGCGATGGCTTCCTGTAAGCCGGCGTTAGCCAGATCCAGCTCGGCTTGCTGCCGTTCGTTCCTGAACCGTGCCAGTACTTCGCCCTGCTTGACGATATCATCGACATCAAAATATATTTCTGCCAGCCGCCCCGATGTCTGTGCTTTCATGGTGGCCTTATTCACCGCTTCAACTGTTCCGATAAACTGCTTAAGCAGAGGAATATTTATCCGTTCAACGACGGCCAGTTGTAACTCTTTGTCAGCCTCGGCCGCCGCGACATTCAGCCACAGCGACGCCAGGATTAGACGGGAAATATAAGCCAAAGAAAATCGCATAATGATGCACCCATGTTTTTTTGTATCGTGCCTGGACTAATGAAGCATTATAGCCCGCTTTTGCCCTGCTCGAATAATGCCCGATTTCTGTGTATGCTAACATTACTCATATTCATTATAAGAATGTTTCTATGTGACGGGAACATCATATAATGAATCGGAGCAGCCTTAAGTAACTTGATCACAAATGGAATCAGCCATGCATAAAACATTTCTTCTAGCCTGTAGCCTGATAGTTTTCCCTGGCATAACACAGGCCGGCATATACAAATGGACCGACGAACAGGGCAACGTCCATTATTCACAGGAAAAACCTAAAAACCAGGCCGTAGAAAGCATTAAGGGCAACTATCGCGCACCGGAAGATCGATCAAGCTACAAACGCCCAACACTGGGATTAAAAAATAAAAATAAAACAGACGCAGCGGAAAATAATTCACAGAATCCGGAGCAGCAGGAACAAACTGCACAGCAGCAAAAACCCGCAGAAGAAAAAACACCAAAGTTAAAACCGAAACAGAAAAAAGCCGGCTGTGAATCTGCACGTAATAATCTGGCGACCATGCAGGCAAAAGGACAAATTCGCCGCCGCGATAAAGACGGCAATGTTAGCTATATGAGCGAAGCAGAAAAACAGGCGCGCATTAAACGTACCCAGGAAATCATTAAAAAGAATTGCAAATAAATCAGTGGGAGCTGCTCATGCCGCTATTAAAAATTCAAACCAGTACCAGCATTGCAGACAAACAGCAACTGGCCCTTGAGGCATCAAAAAAGGTTGCCGAAATCCTGGGCAAACCAGAACGCTATGTCATGGTTAACGTTAACGATCAACAGACACTGACCTTTGCCGGTTCAACCGAAGCCGCCGCCTATCTGGAACTAAAAAGCATTAACCTGCCAGAGTCGGAAACGGCGCAACTGTCTACCCGCCTGTGTGACTTTATCAACAGCCAGCTAGACATCGATGTAGACAGAATCTATATTGAATTCAGCAATGCGCCTCGCCATTTGTGGGGCTGGAATGGCGCAACCTTCTAAGTAAAAGGAAAAACTTATGAGCAATCCTTACCGTCCACCTGAAACAGAACTGGAACTGGATTCCGGTAATGTAAATGAAATGCATCCGCCAATTAAACTATCTACGGGTCACGGCTGGAGCTGGTTCAAAGACGCCATCAAACTGTTCATGCAAAGTCCGTTGATATGGCTGGTCAATTTCATTCTGCTTATTGTAATTTTACTGACCCTGTCAGTCATTCCACTGGTATCACTGGTTGCGCAAATTATCGGACCCATATTTATTGGTGGCCTCATGATTGGCTGTCACAATCTCGATAATGGCGATAGCTTATCCATTCATCATTTATTTGTCGGCTTCAAACAAAATGCGTCGCAGCTCGCGGGTCTGGGCGTAATCCAGCTCATTGGCAGCATCATAATTCTCATCGCTCCCGCGATACCGCTGGCAATGTTAGGCCTGCTATCAATGTCAGACTTAATGCAGATGCAACCGGGTGGCAGCGGCATGTCGGAAGCGGCCGAACTCTATACGGCCGTTATGCTGTATATGTTGCTGGTGAGCGCCCTGCTCATCCCTTTAATCATGGGTATATGGTTTGCCCCCTGTCTGATTGCATTACATAACATGAAAGCCTGGGATGCATTTAAATTAAGTTTTAAAGCCTGCGCTAAAAACGTCATGCCATTTCTGCTTTATGGTCTGGTGGGACTGGGATTATCTATGCTCGCCATGATTCCAATGGGACTGGGATTTTTACTACTGGGGCCGGTGATTCTCTGTTCCATGTATACCGGGTATAAATCAATTTTCGTTAGCCACTAGAAACACCAAATACATTAAGCTATATGCCGTATTGATTTAGAAAACCGAGCTATAATAGCTGCACATAAAACGGTCGTTTTAAATACAGGCATTTTTCCATGTTTCGAATCCGTTGCATCCACGACACTTTACTGCCTGTCAACAAGCGTGCCATCGAACAGGTACAGCAAATTATCCAGCAGCAATTCAGTGACATCACAGATTCCAAGATCCGTGAAATCCCCGAAAAACTACTCAACCCGATGAAATTCGATTTTCGATCAGTTCTGTTTGTGTGCGATGACCGCAAAGGGCAGGTTAAGGGCTTTGCTCTATTTTCCGCAGAACCCACTCTGCGTTTTGGTTTTCTTGATCTGATAGCATTATCCAGTAACACCAAAGGCAGCGGAGTTGGCGCTGCACTTTACCAACGCATCCAGGAAGAGTGTGTCAGCCTTGGTTTTGACTGGTTGTTTTTTGAGTGTATGAGCGACCTGCCTGAGGACAGCCCCGACAACAATATACTGAAAGAAAACCGGGCACGCATGCGCTTTTACGAACGAATGGGCGCGCGTCCTGTAGTTGGCACCCTGTATCAACGCCCACGTAAAGCCAATTATGATAACGCCTATTTCCTGATGGCAGATGATCTCGACAGCGGTCATCCTCTCGATAAAAATAGAACCAGAAAAGTGGTGCAGGCAATCTTGCGCCGCAAGTACAAAAAAACCATGGCTGACAAACACATCAATGAGGTAGTAAATTCATTTACAGACGATCCAGTACAACTGCGTCCATATAGCTATATCAAAAACCGTAAGCCACATGTTTATCCATCAATACCCCGCGACAAGAAGATTGTTCTCTGTGTTACCGACGGTCATGCTATTCATCATATAAAAAATCACGACTATGCAGAACAGCCTGTGCGTGTCAGCGCTATTCTGGATGAACTCGAAAAAACCGACATGTTCGACCGTATGCCACGCAAACATTTCAGTGACAAATATATTCTTGCAGTTCATGACAAACGCTTTGTTAATTATTTTAAGGAAGTTGCACTGTCAATCGATTCTGATACCCCACTTTTTCCCGATGTCTTTCCAATACGCAAGAATGTCGGCACACCAAAAAATATTCCTTCACATGCCGGTTACTACTGTATTGATATCTATAGCCCGATCTACCGCAACGCCTACCTTGCTGCTCGCGAGGCTGTCGATGCAACTTTGACTGCAGCTAAATCTATTGCAGATGGCAGCCAGTTTGCCTATGCCCTGGTAAGACCACCGGGCCATCATGCCAGTCATGATTCATTCGGCGGTTACTGTTATTTCAATTCGACGGCTATTGCCGCTCAGTTCCTGTCCATCTATAGCAAAGTTGCGATACTTGATCTCGACTATCACCATGGTAACGGACAGGAAGATATCTTCTATCAGCGTGATGATGTACTGACCATCTCTATCCATGCTGACCCGACTTTTGAGTACCCTTATTTCAGTGGTTATAAAGAAGATGTCGGAGACAAAGTGGGCAGTGGTTATAACCTCAATATTCCTCTAAAAAAGGGCATCGGTGGTGCTGAACACCTTCGGGCTATTAACAGGGCCATTAAAAAAATTCGCAGCTTTAAACCGGATGTTCTGGTTATAGCCCTCGGGCTGGATACAGCTCAAAATGACCCATCCGGCAGCTGGAATCTTGTCGCAGATGATTTTCATAACAACGGACTGGTGCTTGGTGGACTACGTTATCCTACTTTAATCGTGCAGGAAGGTGGTTATGATTGCTCGGTACTCGGCAAGAACGCATTGGCCTTTCTTTCTGGCCTGTGGAATGGATTTTATAAGCACTAATATTTACGTTTATAGACACGCTTTAGAACCTGATCATAGATGAACGGATATATTTAAGGCGGGTATATTTGATTCTTGCAGGAATGTTTGAGATTGGCTGGCCTGTTGGTCAAAAAAATAGCGAAGGGGTTGCGACATTAGAGCTGTCTCATTAATGATGAATGTTGCTTAACTGGATGTACGGGAGAATCTGGATAAAACCAGTCTGACCCCAATGCCAGTAAGTTAAGGTGATTACCAGATTCAATCGCGACCTTAAGGTCGCTCCTACGGCATAAAAAATCCTGTAGGAGCGCATCTTTAGATCGCGATTATGCTTAACTTACTGGCATTGAGTTTGACCCTGGCTCCCCTTCCATATATACCGGCTATAAATCCATATTTGTATCGACTTAATAAAACTGGATTACCTATCAGCTCAAGTCAGCAAGGCTACGCTCTTAATCTGGGCAAAAATATTTTTACCCGGATGAAGATCCAGCCCCTGCGCTGACTTGCGCGTAATGCGAGACAGTACAGGCACGCCGCCAACATCCAGTTTTACCATCACCTGAGCCACGCCTTCGGCTGATAGTTCCAGCACTTTTGCCTGCAGAATATTCAGTATGCTGGTACCGCTCTGCTGTTCCAGAGTCAGGCTGACGTCACGCGCCAGAATTTGTAATCTGACCTGTTGACCTATTGCTACGGATTTACGCGACACACAGAAACGACCACCGGGAAAATCCAGCAGGGTTAAATTAAATTCATCATCGAAACCGGCTACCGTAGCTTCAATAATCGATTCGGCTTCATCACCATGGGCAAAAGGCAAATCGACACGCGTCAACATTTCTGCGATGGGACCGGTCGCCTGTACCCGCCCCGCTTCCATCAACACCAGATAGTCGGCCAGCCGCGCAACTTCTTCGCGGGAATGACTGACATAAATAACGGGGATTTCCAGTTCAATATGCAGTCGCTCCAGAAATGGCAAAATATCATTTTTACTGGCATCGTCTAAAGCAGACAGCGGCTCATCCATCAACAACAGGCGCGGACTGGTCAACAGTGCCCGGGCAATGGCAACCCGCTGGCGCTCGCCACCGGAAAGATTAACCGGGTTCCGTTCCAGCAGTGAACTCAAACCCAGCAGATTTACCGCATCATTAAATGCCAGTTGCCGTGCATTGAGCGGCACCCGCTTTAAACCATATTCCAGGTTGCCGCGCACATTAAGATGGGGGAATAAGTTGGCTTCCTGAAAAACATAACCAATGGCACGACAATGGGGCGCGACAAATACATCATCCTGCTGCCAGATATCATCATCAACTTTGAGATAGCCATTGGCCGTTCGAATAAGCCCGGCCATCAATCGCAGCACGGTAGTTTTACCACAGCCCGAAGCACCAAAAATGGCAGTGACACCGGACGCCGGAATATGCAACTCAACATCCAGTAGAAATTTGTTATAACTGATTGTAAAACGGGCTTCGATGCTCACGACCTGAGCACCGAAAATCGTTTATTAAAAGCGTACACTGAAATCAGCAACAGGAAGGACAACAGCAATAAACCGCCCGACAGCCAGTGCGCATGACCATACTCGAGGGCTTCTACATGGTCATAAATCGCGATGGATAGTACCTGGGTTTCGCCGGGAATATTGCCGCCGATCATCAGCACCACACCAAACTCACCCACCGTGTGGGCAAAGCCCAGCACCGCTGCGGTCAAAAAACCGGGGCGCGCCAGCGGCACCGCAATCGTCAGAAAACGATCCATCGGGGACGCGCGCAAGGTAGCGGCTACTTCAAGCGGACGGGAACCCATCGCGGCAAACGCATTTTGTAATGGCTGAACCACAAA
Organism: Gammaproteobacteria bacterium; assembly: GCA_026195895.1. Lineage (GTDB taxonomy): Bacteria > Pseudomonadota > Gammaproteobacteria > SZUA-229 > SZUA-229 > JAPHRO01. Next base: position 67,783 of record JAPHRO010000025.1, read on the forward strand.
CGGCAGGGTATAAAAAACCGAGCCAATCACCAGCCCCGCAAAAGTGAATGCCAGCGACTGCCCGCCCAGCCATATCATCAAACCACCCAGTGGTCCGTGTGGACCGAGGGCGATTAACAAATAAAAACCCAGCACCGTCGGTGGCAATACCAGCGGCAACGCCACTATCGCTTCAATAAAAAATTTAAACCGCCAACGGGTTTGTGCCAGCCACCAGGCTAATGGTGTACCTAACACCAGCAGGATCAGGGTTGTGAGTCCGGCCAGCTTAAGGGTAATCCAGAGAGCGTCGAAATCTGCCTGCATCATGGTGTCTGGTATCCATGGCTGCGAATTATCGCGCGCGCCCGGTCACTGCGCACAAATGCCAGAAAAGCGCGAGTCGCATCATTATCCTGCAACATCACCATCTGTTGTTCAATCGGCGTATACAGTTCCTGTGGCACCTGCCAGATAGAACCCTGAACGGCCACGCCGGATTGCAGTATCTGCGAATAAGCAACAAAACCCAGGGGCACATTGCCACTTTTAACAAACTGAAATGCCTGACCGATATTTTCACCACGCACTATGCGGCTTTTTAGTTTGTGCCACAGGCCACGCGATTCAAGCACCTGTTTTGCGGCAACGCCATAGGGCGCTAATCGGGGATTGGCGATAGCCAGATGAGAAAATTGATCACTTGCCAGTATTTGTGCATCACTATCAACATAATCGGCCTGCGGACTCCATAACACCAGTTTCCCCTGCGCATAGGTAAAGCGACTACCGATCACGACATTCCCTTCTATTTCCAGTAACTCGGGGCGTCGCGTATCGGCGGCAAAAAAAATATCAAACGGTGCGCCATTTTTTATTTGCGCATAGTGTTTGCCAGTAGAGCCATAGATGAGCGTCACCCTGTGATCAGTACTGGCCTCAAATTGTTCTGCCAGCAGGCGCATGGTCGTTGCAAAATTACTGGCTACCGCCACGCGGATTTCAGCCGCCCGAGTTTGTGGGGCGATGATTAACAGCAGCAGAAGCAATAGCGTTTTATTCAATTGCATAAAATACCAATAAACAATGATTTAAAAATAACGTAAATAACTCAACGACAGATTTTTATCTTTAATCGTTTCATATTTTTTGACGTCGTATTCGAAACGCAGCGCCTGATCATCGGCCAGTTCATATTGAAAATGCCATTGATAATTTTCTTTCGACCCCTGTTGTCCCGACACGCTTTCCGAAGAAAGCCATTTTATTTTCATGGCAGCGCCCTGATTGAAAGTCATTACGGCGCCGGTTTCGGCGCCCAGATACCAGGCGTAATGCTCATCCAGTTTTCTGGCATATTCAATGGAAGTATCCGCAAAGGCATAAACAAGCATATTGCTCCATTTAAGACTGTAACCTGCCGCAGCACCGAGGTTTAAAACCTTTGCCTCATCAACAGCATTCAAACGACGTCGATTAATCGCAATATCCAGTTGGCCGGAAACCGGCGCATGCCATGAGGTAACAGGTGATAGTGATACTACATTAAACAGCGTGAGCTGTTCCAGTTGCAAACGTTGCTGCTGCTCATACCAGCGCACTCGGCTATCGAACACACTAATACTGGCGCCGTCGACAAAGCCTTTAGACGCATCCAGTAAATCATGGAACACCGGGCGCAGGCCCAGCTCAATAAAACGATTGCGCTCCTTTTCACCATAACCGATATGCCAGCGAGCAGATAAATGACCGCTTTCCGGACTGATGTTATTGAACTGAAAATCAGTTTTTTGTTCGACTGCTAATGCAAGGCGACTACGTGCCATAAGTAAACGATGATTTTTTTGATCATTTTCAGTCGGTTCGAGCTGGACTATTTCCTGCGCCAGCTCCAGCATCTGCGCCTGTTGATTCCTGGTAAAATTATCAACAGAACTATCAGGATCATCTGCCAACTGCAAAGCTTTAAGCTGCAATGGCGGCGCAAGCTGTCGATACATCTGCTCAATCCTGCTGTTGCGCGACGGCCGGTAGTGTTTCGATGCGATCAAACCTGCAGCTGCTATGGTTCTCACCGTATCGACCGGTATGGCATAAAGCGGATGTGATTGCAGCGTCATTTCCAGACCGGGGCGGGCAACATCGAGCAAGGACAATAGCCGATAGGAACAGTTTTCGCGTAAAAAATAATAATCAAAGCTGATGCCCCTCACCTCCCAGAGATGCCGGACCAACTGATCAATTTCCTGCTGGGTGAGATTTAATGCATATTCCCAGATATCCCGCTGTTCGATATCACTGTATTTCTGCAGCGTGGTGTAATAGGGCTGTATATTGAATACGCCCAGATAACCGCCAAATAAACCTTTGTACACATAGACCAGTGGATTGTCATTAACGTCCGTCGCGGCTGCATAACTAAGGGTGTAACTCAGCAGCGGCGAGCGTTGTGGCTGATCCAGGCGCAGGAAGGTGTGGCCGAACATCGACGCAGGATTATTCAAATACATGGCTGGAAATAGCAAGGTGATTTGCTCGGCATTCAACTTCTGTTGCCAGGTTTCAAATTCGGCACAGTTGCTATCTGATGTCTCTGGCTGAAAATTCAGTTTTGCATTCAACCAGTGATAACGTGCCGGGAACCGACAGACGAACTGTTTTCTCCCATCAGCATTGACCAGTTGCTGCAAACTGGCGTGTAGTTCTGCCCGTGGATCATGTTTACCCTGTGCCGACAAAAAAAATGCCGCATCATCCGCCTGGCTATAAACACCGGCAAACACATGCTGTTTATAATGCAATAAATTGAGCCAGGCCGGATCCTGGGCGAGTTCCATTGCTTTTGCCTGTGCAGTCAGATGATCGAGATTGTTGTGCACTGCCAGAACAACAGACTGAAAAAACAGCAGAATAGTCGCCAGCAACCAATTATATATATTCACTCGTTATGCTTTTTTGTAAAATGCCCGCTACTTCATCATAAACCATAGAAAAATCCATGCGTATATCTAAATTCCCACTGTCTACCGTAAAAGAAACTCCGGCCGATGCCGAGATCATCAGCCATAAACTCATGCTGCGCGCCGGTCTGATCCGTCGTCTGGCCTCAGGTATGTATACCTGGCTGCCGCTGGGTTACCGGATTTTACGCAAGGTTGAACATATCATCCGTCAGGAAATGGAACGCACCGGCGCACTGGAAGTATTGATGCCGGCGGTACAGCCCGCCGAATTATGGCAGGAATCCGGTCGCTGGGAACAATATGGCCCCGAACTGCTGCGTTTTAAGGATCGCCACGACCGCGAATTTTGCATGGGACCCACCCACGAAGAAATCATTACCGATCTGGCCCGGCGTGAACTCAATAGCTATAAACAGTTGCCGCTGACCTGGTATCAGATCCAGACCAAATTCCGCGATGAAATTCGCCCTCGCTTCGGGGTCATGCGTTCCCGTGAATTCATCATGAAAGATGCCTACTCTTTCCACCTGGATCAGGCATCTTTGCAGAACACCTATGATGCCATGCATCAGGCCTACTCCAACATTTTCACCCAGCTGGGACTGAATTTCCGCCCGGTGATGGCGGACAGTGGTTCTATTGGTGGCAGCGCTTCCCATGAATTCCATGTGCTCGCCGATTCCGGCGAAGATGCCATCGCCTTTTCATCGGACAGCGATTACGCGGCCAATGTCGAACGTGCAGATGCCGTGGCACCTGCGGGTGAGCGCCCGGCACCGTCGGCAGACATGGAAACGGTCGATACACCCAGCCAGCACAGCATCGAAGAAGTCAGTCAGTTTCTTAACATCAAGCCCAGCCAGTGCCTGAAAACACTGCTGGTGGTGGGCGCAGCGGATGACAGCGTGATTGCCCTGGTGTTACGCGGTGACCATGAACTCAATGAAATCAAAGCTGAACAACTGGCACAGGTTAAATCACCGTTACAGTTTGCCTCGGAAGACCAGGTCAAGGCCGCCGCAGGTTGTGCGCCCGGCTCGGTCGGACCGGTGGGCCTGAAAATAACCGTAATTGCCGATCACACCGCCAGTCACACCACCGACTTTGTCTGTGGCGCCAACGAAGATGGCAAACATCTACAGGGCGTTAACTGGGGTCGTGATCTGCCGGAACCCGTTTGTGCCGATATACGCAACGTAGTGGAGGGTGATGCCAGCCCAGATGGCAAGGGCACGCTATCCATTGTGCGCGGCATCGAGGTCGGCCATATCTTCCAGCTCGGCGACAAATACAGTGAAGCCCTCAAGGCAACCGTACTGGATGAAAATGGCGCGAACAAGGTAATGACCATGGGCTGTTACGGTATCGGCGTATCGCGAGTGGTGGCGGCCGCTATTGAACAGAACCATGACGACAACGGCATTATCTGGCCAGCGGCGATAGCGCCGTTCGATGTTGCACTGGCACCGATCAACATGCAGAAATCGGAACGACTGAAAGACGCCACTGAAAAGCTGTATCAGCAACTGACCGATGCCGGCCTGGATGTTTTGCTATTCGATCAGAAAGAACGCCTCGGTTCCATGCTGGCCAACATCGAGCTCATTGGTATTCCGCATCGGCTGGTACTCGGCGAACGCGGGCTGGATGCCGGCACCATTGAGTATAAAGGTCGACGCGACGAAAACTCCGAAGACATTGCACTGGATAATGTGGCTGAGTTTATAAAAACACGCAGCTGAACCGAATCAGCTAAACTCAGGACATGGACTGGATTATCAAACAACTGGCACTGGTTTTTCTGCTGACCCTGGTCAGCGCGCAAACTTATGCGCTGGCGAAGAACCCTGACCCCGAACTCAGAAAACGGCTGATCAAAGCAGTTGAACAGGCCGACAGTTTTGAAGATCGATTTGATGCCGAAGTCTGGTTACTGGACATGTCAACCAGACTGGAAAAAAGACTGGCCGATGTGCGCACCCGGCTAAACTTATTGCGCAGCATTCATCGCGAAGCCAGCCGTGCCCAGTTGCCACCGGAACTGGTGATTGCCGTCATTGATATAGAAAGCCGCTTTGATCGCTTTGCCATTTCCAGATCCGGCGCCCAGGGCCTGATGCAAATCATGCCCTTCTGGCTACATGAAATTGGTCATCCAGATGACAACCTGATGCATGTCGATACCAATTTGCGCATGGGCTGTACCATATTGAAATATTATCTGGATATGGAAAAAGGCAACATTCGCCGCGCTCTGGCTCGATACAATGGTAGTCTGGGTTCCTGGAAATACCCGGACAAGGTAATGAACGTTTTATCTGAACACTGGTACCGAAACTAATGACTGAGAAGCTCATCCCCTTTTCCCACATCAGGGACGATAACGGAAAAAAAATTCTCGCCCAGGCGCAGGAAGTGGTCATGCCGGCGAATACCACTGTGTTCAGACAGGGCGATAGCTGCCAGAATTATTTCCTGGTTCTGGAGGGTTCGGTAAAGGTGCTAAGCCGGGCAGAAAACGGTCGTGAGATTGTGCTGTATAGAGTGCAAAGCGGCCAATCCTGCACCCTGACCACCGCCTGCCTGTTTGCCAATAACAAATACCCGGCGGAAGGCGTCACCGAAACTGAAGTCAAAGCACTGATCATCCCAATGAAAGCCTTTAATGACGGCCTGCAGAATTCGGCAGATTTTCGTCAGGAAGTATTTGACGCCTATGGCCAGCGACTCAGCGATATCATTACCCTGGTCGAAGAAATCAGTTTTGGTCGCATCGATGTACGCCTGGCCAAAGCACTCAGGCAACATATTGTCGGCGACATGGTTATTCATCTTACCCACCAGACACTGGCTACCGAACTGGGTAGTGCCCGTGAAGTGATCAGTCGTCAGTTAAAAGATTTCGAACATAAAGGCTGGGTCAAACTGCATCGCGGCAGCATTGAAATACTCAATTCTTCTGAACTGGAAAAACTAGCTAAAACCGCGCTGATTTAATTATCACAATAAATACAATCCAGTGTGACATTATCACTGAATCGTAGCCGGCAGCTCTGCATAATACACTCAGACTGAATACCACTGCGGCTTGCAACAGACTCCTCCTGTTGAGCAAAGCTGCTTTTATTAGTTGCTACTCAATATGCAAGCCAATGTGGAATTCGGGAATTTCTCACCCTGAACAGGAGCAAATGAAATGCAAAACGTTGGTGGAATCGATAAGGTATTACGTATTATTGTTGGCCTGGCACTAATCGCCATTGTATTCGTTGGCCCACAAACACCCTGGGGATGGATTGGTCTGGTGCCGCTGGTAACCGGCCTGTTTGGTTTTTGCCCTGCTTATAAACTATTTGGCTTAAACACCTGTCCGATTTCTAACAAATAAATACTCAACGGTAAGAATAGATTTACAATCTTATTCTTACCGTCTTCTATTTCTGCGCTGAATTCCCCTGCAAAACACAGAAAGTAAATTAATCTATCGGCGGCGGCGCAACCCGCAATACTTCTTCTACCGTGGTGATGCCTGTCGCCACTTTCTGTGCACCACTTAATCTAAGCGTGCGCATACCTTCCTTTAATGCCTGCTGGCGTAAAGCCAGAATATCACAGTGATCGGTAACCAGTTTTTTTACTTTGTCAGAAAAGGTAAACATTTCGTAAATACCCATACGTCCCAGATAGCCGGTGTTTCGACATTCCAGACAACCCACCGGTTCAAATATCTGTTTCGGCCTGGCGGGCTTCCAGGGTCTGACCAGTTCTTTCCATGCGGCATCAGTAATTTCCGCCGGCTGTTTGCAATGCGGACATAGTGTACGCACCAGGCGTTGCGCCATAACCCCGAGCACGGTAGATTGAATCAAATAGGACGGCAAGCCAATCTCCATCAACCGCGTGACTGCCGAGGGGGCATCATTGGTATGCAGAGTGGAAATGACCAGGTGACCGGTGAGTGCCGCCTGAATCGCAATATCCGCCGTTTCCCTGTCGCGAATCTCACCAATCATAATGATATCGGGATCCTGACGTAACAGGGTGCGTACACCGGATGAAAAATCCAGACCAATATTATGTTGCACCTGCATCTGATTAAAACTGGGTTCGACCAGTTCGATGGGATCTTCCACCGTACAGACATTCACTTCCGGTTTGGCCAGTTGCTTTAAGGTGGAGTACAGGGTGGTGGTTTTACCGGAACCGGTGGGCCCGGTGACCAGAATAATGCCATTGGGTTGTTTAATCATGGTTTGCCAACGCTCGTCGTCGGCCTGACCAAATCCCAGTTCCCGGAAATTGCGCACCAGTACTTCCGGATCAAAAATACGCATCACCAGTTTTTCACCAAACGCCGTTGGCATGGTGGACAAACGTAATTCGATTTCCACGCCATCCTGGGAGCGGGTTTTTAAACGGCCATCCTGGGGGCGGCGTTTTTCTGCCACATCCATCCGACCGAGAATTTTTATGCGGCTGGAAACGGCGGCCATGACCGCTGTTGGAATCTGATACACCTGATGCATTACGCCGTCTATACGAAACCGCACATTACCCTGTTCACGTCGCGGCTCCAGATGAATATCACTGGCTCTCTGCTCAAAAGCATATTGCAGCAACCAGTCCACAATATTGATGACATGCTGATCATTGGCATCCAGTTTTCCGGCACGCCCCAGTTCCATCAGTGATTCTAGATTCGCTAAATTGGCCGTACCCTCAGTTGCCTGATGTTGTGCGCCACTGACCGATTTTGATACCGTGTAAAATTCGAGCAAATAACGATCTATTTCTTCCGGATTAGTAATGACACGTTTAAACGTTTTATTTTTTATTCGACTAAGTTCATTTTCCCATTCTTTTATAAAGGGTTCTGCTGTGGCAACGGTAATTGTATCGGCTTCAACTTTAACGGGTAAAATATTAAACCGCGCAGCATAGGCATAAGACATAACAGATGTAACTTTGGTGACATCTATTTTTAACGGATCAATCCGGTAATATGGCATGTCCAGTTTTTCGGCCAGCCAGGTGGTGAGAAAATCCAGCGTTAGCTGTTTATGTTCATCCTGCTGGTTGAGCCAGTTCCGGTCGGCGATGACAATGAGGGGGTTTTTTCCGGTGTATTCTTTAGTAACTGCCAGGGTGCGCAGCATCTGCACATTATCTGTTGAAACAAGACCGTCATCTTCCAGCCAGTTTAATACTTCGTGAAGTTCAAGTTTTCGGTCTTTATTATCAATGACTGCGTTCATACTTACCCTGTCAATGCAGATCAATATCTGATTATAAATTCACTGGCTGCTATCTCAGACTGAGCTGTTATTTCGATATTATCGACGGCTGCCATGGGCGGCCCCTGATAGAGCCAGGCTTCGAGTCTAGCAAGTTGTGCATCACTTCCACAAGCCACCGCTTCGACTCGACCATCACGCATATTTCTAACCCAGCCTGACAGGCCTAGACGCTGTGCAGTTTGCTGGGTACTGGATCGGTAAAATACACCCTGCACTCGACCACTAATCAGGTAATGTTTGCAGGGCATCAAAAATGCACGGTTGCCGCTTGTCCGGCAAAATATTGCTTCTCAGGATTATGTTTGAAGAAAATGCGCAGCCGGTATTGGTCTGAGCTGGCCGGATTCATCTGAATACTTTTAACCATGCCCGTATATTCATCACCCGCGACACTGAGCTTAACTTCCTGATCCATGCGAACAGTTTTAATCTGTTCATAAGCCATCATTATACTGACACTCATTAAGCCCGTTCTGGCCAGCTCCAGATAAATATCACCTTTGTTTTCTGATGAAATCACCTGCCCTGTTACCAGCTCATGATTAATCACAATAGCATCAAAGGGTGATCGCAATTGCGCTTTTGTTAATTTCCACTGCGCCAGTTGCTGATCGGCTTTGATCATATTCTCTTCCGCCACCAGCTCTTTATAGACTGCTTCGATTTTCAGGCGTTCAACTTCAGACAATACAGTGCGCTCGAATAACTCCTCTGCATGATCCAGTTCTAGCCTGGCATCAAACAGCGACGGCTGAATTCGTGCTAAACGGGCGGCACATTTTTTTACTTTTAATTTAAACGGCTGCTGGTCAAGACTCGCCAGTATTTGTCCAGCAGAAACTTTTTCACCCGGCATTGCCTTAACATCCTGCACTACACCCGTTACCGGAAAACCAAGTTTGATTTTTTCACCCCAGTCCAGCACGCCCTGAAACTGTTCGGCGTGACTGCTAAAACTGATCAATAAGGCAAAAATAAAATTAGTGGATTTTAGCAATTTCATCTTGTAAATTTTTTCCAGTGAGTAGATCAAGTTCCATCCAGGCAAGCGCCAGATTAAAATCGACTTCCGCCTGTTTGAAGCGCACTTCAGAAATAGCAACCATAGCACTGCCCAGGTTTGTTTTTACTTCCATTTCATAAAGCGCTCGATTTTTATCCAGTGATAATTCGCGATAGTCGAGGCTAAGCATAATCTGCTCTCGTCGCGTACTTAGCAAACTAATCTGTTGCCACAAATCCAGCACCCGTTGACGAACGTTTGATTTTATATCAAGAAGCATAGCACGTTGTTGCATCCATTTACTGCGCTCACGAGCCACGTCCGCCTGAATACCATCATGTTCCAGCAAAGGAATAACCAGATTAATTTCAGCCCTCCAGTCTTCATAAGAACCGGCATCCCGCGCATATTCCGATACTTTCAATTCCGCATCCAGACGGGGTCTGGTTTGATATCTGGCTGCCTGCATGCGTCGGTACGCCGACTCGACTTTGGTATTCGCCAGTTTTATCGTCAGATTATTTAGCATCGCCTGATCTAGCAAAGCTTCGAATTCAGGAAGTTTTCTTTTATGAAATTGTAACTCAGGCATAACAAGATTAGCGGGTAGTGAACTCGGGGCATTTAACTGTTCCGCCAGAAACGCTCGACTTGTGCGCTGTTTGGTTTCGCTGATATAACGTTGATAACGAATATTCTGATAATCGTTATCTGAGGCAAGCAGGTCAACGTCAGAAATTTGTGACAGGGAATGGCGATCTTTCTGGTCATCATGTCGAATGAACATGACTGCCATGGCTTCATTATCCCAGGCAAACTTTAAATCTGCTTTGATCACATCAAAAAATCGTCGGGCAATTTCTATGCGCCGCTGATCGACCAGGTACTGGATATTATTTTTTACCGCGCGCATCTCATCTTCAGCCGCGATCGTTTTTTCCCGGGTCTGACCAAAATCATAGAGTGGCTTACGCACCCGCAGCCTTGCATAACTGTCATTGGATGACTGGTCAAATGCGATGGGTGAGGGATCTATCGCAGCCGCCTGCAACTCGATATCTGCCTGCAATGCATAGCTGGACACTGCCCGTTTTAATTCTGAATTAGCCAGTTCCAGCATGGCGTTGGCTTCAATAAGCTGATGATGCTCAACATCCTCTGCCAGTGACAAAGCATGCTCGAGTGTCAACGGTTCTGGTAACCGTTGTTCTGCCAGTAATGACTGCGCAAAAATGCAGCAGAAAACGAATACACCCGTACGTATCATCTGGCTACTTTTTTCCGTTCTCTTTTATAACGAGTGAAACTGGTATTTTTATACTCGCCACTCACAACAAATTCACCCAACCAGATAAACTCCTCGGCACTGGATGTAGCCCCTGTATAACGCACGACTCGCTTACCCTGTAAATCAAAAAAGGCGATAACCGGTGTAGCGCGTACGCGATGCTGTTTTTCCGCAAAGTCTTTCTGGGTGGTGGTGCGTCCCTGAAAATCCACTATTTCTACATCGCCTTCGATATCCAGACTAAAGATCATGAAATGTTTTTTAAAATATGCTGCCACACTGGGCTGATTCAGAATCGTGGTTTTCATGCGATGGCAGAATGGGCATTCATCCATTTCGAAAAAAATAAGTATTCCCTGCTTGCCCTCATCCCTGGCAGTTTCCAGTTCTTCTGAAAAATCGCCGAGACTTTGATCAAAAAAGTCCAGCTCTGCTGCCGTAGCAAACCCGGAAAAACACAGAGTGGAAACAAACAAACAGCCCCACAGGCAAAATAACTGTCCTTTTGTGCGCAATATATTTGCAAAGCGTAAATACATAACCAATCCACAGAATTAAATTAATAACTAAACAAACAGCACATGCTGTGCCAATGTTATTCAAGTTTAACAATCAAATACTTAATAGCAAATAAATTCTCTCGATCGCAAACAAAATGCTTCAGGTACTTTTAGAATTGCAATTTGCACTAAATAATCGTGCCTGGCAAAGAATCACCCGGGCATAAAAAAAGGCCCTTTATGGGCCTTTTTTCCTATTTACTGAAAAATAGATTATTGCGCTAGATAAGCCTTATCCGACTCTTCTGTTACGCCAACCGACCATGCGCCACGAGTTCTGGCATGATTAATCGCCGCATCAATGTCAGACGATGATGCGTTGCGATCAATATCAAATACCTGACCTGGGTAAATCAGGTCCGCATCATTGATTTTGTCGCGGTTCGCTTTGTAGATCATTGGCCATTGATAAGGGTTCGCATAAATGGCATCTTTACCTGAAATGTTCCACAGGTTGTCGCCACCAACTACTTCATATGAATCTGCCGCCATGCCGTGCGTAGTTGCGCTTTGATCTTCCGTTGCTGCAGCCCCGATAGCACCACTGTCTTTCAGTTTGGCATCCTGTTCTCTGGCCTGCTTCATTGCATTTTCAGCCTGGCGTTGAGCCTGGTTAGCCAGTTCGATCGCTTTTGCGTAGTCACCGGCGGCTAATGCTTCTTCAGCCTGCTTGATTATTTTTCCAGTATCACGCCATTCTGCACCCATTTTTTTGGCTTGTGCATTCGATGATTTTGCATCGGCTATGGCTTGTTCTGCTGTCGCCTGATCAGCTACGGTATCTGCTTCTTCAGTTGATGCACAACCTACAGCCAGGCCTAGCACCAGCATAATGATGAAAAATGGCTTGGCGAAATGATTGAGTTTCATAAGGTGGGTCTCCGAAATCGGTTTTATCCTGATATTGTTATTCAAGGGGAAAGTAGCAATGTGCCATCAAGGTGTCAAGCAACACCGAGTATTCTTTATAATATGACTGGCCAGATGTGACACAGATCATCTTTTATAGCATGTATTATTACGTTATCCTCTGCATCCTGGAATTTATCTATTGCAAAACCTATTTCCAAATTCAACTCCCAGGCACTCAGAGGCACAGGCATGACTGACAAAATCAAGATATATCATAATCCACGCTGTTCTAAATCGCGCCAGACCATGGAACTGCTAAATAGCAAGGGTGTTGAACCGAATGTTGTTGAATATTTGAAAACGCCACCGAGCAAACAGGAATTAACAGAAATTCTGGCTATGCTGGGTCTGGAACCCCGTCAGCTAATGCGCACCAAAGAAGCTGAATATAAGGAAAACGGCCTGGACGATGAGAGCCTGAGTCGCGATCAATTAATTGAAGCCATGCTTGAGCATCCGAAATTAATCGAACGCCCGATTGTTATCAGTAATGGCAAAGCGGCCATTGGCAGACCCCCTGAAACGGTACTGGATATCATTTAATGTCAGACATTCTGGTTTTATATTACAGTCAGGGCGGTGCCACTGAAGAAATGGCACGCGTCATCGCACATGGCGTAGAAGAAGTGCCCGGCATGCAGGCCCGTCTGCGCACAGTACCCGCAGTATCTACGGTATGCGAAGCCACCGCAGACAGCATCCCCGACCAGGGCGCACCTTATGCATCATTGGATGATATGAAGGAGTGCGCAGGTCTGATACTGGGCAGCCCAACCCATTTTGGCAATATGGCGGCATCGTTAAAATATTTTCTCGATGGCAGCGGCAGCCTGTGGATGTCAGGTGACATGATAGGCAAACCCGCCGGCGTATTTACTTCGACTGCCAGCATGCATGGCGGCCATGAAACCACCCTGCTGACCATGATGCTGCCACTACTCCATCACGGCATGATCCTGGTGGGACTGCCCTACAGCGAACAGGCGTTGTTAGCAACACGTACCGGTGGCACCCCTTATGGCGCGAGTCGACTGACCTCAGACAACGAAAACCTGCCGTTGAGCGACGATGAAAAATCCCTGTGTCGTGCTCTGGGTCGACGAGTCGCAGAAACCGCCAGTAAATTACAGACCGGATAAAAATGGATAAAATTAAACTCTTTCGCTGGCTGACACTGTTTGGCTATTTTGGTTTGATGGCGCTTATTTTCTGCTGGCATTTGTGGATCAAGCCACTGGAACCCAAAATGATCTCGATGCGCCTGTTGATCGAACTGGGTCCGCTCATGCTTCCCTTGCGCGGCATACTCCATGGCAGGGTGTATACCCATGCCTGGTCGATGTATCTGGCGTTGATCTATTTTGTCGCCGGCATCTGGTATGCTGGTGATGTAAGCAGCCGTGATTTTGGTATACCCTATAGCACTCTAAGCATGCTATTTTTTATCGGCGCAGTCTTTTATACCCGCTATCAGGGCCAGGCGCAGGCAGCAAATACTGATACTGAACAAAACAATGATTAATTCGCATCCGTACTCTCGCTTAGAAAAAGCTTTAATTTAATTTAAAAATTTTGCAGGCACATAAATGTACACACTGGACGAACTGAAAAAACAAAACACCGAAATCACTGACCTGATTAATCTGTTAGCAGTTGTCATTGAGCATGATTCTTTAAGAAAAAATCCATTTGTATGCGAACTGGTTTCACGCTTTAACGAAAAGGTCTGGATGCATCTCGTTTTTGAAGACAATACAATTTATTCAGAACTGTCCAAACACCATAACCCTGATATCAGTAACATTGCCAAAGATTTCCATAAAAGCGCTCGTGAAATAAAAAAACACTTCTCGCAATATGTGAAACTCTGGTGTCAGGCGTCAGCCGGCGAATGTGATGCCGATCCTTTCCGCGAGGAAACCCGCAAAGTATTTGATATGCTCAAAGAGCGCATTCGGTATGAAACAGAAGAAATGTTTCCACTGGTGTGCAAACACTTTGATGCTTAAATTAACCTGGACGCACATATAAGTTTTTATTAAAACGTCGTTTGATTTACTGAAAATTCAGATATATAACGATTAAAACGCTGCAGCTTTTTCTGCAGCGGCCACAGGTCTTAAAAATCAAATAGCCATAGACTGCTATAATCCTTTTATATTTGATCAGCCCTGTAACTGTTTCCATGTAACTGAAGCCAGGATCTCAGTTGAAATAAAGTAGCCTCTATTACTTGCAAGCCCATAGAGGAAAAGACTCGGAGTCAACCTTTATGCTGAATATTAGTCTTCATCCATGCCGCTGGCTTTCGCTATTTAACAAAACACTTATTACCACATTAGCATCAGCAATTTGTATTTCACCTGTATTTGCGAAAGAGAAACTGACGCTTGGCATTCACCCCTACCTTGAACAGTCCGAGTTAATCAAACGCTTTACCCCACTAGCCCAGTACCTTGGTAAAGAATTAAAAATACCGGTTGAAGTTAGGGTCGGCCCAGACTATCAGGCGCATTTAAATGCTATTGGTCAGGATCAAATCGACATCGCATACCTGGGCCCTGCTTCCTACATCAAACTCACTCAACAATTTGGCCCCAAATCACTGCTTGCCCGTCTTGAAGCCAGCGGCAAGCCGACCTTTCAGGGACACATCATCGTTCAAAAGGATAGCCCAATCACCCGGCTTGCAGAATTAAAAGGAAATATCTTTGCTTTTGGTGATCCCAGTTCAACCATGAGCACACTGGTTCCCCGGGCCATGCTTGAAAAAAAAGGTATCTCACTTAGCGACCTGGCCGGACATGCGAACTATAAAGGCCATACCAATGTCGCCATGGCCGTACTCTCGGGTGATGCTGATGCCGGGGCGGTTAAGGAAGAAGTCTATCTCAGGCTCAAGCACAAAGGACTCCGCTCACTGCAAATAACACCGGCTATTTCTGAACATCTTTTTATTGCCTCCATGACTTTAGCTGAAGATCTCCAGATAAAATTACGTGACCTGCTGCTAGGTATTCGTTCTACAGAACAAATCAACACTTTACTAAAACCCATAAAAGACTCAATCACTGGCCTGGTGCCGGTAAAAGATAGCGACTATGATAGCTTAAGGAAGCTGATAGAAAACGAAGGAATATGAGCAAAAAAAATACTTTTCCAAGCCAGTCCTGGCGGCTCTTTTCACTCGTCATCGGCACACTCACTCTCCTTGCAATATGGATTGTCTGGAGCCAGCACCAGTATAATTTACAAACCAGCCGGCAAACAGCCGCTGACCGATTAGCCTTGATAAAAGTAATCACCAGCCACGCGCTTGATAATGGCCGCTATGACGAAATCCAGCCGTTATTTAATGAATGGGGCCAGCGCTATTCCGAAACCCTGTTAATCAAACTGGAAACAAAAAATGGATTTGAACTTGGCTTATACCAGCGACCACTGTTAAGCCAAAATCGACTCGAACTCAAAGAACCTGTTAAATATGGCTATCGCGGCGCAGCCACCCTGACCTATGCTCATGATACCAGCGATGTTAAACAGCAGTTTTATATAATTTTACTCAGCGTTCTAATTGCGCTGGGAATCGCAATGATTTTCGGGGCAAATCTTGTCATCAATAGCATTAAACGGCTGCACGAAACAACACATCTCTCACAACTGACTGAACAACTGAATAAACGCAATATTGATTTACGCACAGAACATAGCCTGCTACAGGCGGTGATCGATAGCCTGCCCGATTTGATCTACTTTAAATCACCAAACGGCACCTATCATGGTGCTAATAAAGCCTTCTGCAAATTCTTTGGCTTATCACAAAATGAACTGGACCAAAAAACAGATGCGGAATTATTCGATGAACCCCTGGCCAGCCAGCGAACCGAACGCGACAATTTGATAATTCGCAGTAATCAGCCAGATCACCAGGAACTCTGGATAGCCGATAAAAATCACACCAGTGTTTTGCTGGACACTTTACATACACCTTACTTTGATGACGATGAAAATTTACTGGGCATCATTGGTATCGCCCGTGACATAACGGGACAAAGGCGCGTGGAACAGGCACTGCGTCGCAGCCAGAAAATGGATGCCATTGGTCACCTCACCGGAGGCATTGCCCACGACTTCAACAATATTCTCGGTGTTATTCTCGGCAATCTGGAATTGCTGAAACTGCACGATGCCAATGCTGACAAAAGCATCCAGCGAATTAATACTATCGAGAAATCGGCGCAACGCGCCGCCGACCTGACTAAACAACTTTTAGGCTTCTCCCGGCACCAGACTCAGCAACTAACGATTACCAATATAAACAATATCATTAACGAAATGGACAGCTTGATTGTTCGATCAATGACACCTGAGATCGAAGTTGAATATCTGCTGGCCGCTGATCTCTGGAACGTCGCAATCGATCCCGGCGACTTTCAGGACAGCCTGCTCAACCTTGCGCTCAATGCCCGGGATGCCATGGCCGGCAGCGGTTGTCTGCACATTGAAACCCGCAACTGTAGTCTGGACGCTGACTATTGCGCTCAAAACCCTGACGCCCGGCCGGGCGACTATGTACAATTATCAGTTAGTGACAACGGTGCAGGTATTGCCCCCGAACAGCAAGATGTTATTTTTGAACCCTTCTATACGACCAAGGAACTGGGCAAAGGCACCGGATTGGGGCTGGCTATGGTATATGGATTTATTCAGCGCTCTAACGGCTTCCTTAAAGTCTATTCCGAACCTGATATCGGCACCACATTTCGACTCTACTTCCCTCGAGATAAAGGAGAAGAGCAGACCAATATTGACAACCAAGAGCAGATCAAAACTTATTTACATGGCACCGAAACACTCCTTGTAGTTGACGATGAGGAAGACTTACTGGAGCTGGCGCGTAATACGCTTGAATCACTGGGGTACAGAATTTTGACGGCCAGCAATGGTCAGCAAGCTCTGCAACTACTCGAAAAAGAAGCCCGCATAGATTTGCTATTCAGCGATGTGGTTATGCCGGGTGGAATAAACGGATACGAACTTGCCGAACAGGCGAGCATTTTACGCCCCGAGCTTAAAGTATTACTTACCTCAGGCTATACCGAAAAAGCCATCGCCCATAATGGCCAGGCACGATTTAACACCAACCTGCTTAGCAAACCCTATACACGAAATGAACTGGCACAGCGGCTACGGGAAACGTTAGGCAATTAAAAAAACGCTACTGTATTTTTATACTACTTTAAAGCTGTTTTAACAAAGGGCACAGTCAGTCGCCGCTGTTGCTGCAAAGAAATTTTATCGAGTGCTTCTAATTTTTCAAACAGGCCTGACAAATCTCGCGCATAGTTATTTAACATAAACGAAGCGACCTGGTCAGGCAATTCAAAACCCCGCGACCTGGCACGTAACTGCAAAGCCTGCTGTTTTTCATGGTCGTTCAAATCATTTACTTTTATAACTGGCCCCCAGTTTAAACGGGATCGCAAATCTTCTAGCTGTAGTGTTAATTCATTTGGCGGCAAATTGGCGGCAAACAGCAGGCATTTATTGGCTTCTCGCATCCGATTGATTAAATCAAATATTTTTTCCTGCCATACCGGTTTATTTGCCACCAGTTGTAAATCGTCAATGCAGACCAGATCAATTTGCTCCAGTCCATCTAACACTTCCGAGGTGTAATCGATAACCTGTTTAAATGGCAAATAACTTACTGTGAAGTTTTTTTCATTCGCTAACTGGCAAACCGCCTGCAATAAATGACTTTTTCCAATGAATTGTTCACCCCAGATAAACAACTGTTTTTCGCCCTTGGCATCTGTCGCCTGCTGCAATAACTGAAGCAGCAACGCATTGTCGCCAACAACAAAATTTTCAAAGGTATGGGATTCCCTCAGCTGCAGATCAAGGGTTAACTGGGTATACATTGTTAGGCCGAACTTCCATCATCAAAGATAGCGCTGGCTTTATACTGCTGATGCGCATGGCGCAACAGCACAGCCAGTACGGCGGCAACCGGCAAAGCCAGCAATATACCGACAAAACCAAATAACTGACCACCGGCCAGCACGGCAAATATCACGGCGACAGGATGCAGGCCGATGCGATCCCCGACCAGCAACGGCGTCAGTATCATGCCTTCCAGCGCCTGACCAATACCAAACACAATGAACACCGGCAGCAAATTCAGCAGTTCATGGGTTTGCAGCAACATCGCGATGGATGCGGCAACGATACCGACGATAAAACCGAGATACGGTACAAAGCTCACCAGGCCGGCCAGCATACCGATCAACAAGGCCAGCTTCAGATCAATAAACCATAAACCGAGTGAATAAATTGTACCCAGGGCAATCATCACCATGAACTGGCCGCGCAAAAAAGCCGCCAGCACATCATCCGACTCTGTTGCCAGTTTTGCGATGAGCGGCTCGTAGGCGCGCGGCAACAATTCATCGATGCGCGACACCAGAATATCCCAGTCGCGCAACAGATAAAAAGTAACCACGGGGATCAACACCAGATTGGCCAGCCAGGCAATCAGGGTAACGCCGGACTGGGTAATGGATTTGAAAATATTCATGACCATGCCACCCGCCTGCTCAAAATACGGCGTCAGCGAGTCTTTAACTACCTGTAAATCCAGCATGGCCGGATCCATACCCAGGGTTGTGGCCAGTCCCGGCAGTAATTGATTCTGCAGTACATCGATATAGGTCGGGATATTTTTAATCAGATAGGTTAGCTGGTATTGCAGCATGGGAAATAGCAATAGCACCAGTAACGTTAGCAGCGAAAACAGGGCCACAAAAACAATGATAACGGAGAATGTGCGGGATAACTTTTTTGTTTCCAGCCAATCAACCAGAGGGTCGCCCAGATAAGCCAGCAGAGCCGCGGCAAAAAACGGCGTTAAAATCGGGGTGAGCAAATACAGCAAAATACCGAATCCTGAGATACCGGCGATAAGCATCCATTTTTGTGAATCGTTCAGGGTCATGCCTAATTGAGTTTGTAGGTCAGTATATTTACCGCCGGCGGCAGATTGGGATTCTGCTCACCATTGCCTGGCCCGGGTACGATGAGCGGTGTTTTATCCAGCTTTAGAATTCGCCCCAGTGCAATAATCCGTTTCAGGTCATCCCGATCCCCCGTCATATCCACATGAAACCGCACCCAGTCAGCTTCCACCTGGGTCGCGAACACATTTTTAACCAGTGCCAAAGAGGCCAGGTAGCGGCTGGCCCGGGCATACTGCGACACACCTGAAATGCCATTGACCTGAACCAGCAATTTACCCTTATTATCCAGGTTTTCCAGTACGGCAAATCGACTTGAAATCTGGTCCGTTGCCACATCCACACCACTGGCCATCAACAACTGTAAATCCACCGCGCGTAATTTCCAGTCATCCGTTTTGCTGTCTAACAGCAGGGACCAGTCCACCTGCCAGCTGCCATTCTTCCAGTCCATCCGCCCGATCATGATGGCATCAACAGCATAGCGCTCTGAGGCCTTTTTGATCGGCTCCCAGAAGCTACCCCAGACATCGGCAAATCCTGCCTGCTGTCTATCCTGGCGATCCATTTTCGGCCAGATGATGGGCAATCCCCGACGTCGCGCCTCTTCGGCAACGGCGTCTTTGATGGCTGAGCTATCCTGCTGTTTCAATACATAACGGTTGCGACCATCCCTGACTGCCAGCCAGAGCAATACATTGGGCCGCTGCTGCCCCCAGATGGGCAAGGCATTTTCACGCAGTAATTTCTTAATCGAACCCTCGTTAAACTGAACCCACAAGGTGTATTTGGCCAGCGGCAAATTGAGTGCGTTTTGTGCTTCCGTTTGCGCTACCGGCTCATCCAGCGGCAAATAGCGATATTGCTGCACATAAGCGGCGGCTTTTTTAAGATCCAGCTGGGTCGATGCCAGGCTATTGCCCGATACCCGAACCACCACCTCGATAAACGCCTGCTCGAACGCGGCGCGCCGAATATCCCTCTCCTGGTTGATCACCGGCAGGGACACTTCATACATTTTCTCAACCACTGTTGCCTGCGCGATCAGGGGCAGTGACAGCAACAGCGAAATCAGTAAAACGCGGATAAACACAGTACTATTTGGCATATTCTTATTTGACTAAATTTAGTAGTGGCTCAAGTTAGCCCTGTATGGAGTCAGGACAAGGCGAAAAATATGAGTTTACACATGTAAATGTCCATTTTTCAACGCGGTCATGGCACCATACAGGGCTAATCTAAGCCGTTACGGGCATATTTCATTCGTGGCTAATGCGATGAGCGTGTACAATACCACATCTTTTAAAAGACGTGTTTTAGCTAACTCACATGACAGATTCAAAATCCCTAAGCTATCGTGATGCCGGTGTTGATATTGATGCGGGCAATCAACTTATCGAAAAAATAAAGCCCCATGTTGCCAAAACCATGCGCCCCGAAGTCATCGGCGGTCTGGGCGGATTTGGCGCATTATTTGAGCTGCCGTTGCATAAATACCAGCAGCCCGTACTGGTATCCGGCACCGACGGTGTCGGCACCAAGCTAAAACTGGCGCTGCAGCTAAATAAACATGACACCATCGGCATCGATCTGGTGGCCATGTGTGTCAACGATATCCTGGTACTGGGTGCCGAACCCCTGTTTTTCCTTGACTACTATGCCACCGGCCATCTGGACAATGAGGTGGCGGCCGATGTCATCAAAGGTATCGCTGAGGGATGTCTGCTGTCAGGTGCATCCCTGACCGGCGGCGAAACGGCAGAAATGCCGGGCATGTATGGTGAAGGCGATTATGACCTGGCAGGTTTCTGCGTCGGCATCGTCGAAAAGAACGCCATTATCGATGGCTCTAAAGTTGAAGCGGGTGATGTATTGATCGGCCTGGCCTCATCGGGCCCGCATTCCAACGGTTACTCGCTCATTCGCAAAGTCATCGAAGTCAGCGGAGCAGATCTTGGCGAAGACTGCGACGGCCAGCCACTGGGCGAAGCACTGCTGGCACCGACGCGAATTTATGTGAAAAATGTCCGCCAGTTACTGGAACAGGTAGACATTCATGCCATGTCCCATATTACCGGTGGTGGACTGCTGGAAAATATTCCCCGGGTGATGCCAGAAAACACCCGGGCCCAGATCGATGCCAGTAGCTGGCAAATGCCGGCGGTATTCCAGTGGCTGCAGCAGCAGGGCAATATCGAACAGAATGAAATGTACCGCACCTTCAACTGTGGCGTGGGCATGGTGCTGGTGGTCGACGCGGAAGACGCCGATACCGCGATCGAAATCCTGAATGGGGCCGGCGAGACAGCCTGGCGTCTGGGTGAAGTCGTCAGTTCAACTGGTGAAGCGGACGTTGTAGTTGAGTAATGCCGGACCAGCCTGTTTCTAAACCACTGCCGATCGTCGTTCTGATCTCCGGCTCAGGCACCAACCTGCAGGCCATCATTGATGCGATTGCAGCGGGCAAACTGAATGCTGAAATCAGGGCGGTCATTAGCAACCGGCCTAATGTTAAAGGCCTGGAGCGCGCCGAAAAGGCCGGTATTCCCGCCCACCTGCTGGATCACCAGCTGTTTGACGGCAGAGAAAGCTTTGATCAGGCGCTACAGGCGCTGATCGACAGTTACCAGCCTGAACTGGTGATACTGGCCGGCTTCATGCGTATCCTGACGGAAGCATTCGTCAGCCACTATGAAGGCCGAATGTTAAATATCCACCCTTCACTGTTACCCGAATTCACCGGCCTGGATACTCACCAGCGGGTACTGGATGCGGGTCGTCAGCAACACGGAGTGAGCGTCCATTTTGTCACCAATGAACTGGATAGCGGCCCGCTGGTCATACAGGCAGTCATCCCGGTCAGTCCGAACGATACCGCGGACAGTCTGGCTGACCGCATCCAAACCCAGGAACATATTATTTATCCCATGTCCATCGAATGGTTTGTCCAGGGTCGACTCAGTTATAAAAATAACGCCAGCTATCTGGATGATCAATTAATCGTCAAGCCACCACAGTGGATAAACAACCAACTGGTTAACTGACTCGGCATGTTTAAACTTATCAGCCTGTTCATAGTTTTTTTTATCTCGCCAATGGCATTGGGCTTTGAGCTGCCGCCCAATCATCAGGCGGTTTATTCGCTGGATAAAATGGATACCACAATCGGCCAGGTCACCATGACGCTGAATAAGAAGGGTCAGAAAATTATCTATACCTCCAGCACTGAACCCAAAGGTTTTATTGCTTTGGTACTCAGTGACTCGGTTGAAGAAAGCAGCATACTGGAATGGCCTGAGTCATTAAACGCGCCACGGTTATTAAGCTACCAGCTTTTTAAAAATAAAAAGTATAAAAAAAACCAGCGAATAAAACTCGACTGGCATGACAATCAATCCGTCAGTATTAGCGCCACTTATAAAAATCAGTCTCATGCACTACAGCACACAGGAAATCTCTGGGGGCGTCAGACCATGCAACTGCCGCTTATTTCGGAACTGCTGACAGGAAATAATAGTGATCTATTCAACTATACCGTGGTTGATAAAGGCACACTGAGTGAATACCAGTATCAGCGTCTTGGTAATGCAACCATAAAAATAGAAAAAAAATCATACGCTACGGTGAAATTTAAAATTAGCCGTAACGGCAGCAATCGTTATACTTATATATGGTTTGCACCGGAATATAATTATCTTCCGGTATATATTGAACAGCGAAAAAATAACGAAGTTAACGTCAGTATGTCATTAAAAACTTATCAACCAAGCATAACTTATGACTGAATATTATGATGAAGATGGCAATTGGATCAGCAAGACTGAACGCAAGCACGAGGCCGATGCCTTACAAAAACTCGGCGAGGAACTGATTGGCCTGACCAGTGACGAACTGGACAAATTTGATTTGCCCGATGCGCTCTATTCGGCGATCAGAGAAGCGCAGAAAATTCGTCAGCATGGCGCTCTCAAACGTCAGCGCCAGTACATAGGCAAACTCATGCGCGGCGTAGAAGCTGACGCCATCGAACAACAACTCAATGAAATACGCCACAAAGATGATCTGCATAATATTTATTTTAAACGCATAGAACAGTGGCGTGATCGAATTATGCAGGAGGGCGACACAGCGATTAACGAGCTAGTAACAGAATACCCGGATGCGGATCGTCAGTATCTGCGCCAGCTCCATCGCAACGCCCAGAAAGAACTGAAAAACAACAAGCCGCCAGCATCAGCCCGACAGATTTTCAAATACATCCGGGAATTGTCTGAGCAGGCATAATCAGGCACAAAAGGTCTATACTCTCAGCATAGAAAAAACGTATTACAGGACCTGATTATGGACTCCACCAGCATTCACAATTATTACGAGCACCTGGTCATCGACTACATGCAGACCGAAGTTATTCCTGCTATGCCGGACAAAAGCAATGATTTTTTTCTGGATGTTGCCTGTTATGCGCTGACCAAATTACCGGCTCGCTACATGCGCCATGAGATCGATATGGCCTTTTACCTGGATTCGAACGAACGCACTAAAATGCACAATGAAGTCGAAAAAGCAGTGAAAAAAGCGCTGAAATATATTGGCGACAATTTTAATAAAGATAGTCGCTACGATTAATTCCGGATCTATCCAGCGGAGAAATTACAGCCACTCGCGAGCGCCGCTAAGCAATTCGACAGTTCAGGCGCCGGTGCTCCAGAACCTGGAAATTTTTACGTGTATTGACCAGATAGTCTCTGTCCAGTTCTGCTATAACCACACCCGAACCTGTTTCCAGCCGGTCGAGAATATTGCCCCAGGGATCAACAATCATACTATTGCCATGGGTCTGCCGATTATTGATATGAAACCCCCCCTGATCTGCCGCAATCATGAAACACAGATTTTCAATCGCGCGTGCTCTGACCAGTGGTTCCCAGTGCGACTTACCAGTGAAAGCGGTAAATGCTGAAGGCAGGGCACAAATTTCCATGCCATTATCAATCATGGTTCTGAACATTTCAGGGAAGCGCAAATCATAACAGATAGCTAAGCCCAGACGGCCAAACGGTGTATCGACAACTACAATGTCTTCACCTACCTCTGTCGTTTCAGATTCGTTGTACGATTCATCATTGTCCTTCAGCACGACATCAAACATGTGAATCTTGTCATAACGTGCAACCTGCTCGCCCTGGTCATTAAACAGCAGACAGGCAGCATAGGCCTTACCCCTGGCATCACACTGTACAGGAATAGTACCGCCGACCAGCCAGATACCATGTTTTCTGGCCTGATTGCTTAAAAATTCCTGCATGATACCGGTACCCGGCTTTTCCGCATAACCCACGCGTTCTTGTTCCGTCATCGACATCAATGCAAAGTTTTCAGGTAATACCACCAGACTTGCCCCTTGCTGAACCGCTGTATCAATTAATTTACCAGCTTCATCTAAATTAGCCTGAATATTGGGACCGGAAGCCATCTGAATGGCAGCAATTTTACTCATCTGTCGTTATGCCTTGTAATACGTCATTGCTCCGGCAATTTGCCGTGAACAAAAAAATCTTATAGAACGGATAATATTACCCAAGAAACCTAAATAAATCACATATTTGGGTGATTTTTAGAACTATTTAATAACGCCAACCGGCATCTGGACATGAAATAAGCGGTAAGAAAAAAATACAGCTCAGTATCAGTAGTCGACGGTGCATTTTGGCTAATGCCTGATAGCATATTCAATATTAGCGTTTATTTAACCTGCTGAAGGACATTTGTCAGAGAGTAAACCGGCGATTCCTAACGTGGAGGCACGAGAACTAAATTAATCACATCCTCCGCACCACTCCCTGGCGTCCCGGTCATCGCACTGGATGGAACGCCCAGCGCAATCAACCAGTCCATCAATTCTCGTACCCAGAGTTCACCTTCTTCGCCTCCCGGATAACGAATTTCAATCTTGCTCGCGGGCGCCAGTCGCCAGCGATTCACCATGTCTCTCAGCGACGACTGCTTAATAAGAATTTCTCCATGACGTGGCATATCCCATTGCTCGGCTTTGACAGTCACACTAAAATTTTCAGCCTGTACGGTGCAGGTATACATGTTACTAACAAATGCCAGCGCAACTAACCGCTTAAAAATCATCTTCATCATCTGGTGTCGTCTCTTCAGGTTCAGGTGCCGACAATAATTTCACCTCAGGCTCATCCCAGGAGCCGGTAACTTTATACTTGTACTTGGCGATATGATCAATGCCAAATATTTTCTGAAATAAATGCACCGCTGCTGCGGTTACTGGCCCCCCGGTTACTGCGCCGATCACTGTGAGCGTACTGCCCACTCCGGGTATAACCGTAATTGTCTGATCATAATCTTCCCTGCTTAATCCTAAACGACCCTGCATGGAAATTTTTGCCACTTTACTTTTGATAGAAAAATCATCGGTGTAAGCATTGCCATCCGAAAAAGAAAAACTGCCCTGCATATCATCAAATGCAAAACCTTTAGCAACCTGATTGCCAAGATCCAGTGATAACAGTGTTTCAAAATTAAAGATACCTAATAACCTGCCGGCGCCGGGATCAATGTCACTCAACTGACCGTCTTCAAAACTCATGTTTGCATCGCCCTTGAGCAATTGCCAGCTAAAATTATAAGGTTCCGCATGCCACTGCCAGCGCGCCTGCACACTGCCTTCCGTTTTTTTAATACCCTGACTGATATTCAATTGATGCAGGCTTTCGCCAAGATTTTCGCTAGTAAAGTCCAGCTCTAATGCCGTGGTATGTTTATTGCGCCAGCCGGTAAACCAGGTGCCTTTTCCGGTGACAGTGCTGAAAGGCGCGTGTAGCGCCAGATGATCCACAATCATACCCGATCGGGAACGCCGCGTTTTTAAACTAATATCATGTAATTTCCAGTCTTTAAAATCCAGCTTCTTAATATTTATATCTAAAGACGGTATCTGCTGAGGCAGTAAATCACTCTGCTCAATTTTTTTATTCGAACCTGTAAAAAGCGCCAGATCGATATATTCAACATCTAATTTTATTGTTTCGTCTCGCTGAAAATCTTCGGCAAATTTAACCTTGCCCGACAAACTTGTCGCACTCATCGAGACATCCCAGAATTCTTTTTTTCGAACCGCGGTGAGCGTATTATTATCACCATAAATAACATCTAATATCAGGTCATTCTTTTCCTGTAATCCAATATGCAACTTGAGTGGAATCTCACCGTCTTTTGATTTTGCCAACGGCCCTGGCAAACTGGATTCCACACCCTGTAAATTTGAAGATAATAATATATCGACTTGTGGCGCCTGATTACCATCGTTGCTCAATACATTGATAGCAACATCCCACTCTGATCCGCCACCCAGGTATTCACGTAATTCTGGCACGGGCGCTAATAAACTTTTAACTGGGGCATAGCCTGCCACGCCTACTTGCGTCAGCCTTTTAGTATTATTTTTGGGTGTCACCACTTTTATCGATAGCGGAAAACCATCAAGACTGGCCTGCAAGTTTTCCGCCTCGACAGATTGCTCAGTAAATGAAAGCTGGCCAGTTAATCCTTTCAGTAGATAATCCTGCTCCGATAAATACACTTCGTTGCCCTTGAAATTTAATGCTCCCGCCAGCTGCATTTCATCATCACTATCCAGTGGCAGTTTAAATTCCAGTGCCAGATCGGCATCGCCCTGAGCTTGAAAACTTAACAGGAAAGAACCTAAATCCTCTTTCAATGGACTATTTTCAACAAACTTCAGCATATCACTTAACGGTGCAGACACATCACCTTTAAGATCCAGCCGCGGCTGAGAAAGATCGGTAATTTTCACCTGGGTATTTTCAAACTGCCCTGCATACAGAGAGCCTTTGGCATCCGTAATATCCATTGATTTACCATGAAAGCAAACCCGGGCCTGCAGATCATCGAGTGCTGGCCAGTCAGGCATGTATTGCATGCGCATATTCTCAACATTGAATAATGCTTCCATCACGCCTTCGTTATTATTAAACGGAAAATCATTCATATTGCCATACAGAAGATAGCCGCCCTGTGTGATATCACCTTTTACAATGGCATTATCCAGCCAGTTAACAAGCTCCTCGCTCATAATCGCGGTTGGCAAATAGTTGCTGGTAAATGCCGCATTACCCTGCTTGTACTGACTGATTAAGTTGATAAAGACCGGTTTATCATCGGGTATGGAAACATTGATTCGGGTTTGCGTGGTGAGGTGTGGTGCTAATGCGGTTATTTTCTCAGCATCCAGATGCCAGCTATCAGCTTGACGATATATCAGCATTTCGCCGCTAATGACATTCAGATGCATCGGCTTGCGGAACAGGCCATTAAAATCCAGATCAACATGCTGACTGGCAATTTTCAGGCGGGTGCTTTTATCTTCATAACTTAGCCGGCCATCAAGACCTTTTACCGAGGGCACATAGGATGCAGAGGTATAACTTAGATCAACAAATCGCGTGTTGATTTCAATATTATTTGGCTGCTCCAGGGGAATGATTAAATTCAAATCATACAAATCTCCGGCAGGCGCATAGGGCTCGATGGTTTCATCCCAGTCAAATTCAGTGGTGGGAAAAAAACTGGCGGCGAAACCGGCTACATAGGCCAGTCCTTCGAGACGGGCAAAATTAGCTTTAATATCCAGCTGGTTTTTTTGTTCGTCCATCCATACGGTGGCTGCCGCCGGGAATGGCCATTCACGCTCATCCCGTTTTATTTCTACATCGCGTGCATCCAGCTGCCAGCCCGATGGATTTCTTTTCCATCGATAGTCACCACTCAACTGATCGAGCTGCCAGGAACGTACATTTTCATCCAGATAGGCAAACTTCAACTGCTGACCGTTTAGTTTGGCATTTATTTGATTGATCTGTTGCTTGTCCCACTCTATCCAGAACTGCGCATTCATTTGACCGGCACCGGCAAAACCCAGCAACTGCCAGTAATCATCAAACCATTTCTGGATTTGTAGATCATCAATATTGACATAGGTACGGCCATGCCAGGAAAGCGGCTCCGTTAATTCACCTTTGATGTCAATAATCATTTCCAGGTGTTTACCATAATCGGCTGGTAAGGCTGTTTTAATGGATAGCGTATGCCCCGGCGAGTCATTGATTAAGGCCATATTAACTTTGGTTAGATCCAGTCGCTGACCATTGTGCCGCAAGTCTCGCCAGTGAATCGTTGCGTCAACGATGTAAATAGAAATACTGGATAGCAACTGATTTATTTCAATGGGAATTGCTGCGGCACTACCTTGATCAGCATTAACTTCAAACCCCTGAATGACCAGATTGCCCTGCTGGTTGTATTCAACCTGTAATTCCGCACCCACAAGTGAAACCACGCCCAGTTCTGGCCGCAAATATTCAATGGTTTTTATCCAGTCCAGACTCAGATCGATTTCATCCAGATGCATTAACTGGCGATTATTTATTTCATCATGAAAGCTAACATCAATCAGCCTCAGGCGAGGCACAAGCCAGGCAATATCTGCCTCCACCTGACCAATTTTAACGGGCATAGCGAGGTAACGACTTAACTGTTCCTCGATGGTATCGCCATAATCGGTGATATGGGGCACGGCCGCCCGAAATAAACTAAATACAACGGCCGCCAAAATAACCATTACCGCAGTAATAGTTATCAGAATGGAGCGAAGCTTATGACTTTTTTGTACCAATGGACTGTAATGTATCTAGTAGCAGGTAGCTGTCTGTTGTAGTGGTTCGAGGTTGCGTGAAAAGTAGTCGTAAGCTGGCAGGCTACATAATAACCACATCATATTGTTCCTGCGTATAGAGCGCTTCAACCTGAAGTTTAATTGGAATATCAATAAAATCCTCTAATTCGGCAAGACTGCTGGATTCTTCATCCACGAGCAAATCGATAACATCCTGGGCGGCTAACACCAGTAGCTGGCGCGCATCAAACTGGCGCGCTTCACGTAAAATCTCACGGAATATTTCATAACACACGGTTTCCGCCGTTTTTACCGAGCCCCGTCCGGAACAGGTTGGACACACTTCACACAGAATATGTTCAAGACTTTCTCGCGTACGCTTGCGTGTCATTTCAACCAGGCCCAATGATGACACTTCACACACATGGGTGCGCGCATGATCCTTGTCCAGCGCTTTTTCCAGTGCCCGTAATACCTGGCGGCGATGATCTTCTTCCACCATGTCGATGAAATCCAGAATAATAATGCCACCCAGATTACGCAATCTTAGCTGTCGAGCAATCGCCTGCGCCGCTTCCAGATTGGTTTTAAAAATAGTTTCTTCCAGATTTCGATGTCCGACAAATGCACCGGTATTCACATCGATGGTGGTCATGGCCTCGGTCTGGTCGATAATTAAATACCCGCCGGATTTGAGCACGGTTTTTTGTTCAAGACTTTTCTGGATTTCATCTTCCACCCCATACAGATCAAATATCGGCCGTTCACCCGGGTAGTGTTCAATGACAATTTTTGACTCGGGTATAAAGCGTTCTGCAAAACCCGACATGCGGCGCCAGGTTTCCCTTGAATCGACGCGAATTTTTTCCAGATCATCGTCGATCATGTCACGCAGGACGCGCATCGACAGCGGTAAATCTTCGTGGATGATATTGCCAGCTTTGATATCTTTGGCATTCTCTCGAATGGAATCCCAGAGTTTATTGAGATACGCAATATCTACCCCCATGGATTCAAGCGACGCCGTTTCTGCAGCCGTACGTATGATATAACCGGACTCACCCAGCAAATCCTCATGCTCCATCAACATACTACGCAACCGGTCCCGTTCAGTTTCATCCTCAATTCTTGACGAGACACCGATATTGTTCGAGTTGGGCATGAAGACCAGATAGCGCGACGGGATGGTAACGTGTGCAGTCAATCTAGCCCCTTTGGTGCCCATGGGGTCCTTAATCACCTGCACCAGAATATCCTGGCCCTCGCGCAGCAGATGTGAGATCGAGGGCCGATCCGTGCCATTGTCCTTGCTCGGAGAATAGGGCGCGATATCAGACACGTGCAGAAACGCAGCCCGCTCCATACCCACTTCAACAAACGCTGCTTCCATGCCGGGCAGCACCCGACACACGCGGCCCTTGTATATATTACCCACCAGGCCTCGACTGCGGCTACGCTCGATATAGAGTTCCTGTAATACACCGTTTTCCAGAATCGCAACGCGTGTTTCCTGGGGCGTGACATTAATTAGAATTTCTTTACTCATAAACTTAAGGAAACATCCTTATACCAAATTTTTTTAATAATTCTGCGGTCTCAAATAGCGGCAGGCCCATAACGCCGGAGTAACTGCCATCCAGTCGTTGAATAAACTGTGCCGCCAGCCCCTGAATGCCATAGGCCCCTGCCTTGTCACAGGGTTCACCGGTATCCCAGTAGGCCCTGATTTCAGCTTCATCCATTGGCCGGAAATACACCTTGCTACGACTCAGCCGGTAGTCACTAAGCTCACTATTGACCAGCGCCACCGCCGTTAGCACTTCATGCATCTGACCAGACAGGGACGACAACATGCGCTGCCCATCCTGTGCGGATGCTGGTTTACCCAGAATGTCATTATCTAACAGAACTATAGTATCTGATCCCAGGCTTGGCAGCGCTGTTTTCTGTCGCTCGAATCCAGCCCGGGCTTTTTCCAGCGCCAGCCGCTCAACAAAGGCTTCAGGAGACTCGCCTGGTCTGACCGATTCATCGATATCAACCGGCAGCACGGCGTAGCGCACACCGATCTGATCTAGCAGTTCTCGACGCCGCGGGGAGGCTGAAGCAAGGATAATCTGGGGATTATTTTCCATTGGGTTTTATGCCCGATGATAGGGATGATTGCGCAGCACCGACCAGGCACGATATAGCTGCTCGGCCAGTATCACCCGCACCAGAGGATGGGGGAAGGTCAGCGGTGACAATGACCAGCGTTCGTCCGCCAGCGCCCGGCATTCAGCCGATAGCCCTTCTGGACCACCAACCAGTAAAGAGACATCCTGTCCCGACTGCATCCATTCGCCGAGCCGATCAGCCAGTCGTTCCGTGGACCTGGCCCTGCCTTTGACATCGAGTACCACAATACGAGAGTTTTTGGGAATAGCCTGCTGGATTCGCTGGCCTTCATCCTGAATGATGCGCTGGATATCAGCATTTTTGCCGCGCTTGCCGGGGGCAATTTCTTTTAATTCCAGCCGGGCTTCAACGGGCATGCGCTGCGCATATTCTTTATAGCCCTGCTCTACCCAGGCAGGCATTTTCTGACCTACAGCGAGCAAATGTATACGCATGGATCGGGTCAGCCCGCGCTGCTTCCCTGACGCTCGGACTCATCCATACTCCACAGCTTTTCGAGATCATAAAATTCACGTATATGGGGCTGCATCACGTGAACAATAATATCGCCAAGATCCACCAGCACCCATTCACCCTGCTCCTCACCCTCGACTCCCAGCGGCTGAGATTTGGCTTTTTTGGCTTCCGCGACGATATTGTTCGCAATGGATTTAACATGCCGATTCGACGTACCACTCACAATAATCATCAGATCGGTAACGCTGGTTTTTCCTTTGACATCGATTTCAACAGCATCTTCACCTTTCAGATCATCAATGGCCGTCAGGACTAACTTTCTTAACTTATTGAATTGCATAAATTTTCTAACTTTTCTCTTACATTATCGGGCACCAGATAGCGGATGCTTTTACCACTATTCAGCGACTCACGGATCTGGGTGGCAGAAATATCCAGCAGGGTTACGGATTGTAACAGGATTTGACCATGCTGACTCTGGGCCAGTGACTCTACATCACGGGTCATGCGGGCGGTTAACTCGGCCTGATGCGCTGCAAAATCCGGCAACTCAGCACCTGGCCTGGTGGTAATAATGAGATGACATAAACCAAGTATAGCCTGCCAGCGATGCCAGTGGGTGAATCCGCTGAAGGCATCCATGCCCATGATCAGGCACAGGCTATAATCGGGAAATTCTTTATTCAGATCCGATAGCGTATCCACCATATAAGACGGCCCAGCACGCCTCAGCTCCCGCTCATCCAGCACAAACTCGGGCACACCCGTAATCGCCAGTTCGATCAGTTGCCGCCGCATATCGACATCCAGCCAGGGCTGTTCTCGATGTGGTGGTGTTTTATTGGGCAAAAACCGAACCTGTTCAAGCCCGACCGCCTGTAGTACATCCAGGGCCGGGCGCAGGTGACCATGATGAACAGGGTCAAACGTGCCGCCGAGAATGCCGATGAATTTCATCACTCGGCGAAGCTATTTATGCTTCTTATTCACGAATATGCCCATCACCTAACACAACATATTTTTGCGATGTCAGCCCTTCCAGACCAACCGGACCACGGGCATGGATTTTATCCGTGCTAATGCCGATTTCCGCACCCAGGCCATATTCGAAACCGTCGGCGAACCGAGTGGATGCATTAATCATCACCGAGCTGGAATCCACTTCACGCAGAAACCGCCGTGCTTTGCTGTAATTTTCGGTGATAATGGAATCGGTGTGATGCGAGCCGTGGGTGTTGATATGGGTAATCGCATCATCCATTGAGTCGACCAGTTTTATCGATAGTATGGGTGCCAGGTACTCGGTATCCCAGTCTGCTTCAGTGGCGGTTTTCATATCCTGAATCAGATCCCGCGTTTTCGCGCAACCGCGCAACTCCACGCCTTCCGCTTGATATCGCTTAACCAGTTCAGGCAAGACATCGGCGGCAACGGTTTCATTAATCAGTAAAGTTTCCATTGCGTTACAGACACCATAGCGATGGGTTTTGGCATTGAAGGCCACTTCAACGGCTTTATGCTGATCCGCCTGATCATCAATATAAACGTGACAAATACCATCGAGATGTTTAATCACTGGCACTCGCGCTTCATTGCTGATGCGTTCAATCAGTCCCTTGCCACCACGGGGGATAATCACATCCACATATTCTTTAGCAGTAATCAATTCGCCGACGGCGGCACGATCC
This sequence comes from Gammaproteobacteria bacterium, assembly GCA_026195895.1. Classification (GTDB taxonomy): domain Bacteria; phylum Pseudomonadota; class Gammaproteobacteria; order SZUA-229; family SZUA-229; genus JAPHRO01. Next base: position 100,838 of record JAPHRO010000025.1, read on the forward strand.
GTCGTCTCCACAACCTGTACTGCTTCCGCAGGCAGGCCTGCTTCTATCAATCCCTGCTGAATACACCGGGCTACCGCCTGGTTCGAGTGAATCGCTTCAGAGCCACCGCGTAGAATCGTTGCATTGCCCGATTTCAGACAAAGACCGGCGGCATCGGCCGTCACATTGGGACGTGATTCATAAATGATACCAATCACACCCAGGGGCACGCGCATCTTGCCAATCTGAATGCCCGATGGACGATAGGCCATATCGCTAATCTCGCCGACAGGATCCTGCAGCGCGGCAATCTGACGCAAACCTTCTGACATACCGGCAATGCGTTCATCGTTTAATTCCAGTCGATCCAGCATCGCCGCATCCAGACCATTGGCTCGACCAGCATCCAGATCTCTGGCGTTTTCAGCTTTCAATTGATCAGTTGCGGCATCGATGGCATCGGCAATGGCCAGCAAAGCCCTGTTCTTGGCACTTGACTCAGCACGGGACATGGCAACAGAAGCCGCGCGCGCGCGCTGACCGAGTTGCTGCATATAAACTTTAATATCGTCACTCATGGTATTAATAAACTGTGTTCTATTTTGATAAAAAAATAATTCTAACGTGTTTCAGCCATTGAAGATATGGCCTGTTGCGGCAGGATTTACGGTCGGGGCGAGGGTGCGTTTACAAATTGAAATTGCCCCTGTGTTATATCCAGAATTTTGACGGCGCGTTGCCCGGTTCGAGGCAGGCGAATTTCTCGTAACAGGTGATTGCCTGAATAAACCTGAATCCGTTCTGTGCCGTGGAAATTATCGTCACCGGAATAATTATCCACATACAGCGCATAAGCAGCATCGGGTCGGATGTTCTGCAGGGTAATAGTTTCCGGGCCATAGCCGTTGGTTTCATCCTGATCCAGTTGCGCGCGATTCGGCGCATTCTGCATATTGCGATAAGAAATGTGAAAACCCGGACCCGTAAGATGCAAATCCAGATCCTCCGGCTCGTCATCCCATTGCAAAACAAAACGCGCTTTACCGGCAGGCAATGCAGGACTGAGCACCATGCGACGATTCAATACCGTGCCCGCTTCAACGACCAGTTCTGTATCCAGCGTAATATAACCGGATTTGATGATTTTCAGGGGCGCTCGCGCATCCATCATTGCGGCAAAAGGTTCCATGGGGAGTTTTAAATAGCCACGTCCATCGGTTGTATATTCCAGGTCACCAATAAGCACCTTTGCCTGAACAACAGCATTGCAATTCAAGGCATCTTTAAATGACAGGATCAGTACGCCATCCAGCTCGGCAAAGCCATCAATTTCAGTTCTTTCTTTTAATGGCCAACAGGCGTTGCTAACTGCGGGAAAGAACAGGAGCAGAAAAATAAAACTAATAAACAGATTTCCCGGTTTTACTAGCATATGAATGATTGCAATTTGAATAAATTAGTAAGGTAATTTAGTGTTTGATGGTACTCAGCGCATTATTCAATGCATGATCAAAGACTGAGTGCTGCATAATGACACCCGATAAACCTTTTTCGATTTCATCGGCAAATACTTCGGCATCTTTTTCGATCACCACGTTGCCTAAGTGATCAACGAAAACCAGTGTGGCATCCTGAATCAGAATAACCGCCAGTTTCAGACGGCGCACCGGTTTATCTTCACCGTTATAAACAATGAACCAGGCACCCGCCTGCACATCATTCGGCAACAGTGCAATTTTTCTTCTGGCAATGACTTCAGGATCTTCACCTACTGGCTCCGGTTCTACGGCTACCGCTTCTTCAACAAGCTCACCCGTCTCGCCAGGTGCTGCCTCTTCTGCTTCGTGTACAACCTCTTCTGGTTCTTCAACTTCCTCTGGTAAGTCCGTTGTTTCCATTAATTCGACATAGGTTTGATTCAGATCAGCCAAAACCCTGTCGATAATTTTGCCTGATTTCTGACACTGCTTCAGGCGTTCACGGGTGGCATCCAGAATATCATCATGGGTCAGCCCCAGTTCTTCCAGTTGCGCAGTGGAATGAATGGGTTGCACACTTTCAATGATTTTTTCCAGGATCATCAACATTTCGACCCATTCGTCATTCGCTTTACCATTGTTCAAATAATGATTGAACATGAGACTGGGCCATACTTTAAGCACCAGCGTACGCACACCATGGGGCAACTCCTTACCCAGAGTAATCTTGCGTATTTCCTGTAACACAATATTTCTGGCGTGTGTATGTTTAACCTGTTTCTGAGACTCGACCTCTTTCTCTCTGGCTTTCTTATAAATACCTTCGGTCAGTTCATTCAGTTCTTTAAGCGCAATTTCAAACGCAACGATATCTTCTTTGTAATCGGTTAATAATTTTTTAACTATTTTTTCTATTTCGATATACACCGGATCTTTGTGATCGGTAACACCCACACCGGCCTCGGCCAGTTTGTCCAGTAACTGACGGGCGGGATGTTTATCATCAACGAAGAAATCGGCGTCTAACATCGCCGCTTTAATGATCGGAATCTGAAGACTTAACAACAGGGTTTTTATGGTATCAGTGATGCTGTCTTCTTCGATAATGGCATCAAAAATCAGCTTGATGAAATCAATGGTTTTTTCGGAAACCTGATTGACACGTTTGGTAACAGTGCCACCTTCTTTGTCACCGATAGTGGTCAATACCGCCTTTTTAATCGCATCGGCATCAAATCTTAGCGGCGTTTCCGATAGCACATCAGCCACTACCTGCATATTGGATAAAGCCGATACTACATCGCCATGACTGTAATAAACCGCAGAACCACCTGCTGATGCAGCGGCGCTGTCAGGATCCGAAGGCACACCGCCAATAAAATTCTGTATTTCCTGACGTACCTGTCCAGCCGGAATGCCTGCTGTTAGCTGATTATCACCAACCGCTGATCCTGGTGCTCCCGTCTGTTCTGCTGCAGGTGCAGAGGCCTGCTGGTTGCTGTAGGCCGCACCTGAACCAAAAGCTCGACGTGGCCCCGCTGCAGGCGGCGCACTACCCTCCATGGGAGCCTGATAAGTCTGCCCAGCCGCCCCACCCTGATGCATCTGCTGTGAAGACGGCGGTGTATAACCATAATTATTACCGCCAAATGCCGCGCCTGAACCAAATGCCCGGCGTGGACCGGCTACTGGCGGCGGCCCACCCATAGGTGGTGGCACTGGCGGCTGTTCTTCTGGAAATTCCTCTTCGGGAATATCCGCTTCTTCCTCATGGCCATGCCCATATCCAGAACTACCAGGATTGATAACACCGCTCAATTCGATCTCTGGCAAAATACCTTCATCAATCATCATTTGATTGATTTCGTCATACAGTTCTTTCAATGAACTAACAACTTCTTCACCAAATTTTTTAAATAAAACCAGTTTGTTTTTATTATCAAAATCGGTAGCAGCGGCAGCTTCCTGAAAAGCATCACAAATATGTACCGGCTCCAACGCATTCGCATGGAAAATATTGCTATTGTGTAACGCCAGACGCTGCAAACGCGCATGCAGATGGGTAAGTTCTTCATTCAGGTTCTGCGCGGCTTTACTGCTGATGGTGGTCAGGGTGACCATCTCATCCATTTCATCCTGCTCGACCAGACTAAACTGGCTGCTTCCCGGCTTTTTATGTTTTTTCTTTTTGGGCAATTCCGCTATTTCAGAAACAGGCTGCAAATAAAAACTGAGTTCCTGAATAAAATTCTTTTCCATTTCATCTTTCTGGGCGCGCAAACCATTCATGAATTCAAACATGCGATTTTGTACATCGATGCTGGTCGCTGTATTGGCCGAATTAAATAGAAACTCATCGGTTTTCTTAAACAGGTCAACCGTATGCTCGGAAAAATATTCTTCCAGTTTGGTCAGAATATTTTCTATCAACTCAGCATACGGCACATCCTGCACCGGCTGTGCTACTTCATTATTGGGGTTCTGATTAGTATTCGCTGAATTATTATTGTCAGAGTTATTAGTGTTCGAGTCACTCACCTAAACGTTCCTCATTTCCTTGACCGGGTTTCATAAACTAATGCCATTAATTCCATGCCATCACACATCCATTATTCACCAACGAAATCCATCTCAATAAAAGCCAGACCGATGCCCGACTGCTCATGCCGAACCACTATCGCTTCGGCACTGGGAAAAACCTCTAATCCCGCTGATTCACCGACCAGTTTGACATTTACCACCTCACCAATAACGGGTTTATTCACATCTTCAAGAATGACAAATAGACCGCCATCACTGATATCACGGGTATGTACAACCTGAATGTCGCCGGTTTGATAGCCCAGCTCCACTTCAAGTATAACTTCTTTGCGTGGAAATTTACGTTTATCCATATCTGCTCTTTAGCTTGATCGCGAGGACATTAAACTAGATAAACCCCGCAAGCTCATCCTCTTAGATAAATATTTTTAATGTTATTTATTAAATAATAGCTGTAAATCAGATTTTTCCAACACACCAGCAGGACTTTTAAATAAAAATTATAAAAAACAATGACTTATTAAATTAGACTATAGTCTATCATACGCAGACACCCAATATTGCGGTTCCTGGTGTTCCCCACAGAGCTGAACGGTCATCCTGCGGACATCATCGTGCAGAAAGCAGCAGACCAATCCCGGCCGCTGTTAACCAAACACAATGTCCAGTATCGCTTTATGCTCTTCCGCATTCAGCCGAGGACCAAACTGACTGACCACTTTCGCCGCCGCCAGACTGGCTATATTCCCCGCCTCAAAAAATGAATGGCCGTGGGTAATCCCATAGAGAAAAGCCCCGGCGAACATATCGCCAGCCCCATTGCTGTCTACCGCGGTAATTTCATGGGCTGATATTTCAATCACACGCTTGCCGTCATATAGCAGCGCACCTTTACTGCCCAGGGTAATGGCAAAGGTATCCGCAATCTGTTTTATTGATTCTACCGCCTGGTCGAAATTTTCTGTTCCCGCCCAGCTTAGCGCCTCAGCTTCATTGCAGAACAGCAAGTCTACTTTTGCGCCAATCATTTCAGCCAGACCATCTTTGAAGAATTTAACCATGGCCGGATCGGAAAAAGTTAACGCGGTTTTAACGCCAGCGTCTTCGGCAATTCTGCGCGCTTCGATTGCCGCATGTCGACCGGTAGGGGATGTCACCAGATAGCCTTCAATATAGAGATACTCCGACTGGGTCAGTGCATCCTGGTGTATTTCATCTACTGAAAAGGTTTCAGTAATGCCCAGAAAAGTATTCATGGTACGTTCAGCGTCGGGGGTCACCAGAACCAGACACTTGCCGGTAATACCGTCCTTGCGGCCATCGCCCACATTAGAGTCAACACCCGCTGCCTGCAGGTCTTCGACATAGAAATCACCCAGTTCATCGCTGGAAACTTTACATGAATAGAATGATTTACCACCAAAATAATTGACGGCGATAATAGTATTGGCTGCCGAACCACCGGATGCTTTCTTGCCGTCAAAAGCATCGAGATGAGTAATCAACTCATGCTGACGCTGCTCATCCACCAGGGTCATCAGGCCCTTGTCGATACCATATTGCTGAAAGAATTCGTCTTCAACTTCAAATTCCATGTCGACCAGTGCATTACCAATTCCGTATACATGATATTTATTCATTGTGTGTTTCCAATATAAATTTATTCTAACGACTACGCGCGATTTGCGTACTTAAAGCCAATAATTCATCCCAGGGGCGCCCCAGTTCAATACCTTTGATCACTTTATCGATGCGCGCACAGCGCTTTAAAAAACTTTTCCACCTGGCCACCGAGTGCCGGGCCAATGCTTTGCGTACCAGCGGTTTGCGATTATCCCATACTCTGGCTTTGGCCATGGCTGCATCCTGAGACATATTCGCCTCGGCCACCGAGGTCAGCAGACGCACTTCACGGGTCAATGCCCACAACGCTAACACAGGTTCGACGCCTTCATTTTTCAGGCCACCGACAATACGTGAGGTTCTGGCCAGGTCGCCAACCAGGGCACTATCAACCAGATCATAAATACTATAGCGCGCACTATCCGCGACTGCTGCGGTCACTTCTTCGATCCCAAGTTGTGCTTCACCATAGAGTAAAAATAGCTTATCGATTTCCTGCGCCGCAGCCAGCAAGTTACCTTCGACACGTTCGGCAATTAACGCCACTGCTTCACTACTGGGTTGCATGCCTTTCGCTGACATACGCAGCTCAACCCAGCGAGGCAGCTCATGGGTTGCTACTGGCCAGCATTGAATAATCACCCCGGCCTGATCCAGCGTTTTGAACCATTTGGTATTTTTTGCGCTGCCTTCCAGTTTGCCACTGGTAACAATTAATACTGCATCATCAGCCGGACGCTGGGCGTATTCCTGTAGCACTTGCGAACCGGTTTTACCCGGTTTCCCCGTTGGCATACGCAGTTCGAGAATACGTTGCTCGGCAAACAGGGACATGCTGTTACCTGCGTCGAGTAACTGATTCCATTCGAAGTGGGTATCCACATCCATTACTTCGCGTTCACTGAAACCCTGGCTTCTGGCAAAAGCACGTATTGCATCTGCTGTTTCCATAACCTGCAAAGGCTCATCACCGCTTATAAAGTAAAGCGGCTGTATACCTTTTTTTAAATGCTGGAGAATTTGATCAGGACGCAGTTTCATAATTATTGAGTATTCTTTCTTGCGCCCTGAGCTTCCAGGCGCAACATAATTAGTCGCACCGTATCCTGTTGCATATCCTTGAACAGCACATCTTCTTCACGACCTTTACCTAACACATCCTCGGTATCAAACAGGAAATCGCGTTCAAGTTGCAGCTTCTGCTCGCTAATTTCAAATGCCGTATCATTACTGCTAACTGAAAAACTGACTGAATACATCAGCGCATATTCCCGCGCCTGGCCTCGGCTATCGACCGAGATAATACGTTTATTCTGTTGCTCATTAAAAATTTTCAAGACAGCCTGTGCGGCCTGTTTTGTCTCAGCAAGTTTTATACCGCTGGCTTTTAACGATCGTTTTAGCGCACGTACGAGCTCGCTATTTGGATTGTCTGCCTGAATATAACTGGTCGTCATTTGTGGCGGTAATTGATAGGCACCGCGCAAATGAAAACCACAACTCGACAACAAAGCCGCTAACAACAATGCCATGACCATTAAAGAAAAATTATCGAAGCTGTTTTTTAACTTGAACAAACTTTAATTCACAACCAGATTGACTAAACGACCGGGAACCACAATGAGCTTGCGCAAGGTTTTACCCTCTGTATGCGCCTTTACATTGTCATTGTCGACAGCCAGTTGTTCAATAGTAGCTTTATCGGCATCCGCTGGCACCTGAATTTTAGCGCGTAGCTTACCATTCACCTGGACAATTAATTCGATGCTGTCACGCACCAGTGCCGATTCATCGTACTCGGGCCAGGACTCATTAACAATGACCGTCTCATGTCCCAGTTGTTGCCACAGCTCATGAGTAATATGTGGCACGATCGGCGACAATAGTAAGACCGTTGCATCCAGTGCCTCCTGCATGACTGCGCGGCCCTGCTCTGAATCGTCATTAAACTTCGCCAGTTCGTTCATCAATTCCATAACCGCGGCAATTGCTGTATTGAAGGTATAACGACGACCGATATCGTCGCTTACTTTCCTGATGGTTTCGTGCAGTTTGAGGCGGATGGCTTTCTGTTTTTCATCCAGTGCATCTTTATCCAATGCCTCGACCGGCCCAGCCGACACATGACTAAACACCTGCTTCCATAATCGCTTAAGAAAACGTGAGGCGCCATCGACACCGGAGTCTGCCCATTCCAGCGACTGTTCCGGCGGTGCCGCAAACATGGTGAATAAACGCACGGTGTCCGCGCCGTATTGATCGATTAATCCCTGGGGATCGACGGTATTGCCTTTCGACTTGGACATCTTGGTACCGTCTTTCAGCACCATGCCCTGAGTCAACAAATTGGTGAACGGCTCGTCGGTTTTGACCAGACCCACATCACGCATCAGTTTGTGGAAAAATCGCGCATACAACAGATGCAATACCGCATGCTCGATACCGCCAATGTATTGATCAACCGATAACCAGTAATTGGCACGATCATCCAGCATCTGCTCAGCATCCGGACAGGTAAACCGGGCGTAATACCAGGACGATTCAAAAAACGTATCGAAGGTATCGGTCTCACGCTCGGCCTTGCCACCACATTTGGGACAGGTAGTTTCATAAAACTCGGGCATTTTTTTGATCGGTGAACCGACGTCATCACCAAACACGACATCTTCCGGCAGAATTACCGGCAACTGATCTTCGGGCACCGCCACCGAGCCACAACTATCGCAATTAATAATGGGGATCGGCGTACCCCAGTAGCGCTGACGCGACACACCCCAGTCACGCAGACGGAAATTCACCTGTTTTTCCCCCTTGCCCTGCGATGATAAAAAGTCTGCAATCGCATCAAACGCCTGGGCAGAAGTTTTTCCGTCAAACTGGCCGGAATTTTTCAGCACGCCTTTTTCGACAAAGGCCTCCTGTTCAAGATCAACCACCTGGTCATTGACCGGGTAAATAACCTGCCTAATAGCCAGACCATACTTTTTAGCAAATTCGTAATCACGTTGATCATGTGCCGGCACCGACATCACCGCACCGGAACCATAATCTGCCAGGACAAAATTAGCCGTCCAGACCGGTACTGCTTCACCACTAATGGGATGAATGGCTTTAAAGCCGGTATCCATACCGCGTTTTTCCATGGTGGCCAGGTCGGCTTCTGCCGTTTTGGTGTTCTTGCATTCGGCAATGAATGTCGCCAGCACATCATTCGATTCAGCGGCTTTCTTCGCCAGCGGGTGCTCGGTAGCTACCGCCACATAAGTCACCCCCATCAGGGTGTCGGGACGGGTGGTGTACACGATCAGCGGTTCTTCGCCGACCACATCAAAATGTAATTCCACACCTTCGGATCGACCAATCCAGTTGCGCTGCATGGTGCGCACCTGCTCCGGCCAGCCGTCAAGTTTATCGATATCAGCCAATAGCTCATCGGCATAATCGGTAATTTTCATAAACCACTGAGGGATTTCCTTACGCTCGACCGGTACACCCGAGCGCCAGCCACAACCGTCGACCACCTGCTCATTGGCCAGCACGGTCTGATCCACCGGGTCCCAGTTCACTACGGCATTCTTTTTGTACACCAGACCTTTTTCATACAGTCTGGTAAACAGCCACTGTTCCCAGCGATAATATTCCGGGGTACAGGTAGCTAACTCGCGATCCCAGTCATAAGCAAAGCCCAGGCGCTGGAGCTGACCGCGCATATAATCGATGTTCTGATAGGTCCAGTTAGCGGGGGCCACTTTATTCTTATGCGCGGCATTTTCGGCGGGCAGGCCAAACGCATCCCAGCCCATGGGTTGCAATACATTCTTACCCTGCATTCGTTGATAACGAGAGATCACATCACCGATGGAATAGTTACGTACGTGGCCCATGTGTAACCGACCACTGGGATAGGGAAACATGGCCAGACAATAGAATTTGTCCTGCGACGCATCCTCCATTGCCTGAAATAATTTATTTTTCGCCCAATAGTCCTGGGCATTCTGTTCTATGGTGCTGGGGGTGTAATTTTCTTGCATCTGATGGCTGGTCCAACGAAATTCTATAATCTGGGCTATAACTAAATAACAGTTAAATACATAACAAAATTTGGTAATTGTTCGGCTGGCCTCTACCGGGTTTCACAACAGAGCGAAAAACGTGTGTTTACATCAGTAAATATTCATTTTTCAGTACTGCACTGGACCTGCAAAGGCGAGCCAAATGGTTACAGAACAGGAAGGATACATTACTAACAAGAGCAAGGAAACTCAGGCGCATAGAGAGAGGTAATATATGTCCGCCCCAGACCGCCAGGATGAACCCCAGGATTACAACCAGGACGACAAAGGATTAGTTGACGCATACAACCGAATGATGGCCAGAATCCGTGACTCGATCGATACGGCAGAGGCTGAAGCTGTACCCACACTACAGAGAGCAATAGACCAGGCCAAGAAACAGGCCATTCATCTGGGAGAAATCACCCTGGAAGAAGCCGAAGAAATTGGCAACTATATCAAACGCGATATTAACGATGCCGCCGAATATCTGATGGAAACCAGTCATGAATTCAGTGAATGGCTGATGCTCGATATTGATATTATTGAGCAGAAAGTACTGGAGCTGTTTCTATCAGTCGCTGATAAAACTCGGGTTGAGCTTGAGCAATTATCTCACCCAAAATGTGACATCACTGAATATCACACGGGTGAAATAACCGGCCCGGGTTCGCTGGTATGTATCAAGTGTAAACAGATGGTGCACTTTAATACCACCAGTCAAATTCCGCCCTGTCCGAATTGCAAACATACGGACTTTAAACGCCTGGACAAATAATGCAGTAATGTACCGACGACACTTCTGGCAACTGATTTACTTAATCAGTTGCCAAAGTTTAATCGGATGACATATTTTCGCTCGCTATAACCATGCGTGGAATCATGTGCCCTGATAATGACCCGGTCGACTGAAGCCGGTATAGACACATCACGCAAGGATCGCGTAAACGGCTGTTCATTGACATGGGGATGCGCCAGTACCCGGCGTCCCACAATTTCACCGCTCGGCGTTAAAATTTCCCAGCCGTTGGCATAATGACTCCAGCCTGCATCGGCATGACGCAATGTCACATCGAACTTACACACTCGATCCGGATCACATTCTGCTTTGACATTTTCCACCACGGGCTTGCCTGCCAGCACTACCGATAAAAAACAGGACAGACAAGATATAAAAAATATTTTCTTAATGGGCATTTTTTATTCGCCACCACAAACCCAGCAATATGAAAAAACTACCCGCTACAGTTAAATAATTTTGCCAGATCACATAAGGCGTACTGCCTTTCATAGGCTGCACATCATAGGTCAGCACATGCTGTTCAAATTGTGGTGAGATGGCCAACACTCTGGCTTTTTCATCAATTATCGATGAAACACCGGTGTTGGTCGAACGCAGCATATAACGCCCTGTTTCCAGAGCACGCATGCGGGCAATTTGATGATGCTGCCAGGCCTCTGCAGAATCTTCAAACCAGGCGTCATTGCTGAGATTTACCAGAAGGCTCGCCTCGGGCAGACTTTTCAAAACGTCTCGATCAAAAGCATCTTCAAAACAAATATTAATACCCAGCGATTGCCCCGCCGCCGTGACCAGGCTTTGTTGTTCCGGCCCGGAATCAACATCTGACATGGGAATTTTTATCCATCGGGTAAAAAACTCCAGCAATTCACGGAACGGAAAAAACTCGCCCAATGGCACCAGGTGCCGTTTCTGATACATGCCATCACGCATGCTTAATACCGAATTATAATAACGGCCTTTTTCCATATCACGCACAAACAGACCCAGCAAAACATCCGTATCCTGAACTTCCGCTTCCTGTTTTAAGTTTTTTAAATAATACGTCACCCGATGCTGGTAATCGGGTATTGCGGTTTCCGGCCAGATTATTAAATCACTGTCCCAATGCTGCCGGGTTAATTTGAGATACATATCCAGCGTCACCGGATGCATATGACGTTTCCACTTCTGGCTTTGCGGGATGTTGCCCTGAATCATACTGACTTTAATTTTATTACCTGCTGACTCTGTCCAGTTATACTGCATCAAACCAAAACCGACCAGCCAGATAAACGCCAGTACAGCGAGTGGCGCCTTGTAATCTTTTTTACACACCGCAATTGCCAGCAAGCCACTGCTTAAAGCAACCAGGCCACTCATACCTAAACCACCAATGACCGGCGCGTATCCAGCCAATGGGGTATCAATCTGCGCATAACCGGTTTGTAACCAGGGAAAGCCGGTAAGAAAATAACCGCGCAACCATTCCGACAGCAACCAGAATAAAGGGAAAATCACCGCTAACTGTTTTGTTAATGTCGCCTTGAAAAACTTGCGCGCACTATAAAGAGCAAGCCCTGGAAACAACGACAAGTATGCAGCCAGCAATAAAATAATCAGCGTTGCCAGAAAGACCGGGGTATTGCCATGATAATGCAGACTGTAATATATCCAGCTAATGCCATGGGCAAACCAGCCCATACCAAACCACCAGCCACGGTAAAAAGCACGTTTTGGCAATTGATTAACTGTTATTAAAAACAGCCAGCCCAAAAGAGGAAACATCAACCAGAACTGATTATAGGGGGCGTAAGAAAAAGGCAGTAATAAGCCGGCTATCAGGGCAGTAAAATCGAGTAATTTTATTCGAGTTTTATTTTTTGTTTTTATATAGTCAAGTAACATCAGCATCTTTGGGGTTTTCTGGTAATAAAATAATTTGCACATGCTTGATGCGACGACTATCGGCACTCATTATTTTGAACAGGAACCGATCAATCATTACCGACTCGCCCCGTTTCGGCAAATGCCCCAGATGTTTCATCAATAAACCGGCCAGTGTTTCATACTCGTCACTATTGAAATTACTTTCAAGAAACTCATCAATTTCATCAATGGGTGTCAACGCCTTAACGGAATAGCGGTTCACACCCAGGCGACGAATGTTGCCGACATCTTCAATGTCATGCTCATCATCTATTTCACCAACAATCTGCTCCAGCACATCTTCTATGGTTACCAGGCCAGAAACACCGCCATATTCATCAACCACTATGGCCATGTGATTGCGACTGGCTCGAAATTCTTTCAACAATACATTTAAGCGCTTGCTTTCCGGCACAAAAGACGGCGCACGGAGCACATCTTTTATTTCAAAATCTTTACGATTTTCTTCACTCACATAGCGCAGTAAATCTTTTGCCAGCAGGATACCAACTATTTCATCACGATTGTCACCGATAACCGGAAAGCGTGAATGACCTGAATTAATAACCACCGGCAGCATATCTTCATAGGCATTTTTCGCATCCAGCACCACCATGTGGGAACGCGGCACCATGATGTCACGCACCTGTATCTCAGCTACCTGAAATACACCTTCAATCATGGTCAATGCATCGACATCAAACAAATCACGCTTGTGCGCACTGTGTAACACATCAATCAGTTCTTCACGGTCCTGTGGAACATCCAGAAAAATCCGGCTGAGTTTTTCGCGCAAGGATAACGCTGAATCGGAAGTTTGATCGTTCATTTCATTTGTGCCTTTACTGTAGACTCGTATGGATTGGCGATACCCAATTGTTGTAACAAATCTATTTCCAGGCTTTCCATTTGTTCAGCCTGGTTATCTTCGATGTGATCATAACCCTGTAAATGCAACATGCCATGAATAGTCATGTGCGCCCAGTGATCTCTAGATGGTTTATTTTGTTCCCTGGCTTCGCGTTCGACCACGCTGGCACAAATAGCCAGATCACCCAGCATGGCGACACCTAAATCTTCTGGCATACCTGGTGGTATATCCATCGGAAACGAGAGAACATTGGTAGGCTTATTTTTTCCGCGATAGGCGTTATTTAGCGCCTGACTTTCGTCTGCATCGACGATGCGGATACTGAGCTGGACATCTTTATCTTCCCGCATGGCGAGGTTCGCCCATGCCTGAAATTCGCTTATCGACGGAGGCTCGTCGGAGTCAGATAAGTTTTCTGAATATTGCACGTCTATTTCCACTGACATGATTGTTTATTCGTTCTCATATTTATCGTAGGCATTGACGATGCGCTTTACCATTGGATGGCGCACCACGTCCCGCGCACTGAAAAAAGTCATGGCAATGCCCTCAACATCTTTCAATACTTCAATGGCATGGCGCAAACCGGACTGTGTTTCCCGCGGTAAATCAATCTGGGTGACATCACCGGTAACTACCGCTGTTGAACCAAAACCAATGCGGGTTAAAAACATTTTCATTTGTTCCCGGGTGGTATTTTGCGCTTCATCCATAATAATAAACGCATCATTTAAAGTTCGACCACGCATATAAGCCAGCGGTGCAATTTCTATAATATTTCTTTCAACCAGTTTTTCAACGCGTTCAAAACCGAGCATTTCATACAGTGCATCGTACATCGGACGCAAATAAGGATCTATTTTCTGCGCCAGATCACCCGGCAAAAACCCCAGACGTTCTCCTGCTTCCACCGCAGGCCGAACCAGTACCAGGCGACGCACTCTTTCTGATTCCAGCGCTTCCACGGCACAGGCAACTGCCAGATAAGTTTTACCGGTTCCAGCAGGGCCAATACCCAGACTCAAATCATGCGTCTGTATATTATGTAGATAACTCACCTGACTGGGACCACGGCCTTTTATCGTACCCTTGCGTAACTGCAGACTCCATAGGCTGTCATCAAACTCGGGGATTTTTCCCAGTTGCTCCAGTGCCGAATCCTGCAAAAAAATATTAAGTGATGATGATGAAAGTTCTTCGGTTTCGGTGAGCTGATAAAGTTCTTTTAAAACTTCCGCGCTCAACTGCACATTCGCGGCTTCACCGATCAACTGAAAGCGATGATTACGATTATTAATTTCCACACCCAGCCGAGATTCAATCTGACGCAGATGCTCATTCAACGGGCCGCAGAGATTTGCTAAACGTAAATTGTCAGCAGGCGTTAAATCAATTTCCAGACTTTGAGTCATATTTTAAGTATAGTTTTTTCGATAAATGATTTCAGGCGGACAGGCGTTTGGCATCGATTTCAGCTAAATCGATAAACTCGCCCTGTAATGAATTTGGCAAAGCATCGGTAATTCGCACATCGACAAAATGTCCAATCATGCGTTCACTGCAATCAAAATTAACCGTCCGGTTATTTTCGGTTTTACCGGCCATTTGTCCGGGATCTTTTTTCGATGGTCGTTCCACCAGCACTCGCTGCACGGTACCGATCATGGCTTTTGAAATGTCTGCTTCCATTTCACTAATGCGTTTCTGCAGGCGGGCCAGGCGCTGCTTTTTAACCTGCATATCGACGTCGTCGGCCAGCGACGCAGCGGGCGTACCCGGGCGAGCACTGTAAATAAAACTGAACGAATGATCGAAACCCACATCTTCAATGAGCTGCATGGTCTGTTCAAAGTCTGCATCCGTTTCGCCGGGAAAACCAATTATGAAATCAGACGAAACGGTGATATCGGGACGCGCCTCACGCAAACGGCGAATTTTCTGTTTGTATTCGATCGCCATGTGACCGCGTTTCATGGCAGCCAGCACGCGGTCTGAGCCACTCTGAATCGGTAAATGCACAAAGCTGACCAGTTCCGGTACCTCGGCGTAAGCCTGAATCAATGCGTCAGAAAACTCCACCGGATGGGAAGTGGTAAAGCGGATACGATCGATGCCATCAACCGCCGCCACATAATGAATTAACAGCGCCAGATCAGCGATTTCACCATCATGCATTTCACCACGATAGGCATTGACATTCTGCCCCAGCAAATGAATTTCACGCACACCCTGTTCGGCCAACTGAGCGACCTCGGCCAGCACATCATCGAACGGGCGGGAAATTTCTTCGCCGCGGGTGTAGGGCACGACACAAAACGTACAGTACTTGCTACAGCCTTCCATAATGGAAACAAAGGCCGTTGGGCCATCGGCTCTGGGCTCGGGCAGGTTGTCGAATTTCTCGATTTCGGGGAAAGATATATCCACCACCGACCTGTGATCCAGATCGACCCCCTTGAGCATTTCTGGCAGGCGATGCAGGGTTTGCGGACCAAACACCATATCGACATAAGGCGCGCGCTTACGAATGGTTTCTCCCTCCTGGGATGCCACACAGCCACCGACACCAATCACCAGATTCGGCTTGTCCCGTTTCCAGTTTTTCCATTGACCCAGTTGCGAAAACACCTTCTCCTGGGCCTTTTCCCTGATAGAACAGGTATTTAGCAAAAGAATGTCGGCATCTTCGGGATTATCAACGCGTTCGATTGGCCCCTGTTCAGCCAGCACATCGTGCATTTTGGCCGAATCATATTCATTCATCTGGCAACCGAAGGTTTTAATATACAGCTTGCGTGTCATAGCGCCTGTGTTTCTGTGGAGGAACGGGCGATTTTATCACGAACACTGTAAAAATACATTTAACAAGCATGGGGAGAATAACTACTCATCCTCATTCAGGGGCGGCAATTCGGCGAGATTAAATGGCCCGATATGCATCAAATGCTCGGACTCATGCTCATCCTGGAAATGCAGTTGCTTATCGAACATCGGCGTAGTGCCCTGGCGACAGCCCAGATCTTTCACCAGGCTATCAAACAGGCCTTTGGATGGTCCGTTGCTCCTGGTGATGGTGGTGTGCAGAAAACGGATATCGGCCATCTCGGGTTTACTGAGCAGGAACTTCATCAAGCGCTTGCCCAGGCTTTTGCCCCGGTATTCGGGATCGACAGCCACCTGCCAGATGAATAACACATGCTCCAGTTTGGGCGGTCGATAACCGGAGACAAAGGCAACGATCTTGCCATCACATTCGACCAGTGCACAGGTATCAGCGAAATGGGTAGTTTGCAGCAGATTGCAGTAGGTCGAGTTTTCATCCAGTGGTTTGCAGCGGTGAATTAAATCATGGATAGCCACCGCATCCTGACCACCCGGATGTCGAATAAAGCCCTGACCACATTCCAGATTAATCGAACCCTGTATCGATGTGTCGGTATAAGTCACAGCACCCCTCTCTTTTTACATTTCAATAATCTGCCCGCTGGTCGCTCAGTATAGCACCACCCCGCGCCGTCTAAACAAAGCCGTATCCTGGCAAAAATTATCCCTGCTTAATTTGATCCAAATCCTTCTGGATTCAATATGCTGTCATATACTCAATAAAAATGACTCATACTGAACCATTTGACACCATGCGCAATAACAATGACTCATTAAGCTCGCCATTGCAAAAGGGTTTCGATTATCTCACCTATCCTTTCAGAGAATTTATTCGCGACCAGAAAACCAGCAACGCCCTGCTGGTGTTGGCCACTTTTATGGCGATATTTATTGCCAACTCCCCCTGGAGCGATATCTATCACACTGTAAGCAATAATGTGTCCGGCTTTTATTTAAACGGCTGGACATTTGAAATGACCAACCAGCTCTGGGTCAACGATGGATTAATGACCCTGTTTTTTTATGTCATTGGTCTGGAAATCAAACGCGAACTGCTGGCCGGTGAACTCAAATCATTTCGCTTTACCTTGCCCATCCTGGCGGCAGCCATTGGTGGCATGTTGCTACCAGCACTGATCTACTACGGCATCAATGCCGGCACCATCGCCGAACATGGCTGGGGTATTCCCATGGCCACCGACACCGCTTTTGCCGTGGGTGTACTGGCATTGCTGGGAAAGCGCATCCCCATTGTGGTCACCACTTTCCTGACTGCACTGGCCATATTTGATGATCTGGGTGCCGTGGTGGTCATTGCGGTTTTTTATGTCGATCATCTGCACATGGATTATCTATACCAGGCCGCCGCCATTTTTACCATAATGATGGCGATGAACCGAATTGGTGTACGCCATCCATTGCCCTATCTTGTTGGCGGCATACTGCTATGGTTCGCTATTCATGCTTCCGGCGTACACTCCACGATTGCCGGCATATTAGGCGCCATGACCGTACCGGCCAAACCCAAACACGAAGCCGAATGGTTTATCGAAAAGGTGCGCCATCTGGTCAAAAAATTTGAATACCTGGAAAAGGAAAGCCAGGATGATCAGCATATACTTTCGAAAGATAACGAACATGAAGTCATCGAAGATATAGAGCGGGTCGCCGAAACCGCTACCACGCCGTTACAACGCTGGGAACATGCCGTCAGACGACCGATCGCCCTGTTTATCCTGCCAGTCTTTGCGCTGACCAATGCGGGTATTCCGGTCAATTTTGATATGCTACCCAGCACCATCAACAGTTCAGAATTCTGGGGCATTTTTCTGGGGCTTGTGGTTGGTAAAACCCTGGGCATCACCAGCTTTACCTGGCTGGCACTGCGCCTGGGGCTGGGCGAACTGCCGCGCTGCGTCACCATGCGGCATGTCATTGGCATCGGCCTGCTCGGCGGCATGGGCTTTACCATGTCGATATTTATCGCCGGCATTGGGTTTATTGATCATCTGGACGCCCTGATCAACACAAAAACCGCCATTCTTACTGCCTCGATGTTTGCCGGTTTCAGTGGATTTTTATGGCTGTGGTATGTGTCTTATAGTGAACAGAAAAACGCTGAACTGAATAACATCAATAACTGTCTTGATGATAAAAAAACCCACACCTGATCGCGGCAAATAAATAAACAGCACCATTGCTACACCTGCTGAATTGAACGAGCCGTAAATAATCAGCGATCAGTAATAATTCCATTCACTATATAGTCAGTCAGCCATATAATGAGCGCAACATCCGCTAGCGCCAGCAAATGAACAGGATCAAACAAGCATGTCAAAACGATGGATTCCTACCCTTGGCTTTCTACTACTTCTCACCGCAGCTATAGCCGGTTTCCTCTACTGGAACAGTCTGCAGCAACAGGCCGACACACAACAAAGTCTTCCGCCCGCCGTAATTGCGGCAAC